>NZ_JAMYUA010000013.1:0-156669 GCF_040322715.1 Mesorhizobium sp. M0106 | reverse complement strand
CTTCGAGGTCGACCTCCATGATCTGCAGCGGCTTTCCGGCGGCAACGGCGACAGCGGCGCGCGTTTTCATCAGGCAATCCTCCCATGACGACCCATAGAGTTTCTCATTCCGCCATTGCTGCGGATGAGACCGCAATACGCTCATTCATCGCCGTATCCCCGCGAAAAGGAATAGGACTAAAGCAGACACGTAAGTCCACTTGCAGGGCTTTGATAAATCTTGTGGCGTCCGCTAAGCTCATTGTGGGCACCTTGAATTCGCGCTGGTCCGGGAACAATCGGACTTTAGTGCAAGAATAGGCAGTTTTATCGATGACGAGCGCGGTGCCAGGCACTCTCGCGGCCTTTTTGTGCTTTTTTTTCCAGACCGCCAACGTTACAGGCGTGATGGCCCAGGAAGTGACGGGCAAGCAACCGCTCGCTGCCGACAGGCCGGAAAGAAAGATAGCCGAAATCAGAATAGGTTATTTGCGGGCCTACGCGCCGCAACTGGCGCTTTCCCTGCTGGACCTGCCGCCACGCGACGAAGGTGTCGCCGGCGCCAATGTGGCGATCGGCGACAACAACACGACAGGAAAGTTCCTCAGCCAGAAATTCAGCCTCGACATAGCCGAGGTCAAGCCGGACGCCGACGCGGTTCAGGCGTTCAACGATCTGATTGCCAAAGGTGACCGCTATGTTGTCGCTGACCTCTCGGCCAGGCAATTGCTGTCGATCGCCGACATCGCCCGCGACAAGGGCGTTCTGGTCTTCAATGTCGGTGCCACAGACGACAGCCTGCGCGAGGAAGACTGCCGCATAAACATTTTCCATGTGGCGCCGACACGAAGCATGCTGGCTGACGCGCTGGCGCAGTATCTCGTGATAAAGAAATGGCCGAATTGGGTGCTGCTCTATGGTTCGCATGAGCGGGATCATCTCTATGCGGCCGCGTTGCGCCGCGCGGCGGCTCGCTTCGGCGGTCAGATCGTCGCCGAGAAGGAGTTCAAAGACACCGGCACGGCGCGCCGCACCGACACCGGCGCCACGCAGATACAGCAGCAGATTTCCGTGTTCACGCAGGATCTGCCGGAGCATGACGTGGTGCTTGTCGCCGATGAGAGCGAGGTGTTCGGAACCTATGTGCCCTACCGCACCTGGACACCGCGGCTGGTCGCCGGCACGGCCGGTCTTGTCGCATCGTCCTGGCATCCCGCGAGCGAGCAATGGGGTGGCATTCAAATGCAAAGCCGTTTCCTGAGGACGACCGGCCGGCGAATGCTGTCCAAGGATATGTCGGCCTGGACGGCGGTGCGGGCGGTGGGCGAAGCGAGCACACGGACCAATGGCGACGATCCGAAGAAGATCAGCGACTACATCCGCTCGGACGATTTCTCGGTCGCCGCCTTCAAGGGACAGAAGCTGACCTTCCGCAAGTGGAACCATCAGCTTCGCCAGCCAATCCTGCTCGGCGACACCAAATCCGTGGTCTCGACATCGCCACAGGAGGGTTATCTCCACCAGATCTCCGAGCTCGATACGCTCGGCGTCGATCAGCCGGAAACGAAATGCGTCCTTAAGTAGAACCAATCGGGAGGAATTTTCGTGCAGAGACGAGCTTGCGCACTCACCATTCTCGGCTTCATGGCCAATCCGGCGTGGGCTTACACCGTTTATGTCTCCAACGAGAAAGACAATACGATAACGGTCGTCGACACGGCGACGATGCAAGTGGTGAAGACCGTCGAAGTCGGCCAGAGGCCGCGCGGTATCACCATCTCGCATGACGGCAAGTTCATCTATTTGTGCGCCAGCGATGACGATACGATCGAAATCATCGATACCGCGACGCTGCAGATCGTTGGCACGCTGCCATCGGGCCCCGATCCCGAACTGTTCGTGCTTTCGCCCGACGGCAAGACGCTCTACGTCGCCAACGAGGACGACAATCTCGTCACCGCGATCAATGTCGAGAGCAAGCAGGTCATGACCGAGATTCCCGTTGGGGTGGAGCCTGAAGGCATGGCCGTCAGTCCCGATGGCAAAACCATGGTCAACACCTCCGAAACCACCAGCATGGCGCATTTCATCGACACCGACAGCCATGAGGTGACCGACAACGTCCTGGTCGACACGCGTCCGCGCTTTGCGCAATTCAAGCCCGACGGATCACAGATCTGGGTCAGTGCCGAAATCGGCGGTACCGTCAGCGTCATCGACAGTCTCAAACGCGAGGTGGTGAAGAAGATCCAGTTCGCGATTGCGGGACTGCGGCCCGAAACCATCCAGCCGGTCGGCATCGCAATCAGCGCGGACGGCAAGAAAGCCTATGTCGCGCTCGGCCCAGCGAACCACGTCGCCGTCATCAACACCGAAACCTACGAGGTGGAAAAATACATCCTGGTCGGCCAGCGCGTCTGGCATCTCGACTTCACCCCCGATCAGAAGACGCTGATCACCACCAACGGCAATTCCAACGACATCACCTTCATCGACACGGCGACGGACGAGCCGGTTCAATCGGTTACGGTGGGCCAGCAGCCTTGGGGCGTGGCCATATCGCCCCACTAGACCGCAGCAATGATCAGGGAGGCCGACGTGATGAATATATGCCGCGGGGATGTTGCAAGTGCACTAGATAAGCAGCGCGCCCCGAAGGAGCCAGCGGCATGCAGCATGTGAGGACAAGCGGAGCTGGAGAGGAGGTGGCAGCGCTCGATGTTGCCGGCATCAGCCATTCCTATGGTCCGAAGCGAGCGCTCCAGGACGTCTCATTCTCGATCGCGCCGGGAACTTTCACCGTTCTGCTCGGCCTCAATGGGGCCGGCAAGACAACTTTGTTTTCACTGATCAGCCATCTTTACGGCACCCGCCGCGGATCGATCCGCATCTTCGGCCATGACGTCGGCCGCGCTTCGGGCGAAGCGCTCAGGCGTGTCGGCATCGTATTCCAGGCACGCACGCTCGACCTCGACCTCAGCGTCCACCAGAACCTCTCCTACCACGCCTCGCTGCATGGCATTGGCGGACACCAAGCCCGGCAGCGCATTGCCGCGCTGCTCGATACAGTCAACATGCAGGGCCGTCAGCATGACAAGGCACGCAGTCTTTCCGGCGGCCAAATGCGGCGCATCGAGATCGCGCGGGCGCTGCTCCACCGCCCTTCCCTGCTGCTGCTCGACGAGGCGACGGTCGGTCTCGACATCCAGTCGCGTGCGGGCATTTTGGCCACCATCCGCAAACTCGTCGAAACCGAGGGCATCGGTGTGCTGTGGGCGACGCATCTGATCGATGAGGTCGAAGACGGCGACCATGTCGTCGTGCTGCGGCAGGGCGACCTGGTTGCCAAGGGTAAGGTGGCCGATGTCGTTGCGACGAGCGGTGCCAGTTCGATCCGCGACGCCTTTTCCAGGCTCAACCGCATCGAAACAAGCGGCATCGCGGAGATGTCGCCATGAGCGCTCCCGCAATGCCGGCAAAAGTCGCCACCCTCACGCCGGTGAAGTTCGAACAGTTTGGGCTCCACCACTACCTCGTTTGCCTCAAAGGGATCGTCGTGCGGGAGTGCCTGCGCTTCCTGCATCAGCGCGAGCGCTTTATATCCTCGCTGGTTCGGCCGCTCGTCTGGCTGTTCATTTTTGCCGCCGGATTCCGGCAGGTGCTCGGCGTATCGATCATCCCACCCTACAAGACCTACGTGCTCTACGAGGTCTACATCACGCCGGGCCTGTGCGGCATGATTCTGCTGTTTTCGGGCATGCAGTCTTCGCTGTCGATGGTCTATGACCGCGAAATGGGCAACATGCGCACTCTGCTGGTCAGCCCCTTCCCGCGTTGGTTTTTACTGATCTCGAAGATGCTCGCCGGTGTCGCCGTGTCGATCGCGCAGGTTTACGCGTTCCTGATCGTTGCCTGGTTCTGGGGCGTCAAGGCGCCGCCGCTTGGCTATCTCACCGTGCTGCCGGCGCTGTTCCTGTCAGGCATGATGCTGTGCGCGCTCGGCATGCTTCTGTCCTCAATGATCAAGCAGCTCGAGAACTTCGCTGGCATCATGAACTTCGTCATCTTTCCCGGCTATTTCGCTTCTCCGGCACTCTATCCCTTGTGGCGTATCCAGGAGGCTAGCCCCCTGCTCTACAAAATCTGCCTCGCCAATCCATTTACTTACGCCGTCGAACTGATCCGCTTCGCCTTCTACGGCCAGGTTGACTGGCTGTCGCTGGGCGTCGTTGCCGGCTGCACGCTGCTGTTCCTTGCCGCCGCCATCATCGCCTACGACCCTTCGCGCGGCCTGATGACCCGCAAACAGGACACGGGAGGAAATGCCTGATGGCGCGAATAATCCATGTTCGCAGCCTGGCTGTGATTGCCATGCTCGCGCCGGGCGTCAACGCCATGGCAGCCAACCCCGATCCGGACTGGCCCTGCATGCAGCGCAAGGTGCCGCAACTCTCGCTCGGCCAGATCTGGAGCGGACCGGATCTTCCTTCAGCCGCCAAGGACTGGTCGAAGGACCCCACCATCTCCGCCCTGATCGAGGAAGTGGCAGCTCGCCGGATGCCGATTGCGGAAGCTCAAAAGAAGATCAGGGATTTCGCGGCCTCCTTGCCGGCCGAGCAACTTGCACCCAAAATGGCGATGATGGTGCAAGGCATGTTCGACCACCTGGACGCCGAGCGCTCGCAGGTGATCTCCGGCATTTCCCGCTACGCCCACAAGCAGCTCGAAATGGCCGCCGCGTTGCGCAAGGAAGCGTCCGATGTCGATGCATTGCGGGCAAAGCCGGATGCAGATCCCGAAGAGATCGATCGGCGAACCGAACAGCTGAAATTCGCAACGCGAATTTTCAATGAACGCGTCCAATCACTGACCTACGTCTGTGAAGTGCCGACGATAATCGAGCAGCGGCTTTATCAATTGTCCAAGGCCGTCTCGGAAACGCTCGCCGCGAAGAAATAGAACCTCATTCGATCTTCGCGGCGGATATCACGATCCACGGCCGGGCAGCACGCGCCAGCGCTGAACGAAATAACCGGGATGCGTCTCGATCCACTGGGCTACCAGCGATTGCGCCTGCATGAAGGCGGTCCCGGGATTCATCGCCAGGCCGTCCACCATCTGTTCGCGTTGTTCACAGGTCTGCGGCACATCCGTCAGGCAGACCATCATAACGAGCGTGTAGAGCATTACCCCTTGTCCCCTTCGATTCCCGAACCCCATGCCCGGGAGTTTCCGTGATACCGACCAGTCTGCAGGGATCGCACATACGGATCACTTACGGGTCTGAAAGGAACGTGGCCCCCGCTCTTTCGCGCCGCAATATAACATGGCGCTAATCTAACGCCAACGACCGCAGGGCTCGGTCGCGGACGCGCGCGCATCGAAGATGCGCGTCCGGCTGTGCCAGTGCCAAAAAATGTGAACTCCTGGAACGCGCTCTCGCATGGGCTCGACCGAAACAGGAATATCATTGTTGTCGACCTCAGACCGGCAGTCCGTTCTGCTTTCGCAGGCTCTTGTCGAAAGCGGATGCGGGGACGAAACGGCGCAGGAAACTGACCTGGCGCGCCATTTTTCCAGCCGCATAGCGCCTCTTCGGAGCGGGATCGGTCGCAGCTACCAAAACGGTCCTGGCCACCACTTCCGGCGCATCGCCTTTTTCCATCGCTTTCCGCACAGCTGCATTCATGCCGGCGCGCGCAGAGTCATAGATGTCAAGCAACTGATCCGGCCTGGCGAGATTTTCTTCAAATGAGGTGCGGGTATAGGCGGGCTCCACCAACACGACGCGAATTCCGAAAGTACGCAGTTCGTGGTCGAGCGATTCGGAATAGCCCTCAACGGCATGCTTGGTCGACGAATAAAGCGCGAAATAGGGAGCTGGAATGAACCCCTGCACCGAGCTCAAATTGACGATTCTGCCCTCGCCTTGGCGGCGCATTGTCGGCAACACCGCTTTGGTTACTCGCATAACGCCAAAGACGTTCACGTCAAACAACGACTTGGCCTGGGCCATCGAGGACTCCTCCGCGCCACCAAGCAGGCCAACGCCGGCATTATTGACAAGCAGGTCGATGCGCCCGGTCTCGGCCAGCACGTCGTGGACAAGTTTCGCCACGGATGTGTCATCGGTCACGTCACAGGCCAGCATGGTAATGCCATCGGATCGGTCGAGGACCGCGCGACGGCTGGTTCCGAACACGCGAAAGCCCGCGTTCTGCAGGGCTTTGGCCGTTGTGTGCCCGATACCGCTGGATGCCCCCGTCACCAGGGCGACGCCTAGATTGGTCTTGTTCATGGAGGTCACTTCTTTCTTCGTTTTGGATTGGCGTGGGAGAAGCACGACAGATCAGAGCGAAAGGCGTCAATCATGAGCGCCTCCGGTACTCGCGCCGGCCAGATCATCCGTCCAGCGCCGGAACAGCGCGCTGGCATTAACGCCTCCGAAGCCGAAGCCATTGGCGATTGCATAGCCCATCGCCATCGGCCGGGCCCGGTTTGCGACAAAGTCGATCCCGTCGCCGGCCGGATCGGGAGCGCCCAGATTGAGGGTCGGCGGTGCGATCTGATCCCTGAGCGCCAGGATTGCGAAGATTGCTCCGAGCCCGCCGGCGGCTCCGAGCAGGTGTCCGGTTGCCGATTTCGTTGCACTGACAGCTATCGCGAAATCGCGCCCGAACACGCTCTTGATCGCTTCGATCTCACCCAGGTCGCCCACCGGCGTGGAGGTCGCATGGGCATTGAGATGACGAACCTCGCGGGGCGAAATCCCTGCTTGGGCGATTGCGATCTCCATGGCCCGGCGCGCACCGTCGCCGTCCTCGGGACCGGAGGTGACGTGATGAGCATCCGCCGTCGTGCCGTAGCCGACAAGCTCGGCCAGCGGTCTTGCGCCGCGCGCCAGCGCGTGGCTCAATTCCTCGATGACCAGCATGCCCGCTCCTTCGCCCATGACGAAGCCGTCCCGCGACTTGTCGAACGGTCGGGAGGCCTCATCAGGACGGTGATTAAAGGACGTCGAGAGAGAGCGTGCCGCGGCAAATCCACCGAGGCTGACAAGATTCATGCATGCTTCCGTCCCGCCGCACACGGCAATATCGGCCTCGTTGGCGCGGATTAGGCGAGCCGCATCGCCGATCGCCTGAATGCCGGCCGCGCACGCCGTCACGGGTGCACCGAGCGGACCTTTGAAGCCATAGCGGATCGAGACGTGGCCTGCCGCGAGGTTCACCAGGAAGGACGGCACCGTAAAAGGTGATAGACGGCGGACGCCGCGCCGGTCGACCGTGCGCACCGCCTCGGTTATGGCCGGGAACCCGCCGACGCCCGAGGCGATGATCGTGGCCGTGCGCAAGCGATCCGCTTCCGAGACGGGGGCCCATCTTGCTTGGGCGAGCGCCTCTTGTGCCGCGGCCAGCGCAAAGAGAATGAACCGGTCTACCTTGCGCTGATCCTTCGGCGGAAGGATGGCTTCCGGATCGAAACCAGCGTCCGGATCTTCTTCTGTGGAGGGCACCACCCCGCCGACCTTCGCCGGCAGGTCGCCCACCACATCATCCGCAAGCCTCCGGATGCCCGAGCGGCCGGCCAGGAGACGCGACCAGGACGTTTCAACATCGGCAGCAAGGGGCGTAACCGCTCCCATGCCCGTAACCACAATCCGTCGCATCTATTTTCCTGTCAGCTTGGGCGCGCCGCAGGCGCCGCGACGCCGTTCAAGTGCCGGCTGATTCACGAACCTGATTGGCCGCCGCATCCAGAAAGGCCTGCGCGAGGTCAGGATCGTTGATGAGGCGCGATAACATCAGCGCACCGACCATCGTCGAGAGAATGGCCATGGCCCTGCCATCGAACTCCCCGCCACTGGTCTCAGCAATGAAACGGCCGAGGATCTCGAGATGCTCCTTGATCCCGGCTTCGAACGGCGCTTTCACGTCCTTGCCCTGTCTGGCGGCATCCGAGCCGAGCGCCACGATCGGGCAGCCGTCCATCTTTTCTCCGCGATGGTCCATACTGAGGTAGAACGCGATCACCGCGCCAAGCGGATCATCAGGGTTTGCCGCAGTCGCGGCCGACCATCGACGGGTGGCGCTCTCCATCGCCCGCCTGGACGCCTGCGCCGCCAGGTCGTCCTTGGATGCGAACTGCTTGTAAAACGCGCCTTGGGTCAGTCCGGCACCCTTCATCAGATCCTTAAGGCCGATACCATCAAAGCCGCGCTCCCGAAAAAGGCGGCTTGCCACGTTGATTACGGTTTCTCGGTTTTCCGCGGCCTGGGTACGACTTACGCGCATTTTTGACCTCTTTTTTAGATTGCGTTCGTAATCTATAGCCTATATAGAGTTCGAACGCAATCTAAAAAAGGAGATATGAAATGATCCGCAAAACCCTGAGCGCATCGCTCCTGGCCGCGCTGTTTCTTGCGACCCCGGCTTTTGCCGAGGAAGCCACCATCGGACGCCCGATCGAGGGCGGCAGCCTGCACGAGGGACACCTTGACATGGTTGTCTACTACGTCCCGGTCGACGGCGGCCTCCTGGAGGTCACCGCCACCTTCGCGCCGAAGACGGGGGGCGATCCGCTGCGCATCGTCATGGGTCTCGCCGACGATGACTCCGTGGCTTTTTCCATGCCGGGCCACCGAGGCTCGCTCTACGCGTTCTCAAGGTCCGGGGATGAGGTGACGGTGTCGACCGAGACTGACATGCATCTGCGGGCCGACGCGACAATACGCTGAGCCAGAGTTCAGACCGCAGCCGGCGTGCTGCTGGCCGTGGGCTCTCGCGTCCGCTCGGCTCGCCGCACGGTGCCTCGATCACGCCATCGAATAAGCTTGAGGAGAGGTCAATGCTATACAGTTATTTTGTCGAGAAATCGATCCGAGAGAGCTTCGACCACGTCAACGACCATCGCTGGGATGAGGCGGTGAAGGCACTCGCGCTGCATGTCCATCACCGCGTTTCCGGCGCCCACGCGCTTGGTGATGAGCGCCGCGACAAAGAAGCCATGCGCCGCTGGTTTGAGCGCCTCGGCCGCGTCCTGCCCAATCTCCATCTCACGGTCATCCACATCTGGGTGAAGGGCTGGCCGTGGCATACCACCGTGTTTGCCCAGTGGGACGGCACCGCAACGCTGCTCAATGGCGACGCGTCGTACGTCAACCGTGGTCTCCACGTGTTCACCCTGCGGTGGGGCAGAGTCTATGCACTTGAGGAATTTTACGATTCACAAGCAGCGGCCCGCGGTCTTGCCGCCCAAGCGGCAGCTGGCCTCGAAGAAGCTGTCGCCGAACCAATTGTAGGCTAGCAGACGCTCAGTCAAAGCCCACCCGTTCCGTGAACGCGGGGGCGCTACCCCGTGGCCCAGCGCTTGGAGGGCGGTCGCCTCGGCTCCGCAAATGCGTGCCACCAGCGATGCCTCGGCTCGTGAACATCGGTCAGGAGGTCACAGCCGATCAGCCGCTGATACACACCATCGTTTGTCTGAAGCGTTTGCCTGGACCGCGCGCCCTAACTCGCGCGACCTCTACTGTTCAGTTCCTCGTGCGGATAGAGCTTGCCGAACAGTGGCAGGTACATCGCGCCCTTGCGCATCAGGAAATCGTGGAAGGTCGCCATCGCCGGCGAGATCGCGTGATCGCTGCGCATCACCGAAAACCATTGCCGGCGGATCGGCATGCCGACGACGTCGAGGATGACCAGCCGGCCAGCCTCGATTTCCGCGGCGATGGTGTGGGCAGAGATGAAGGCGATGCCGAGCCCGGCCATCACCGCCTGTTTGATCGTCTCGTTCGAGCCCATCTCGACGCCGAGATCGTCGATGCGGCCAGGCACGTCGCTCAAAAATATTTCCAGCGAGATGCGCGTGCCGGAGCCGGACTCGCGAATGAGGAAATGCTCCTCGGCGATCCGCTCCTTGGAAATGTCGCGTGCCGACGCCAGCGGGTGGTCGGGCGGTGCGATGATGACCAGCGGGTGATCGCCGAAGACCGAAGCACGCACCGGGACTTCCTTGGCCGGGCGTCCCATCAGCGCGATATCGATGTCGTGGTTCTTCAGATTGTCGATCGTCTCGGCGCGGTTGCCGATGGCAAGGCGCATGTCGATATCGGGATGTTCCTTCATGAAGGCGGCCATCAGCCGCGGTGCGAAATATTTGGCCGTGGAAACGACGCCGAGCCGCAAGCTGCCGGCGCGCACGCCCTTGATTGCATCCATCTTGTCTTCGAGCAGACGAAGCCGCTCCTCGATGGCCTGTGCCGTCTCGACGAAGGCCAGACCTGCGGCAGTGGGACGCATGCCGTCCGACGTCCGGTCGAACAAGGCCAGTTGGAACTCCTCCTCCACCTGCCGCAACTGGATCGTTACCGCTGGAGGAGACAGGCCTAACACCTTGGCCGCGCTGACGATTTTTCCGTGGCTGATGATTGCCTGAACGGTCTTGAACTGCTTGAGCGTGAGGTTTCTCATTGGGCATACTAAAATTTTTTTATTGCCTGAGTAAAGTTATTGAATTTTACTTATCCAGCGTCGTTTGTTCTCCTTTCCCAATCCGGCCGACCCGAGGAGAGGCGGCTGGATCGGGAGGTTACGATGCCAGCGGCAACGCTCGACGCTTTTCTGAACTCCTATCTTGGCGAGCCGGACGAACTGCGCTCCGCCGTCGTAGCGACCATCCGTCAGCTGACGCAGGCGGCCACCACGATCCGCAACACCATCAATCAAGGGGTGCTCGGCACGGCCTTTGCCGGAGCCCGCGGCGCCAATGCTGACGGCGACATCCAGAAGGATCTCGATGTCTTCGCCGATGACATCTTCCTCGACGCCATGCGCCGCGCTCCGGTCGCGCTCTACGCTTCCGAGGAACTGGAGCAGCCGGTGCTGCTCGACAGGCAAGCGCCTCTTGCCATCGCCATCGACCCGCTCGACGGCTCATCCAACATCGACACCAACGTGTCGATCGGAACGGTCTTCTCGCTCCTCCCTGCAATTGGTGCGCCGGATGCGAATCCGGCCGCCTCGTTTTTGCAGGCAGGCGTGAACCAGCTGGGCGCCGGTTTCTGCATCTACGGCCCGCAGCTGGCGCTGGTTCTGTCGCTCGGCAGCGGCACCCATGTCTTCGTTCTCTCGACCAGGCTCGGCACCTTCGTCCAGGCCTATGAGAGCCGGATCATCCCACAGCGAACCCAGGAGTTCGCCATCAACGCCGCCAACTACCGGCATTGGGACGAGGCGGTGCGGCTCTACATCGACGACTGCCTTGAAGGCACCGAAGGCCCACGCGAGAAGGACTTCAACATGCGCTGGATCGCCTCCCTGGTCGCGGACTGCTACCGCATATTGATGCGCGGCGGCGTATTCCTGTATCCAGGCGACAAGCGCAAGACTTACCGCCAGGGACGGCTGCGCCTCGTCTATGAGGCAAACCCGATCGCCTATCTCGTCGAACAGGCGGGCGGTGCCGCCACCGATACGATCACCCGCATCCTCGAAATCGAGCCCGAGAGCCTGCACCAGCGCGTGCCCATGGTTTTCGGATCGGCGCGGGAAGTCGCGCGCATCACCCGCTACCACACCGAGCCGAGCGCCATCGGCGAGCGCGCGCCGCTGTTCAGCCGCCGCGGCCTTTTCAGGGCCTGAAGACCATGTCGGCAAAGCACCCCATCATTACCATCACCGGGTCGTCGGGCGCAGGCACCACCTCTGTCAAGCGCATCTTCGAACTGATCTTCCGGCGCGAGAACATCGGGGCCGCCTTCATCGAAGGCGATGCTTTCCATCGCTACGACCGCGCCACGATGAAGGCGAAGGTGGCCGAGGAGGAAAAGGCGGGCAATCCGAACTTCACCCACTTCCACGCCGAGGCCAATGAATTGGCAATCCTCGAAGAGGTATTCGAGGAATATGGCCGCCGGGGAACCGGAAAGACCCGCACCTACATCCATGATGAGGATGAGGAGAAGCAGTACGGCACGCCGCCGGGACATTTCACCGAATGGCGCGAATTTCCTCCGAGCGACCTGCTCTTCTACGAGGGCCTGCATGGCTGCGTCGTCACCGACAAGATCAACCTGGCCAGGCACGCGGACCTCAAGATCGGCGTGGTGCCGGTCATAAATCTCGAATGGATCCAGAAGATCCATCGCGACCGCGCAACGCGCGGCTATTCCACCGAGGCGGTGATGGACGTGATCCTGCGCCGTATGCCGGACTATGTCCGCTACATCGTCCCGCAGTTTTCGCAGACCGCCATCAACTTCCAGCGCGTGCCGATCGTCGACACGTCCAATCCATTCATCGCGCGCTGGATTCCGACGCCCGACGAATCGATGCTGGTTATCCGCTTCGCCAATCCCCGCGGCATCGATTTCCCCTACCTGCTTTCGATGATCCACGACTCGTTCATGTCGCGGCCGAATTCCATAGTGGTGCCCGGCAACAAGCTCGACCTTGCCATGCAGCTGATCCTGACGCCGCTCATCCTGCAATTGATCGAACGCAAGAACCGTGTGTCGTGAGGAGGACGCCATGAACAGCCAAGCAGCAGCACTGAAGCCCGTCGCCGCCGTCTCGGAACGGGACATGGCCAACGCCATTCGCGCACTGGCGATGGACAGCGTCCAAAAGGCCAATTCCGGTCATCCGGGCATGCCGATGGGCATGGCCGATGTCGCAACGGTGCTGTTCAGCCGCTTCATCAATATCGATCCGTCGGCCCCCAACTGGCCCGATCGTGACCGCTTCGTGCTGTCGGCCGGGCACGGCTCGATGCTGCAGTATGCGCTGCATTACCTGCTAGGCTTTGAAGACATGCCTATCGAAGAATTGCAGCGGTTTCGCCAGCTGGGCAGCCGCACCGCCGGACATCCGGAATATGGCCATGCGCTTGGCATCGAGACGACGACCGGCCCGCTTGGACAAGGCATTTCGACTGCTGTCGGCATGGCGCTGGCGGAGCGCATGCTGGCGGCCCGCCACGGCGCCGATCTCGTCGACCATTTCACCTACGCGATCGCCGGCGACGGCTGCCTGCAGGAAGGCATCAGCCACGAGGCGATCGATCTTGCCGGTCACCTGAAGCTCTCCCGGCTGATCGTCTTTTGGGACGACAATGCGATCTCGATCGACGGGCCCACTTCCCTGTCGACATCGATGGACCAGCCGGCGCGGTTCAAAGCCGCTGGATGGCATGTCCAGTCGGTGAACGGCCACGACACCGAAACCGTTGCGGCGGCAATCGAAGCGGCGCAGCAATCGGACCAGCCGTCTCTGATCGCCTGCCGCACGGTGATCGGCAAGGGAGCGCCCAATCTGGGCGGTTCGGAAAAGACGCATGGCGCGCCGCTGGGCGATGCGGAGATCGCCGCGACGCGCGAAAACATCGGCTGGGCCTTCGCGCCGTTCGAGGTGCCGGACGATACCCTTTTCGCCTGGCGCGAGATTGCCGGCCGCGGTCAAGCGGCACGCCGCGCCTGGGAGCAGCGGCTTGCCGCCTCGCCGCGGCGCCAGGCCTTCGAGGGCGCGGTCGCCGGCGCCCTGCCCGACGCGGTATTCGAAGCACTCGGCGCCTTCCGCAAGGAGCATGTCGGGAAGGCGACCAAGGTTGCAACGCGAAAAGCCTCGGAAATGGCACTCGCTGCGATCAATGGCGCAACCGAACTGACCGTCGGCGGCTCCGCCGATCTGACGCATTCGAACCTGACGATCACCAAGGGTATGAACCGCATCGCGCCGGGCGACTACGCCGGCCGCTACATCCACTATGGAATCCGCGAGCACGGCATGGCCGCAGCCATGAACGGCATCGCACTGCATGGCGGCTTCGTGCCTTATGGCGGCACGTTCCTGTGCTTCGCCGACTATGCGCGCGGCGCGATGCGGCTCTCGGCGCTCATGGGCCAGCGCGTCATCTATGTGATGACGCATGATTCCATTGGTCTCGGCGAAGACGGCCCGACCCACCAGCCGGTCGAGCACCTGGCGATGCTGCGGGCGACGCCAAACCTCAACGTCTTCCGTCCGGCCGACATCATCGAAACGGCGGAATGCTGGGAACTGGCACTGAGAAGCCAGAAGCGGCCGAGCGTGCTGGTGCTCTCGCGCCAGAACCTGCCGATGCTGCGCCAGGGGCACGGCGACGAGAACCGGTCGAGCCGGGGCGCCTACATCCTGCGCGAGCCAGCCCGGCACCGCGCGGTGACGCTGATCGCCACCGGCTCGGAGGTCGAGATCGCTATTGCCGCCGCCGAACGGCTGGAGACCGAGCACGGCATCGCCGCCGCGGTCGTCTCGATGCCGTGCTGGGAGCTCTTTGAGGAACAGGATGCGGACTTCCGCAAAGCCGTCCTCGGCCTGGCGCCGCGCATCGCCATCGAAGCCGCAGCACGGCTCGGCTGGGACCGCTGGATCGGCGACACCGGCGCTTTCGTCGGCATGGCTGGTTTCGGCGCCAGCGCCCCTGCCCCGGATCTCTACCGGCATTTCGACATCACGCCCGAAGCCGTCGCCGCAGCGGCGCTGAAGCTCACCATCTAGGAGAAACCGACAATGGCCCGCATCACCCTTCGCCAGCTTCTCGACCATGCCGCCGAGCACGGCTACGGGGTGCCGGCATTCAACATCAACAACATGGAACAGGGCCTCGCCATCATGGAGGCCGCCAGGGCCTGCGATGCGCCGGTTATCATCCAGGCCTCGCGCGGCGCCCGTTCCTATGCCAATGACATCATGCTGGCCAAGATGATGGAGGCGTTGACCGAAATCCATCCGGCCATTCCGCTCTGCATCCATCAGGATCACGGCAACAACGAGGCCACCTGCCTGTCGGCGATCCGCCACGGCTTCACCTCGGTGATGATGGACGGGTCATTGATGGCGGACGCCAAGACGCCGGCGAGCTACGATTACAACGTCGCCATCACCGAACGTGTCACACGCATGGCGCATTGGGTCGGCGCTTCGGTCGAAGGCGAGCTCGGCGTGCTCGGCTCGCTGGAAACCGGCCAGGGCGAGGCCGAGGACGGGCACGGCGCTGAAGGTGCGCTTTCCAACGACCAGCTTTTGACCGATCCCGACCAGGCGGTCGACTTCGTCACCGCCACCCGGGTCGACGCGCTGGCGATCGCCTGCGGTACCTCCCACGGCGCCTATAAATTCAGCCGCAAGCCTGACGGCGGCATCCTGGCCATGCAGGTGATCGAGGCGATCCACGAAAAGCTGCCCAACACGCATCTGGTCATGCACGGGTCTTCCTCCGTGCCGCAGGAACTGCAGGACATCATCAACAACTATGGCGGCGAGATGCCCCAGACCTTTGGCGTCCCGGTCGAGGAAATCGAGCGCGGCATCCGCTACGGCGTGCGCAAGGTCAACATCGACACCGATTGCCGAATGGCCATGGCCGGGCAGTTCCGCCGCGTTGCGACGGAGGACCCGCGCGAATTCGATCCGCGTAAATTCCTGAAACCCGCCATGGACGCCCTGCGCGACCTTTGCCGCGATCGCTTCGAACGCTTCGGCACCGCAGGCCACGCGTCGAAGATCAGGGTGATCGCCATGGATGAGATGGCGAAACGTTACGCCGCAGGAAAGCTCGACCCCCAAATCGCAACCGCGAAAGCCGCCTGAGCGGCAAACAGGAGACCTGCCATGAACAAGATCGACATGCCCTCAGCAGGCACGCTCAAGGAAGGCAAGGAACGCTACAGGTCGGGCGTCATCCCCTACAAGAAGATGGGCTACTGGGAGCCGGACTACCGGCCCAAGGAGACCGACCTGATCGCGATGTTTCGGATCACGCCCCAGCCCGGCGTCGACCACGAGGAGGCGGCCGCCGCCATCGCCGGTGAATCCTCTACCGCGACATGGACCGTGGTGTGGACCGACAGGCTGACCGCCTGCGAGCTCTACCGCGCCAAGGCATTCAAATCCGAGCCGGTGCCGAACACAGGTCCAGGCACCAGGATCGAGCAACAATACTTCGCCTATATCGCCTACGATCTCGACCTGTTCGAGCCCGGCTCCATCGCCAACCTGACTGCATCGATCATCGGCAACGTGTTCGGCTTCAAGGCCGTCAAGGCCTTGCGGCTCGAGGACATGCGCATCCCGGTGGCTTACCTCAAGACCTTCCAGGGCCCGGCGACCGGCATCGTGGTGGAACGCGAGCGGCTCGACAAGTTCGGCCGGCCGCTGCTCGGCGCGACGACGAAGCCCAAGCTTGGCCTGTCCGGCCGCAACTACGGCCGCGTCGTCTACGAGGCGCTGAAGGGTGGCCTCGACTTCGTCAAGGACGACGAGAACATCAACTCACAGCCCTTCATGCATTGGCGCGACCGCTTCCTCTACTGCATGGAGGCTGTGAACAAGGCGTCGGCCGCCACCGGCGAAGTCAAGGGCCATTATCTCAACGTCACCGCCGGCACGATGGAGGACATGTACGAGCGCGCCGAATTTGCAAAACAGCTTGGCTCCTGCATCGTCATGATCGACCTCGTCATTGGCTACACGGCGATCCAGTCGATGGCCAAGTGGGCACGCCGCAACGACATGATCCTGCACCTCCACCGGGCCGGCAACTCGACCTATTCGCGCCAGAAGAACCACGGCATGAATTTTCGCGTCATCTGCAAATGGATGCGGATGGCCGGCGTCGATCACATCCATGCCGGCACGGTGGTCGGCAAGCTGGAAGGCGACCCGCTTATGATCAAGGGGTTTTATGACACGCTGCGCGAGGAGCGCACGCCGCAGAACCTCGAAACCGGGCTGTTCTTCGATCAGGACTGGGCCTCGCTCAACAAGGTGATGCCCGTCGCCTCCGGTGGCATCCATGCCGGCCAGATGCACCAGTTGATCCATTATCTCGGCGAGGACGTCATCCTGCAGTTCGGCGGCGGCACGATCGGCCATCCGGACGGCATCCAGGCCGGCGCGACGGCCAATCGCGTCGCGTTGGAGGCGATGATCCTCGCCCGCAACGAGGGCCGCGACTATCTGCGCGAAGGGACCAAAATCCTCGAACAGGCGGCCAGATGGTGCACGCCGCTCAAGGCGGCCCTGGAGACGTGGAAGGACGTCACCTTCAACTACGAATCGACCGACACGGCCGACTTTGTGCCAACCGCAACGCCGAGCTTCTAGACGAAAGGAACCGTCGCCATGATGACCAATCCCGGAAACAAGGTCACGCAGGGACAGTTTTCGTTCCTGCCCGAGCTAACCGATGAGCAGATTTCGGCGCAGATCAAATACGCACTGAAAAACCACTGGGCGGTCAGCGTCGAGTACACGGACGATCCACATCCGCGAAACACCTATTGGGAAATGTACGGCAACCCGATGTTCGACCTGCGGGACCCGGCGGGCATCCTGCTTGAAGTCAACAATTGCCGGAAAGCCATGCCCAACATGTATGTCCGGGTCACCGCCTTCGATTCGACCAAGGGCTGGGAAGCACCGCGCATGTCATTCATCGTCAACCGGCCACCCAATGAACCCGGGTTCCGGCTGCTGCGCCAAGAGCGTGACGGCCGCAGTCAGGGCTATTCGATCGTGCCTTATGCGACCGACAGGCCCGAAGGCGAACGGAGCTAGGCGAACCATGCTGGACGCGATAGCTAAGAGCGCTGCCGCGCAGGGCGAATCGGTTGATCTACAGGCCGAGTTCGAGGCGTCCAACATCGACGAGGTGATGGACAAGCTCGACCGCGAACTCGTCGGCCTGAAGCCCATCAAGACCCGCATCCGCGAGATCGCGGCGCTGCTTCTGGTCGACCGGCTTCGCCGCAAGTTCGGGCTGACCTCTGGCGCGCCGACGCTGCACATGAACTTTACGGGGAATCCCGGTACCGGAAAGACCACCGTGGCGCTCAGAATGGCCGAAATCCTGCATCGTCTCGGCTATGTCCGCGAAGGGCACATGGTCGCGGTGACGCGCGACGATCTCGTCGGCCAGTATGTGGGCCACACCGCGCCCAAAACCCGCGAAGTGATCAAGCGCGCCATGGGCGGGGTGCTTTTCATCGACGAGGCCTACTATCTCTACAAGCCCGAGAACGAACGCGACTACGGCCAGGAATCGATCGAAATCCTGCTGCAATGCATGGAAAACAACCGTGACGATCTGGTTGTGATCCTTGCCGGCTATAAGGACAAGATGGACCGCTTCTTCGACAGCAATCCCGGCATGCGCTCGCGCATCGCCCATCACCTCGATTTTCCGGACTACGGCGTCAGCGAACTCAAATCAATCGCCGAGATCATGCTGGCGGAACAGAATTACCGTCTCAGCGAAGCAGCGGCCAAGGCGCTCGAAGAGTATCTCCCGATCCGCATGCGGCTGCCGCATTTCTCCAACGCCCGCTCCGTTCGCAATAGCCTCGACCGGGCGCGGCTTCGCCAGGCCAGCCGGCTTTTCGCATGGCGCGACCGGGCGTTGACGAAAATCGATCTTATCACCATCGAGGAATCCGATATTCGCGGCAGCCGCGTGTTCGCGGAAGGTAAGCTCGAAGGCGAACCGGAGACGAAGGCGCGCTGACAAGATGACTGCGGTTGGTGTGCAGCGACCGGAAACGGACGACAGAATGGGAGCCGACGACCATGGATACCAAGACAATCATCGCGCCCTCGGTGCTTTCCGCGGACTTCTCGCGGCTCGGCGACGAGGTCGAAGCGGTCGTCCGGGCGGGTGCCGATTGGATCCATCTCGATGTGATGGATGGCCATTTCGTGCCCAACATCACCTTCGGTCCGCCGGTGGTCAAGGCGATCCGTAATCGAACGGACAAGATCTTCGACTGCCACCTGATGATCGCGCCGGTCGACGCCTATCTCGGCGCCTTCGCCGATGCCGGCTGCGACATCATTACGGTGCATGCCGAGGCCGGACCGCATCTCGACCGTTCGCTGCAGGCAATCAGAAATCTCGGCAAGAAGGCCGGCGTGTCGCTGAATCCGTCAACGCCGGAAAGCGTCATCGAATATGTACTTGACCGGCTCGATCTGGTGCTTCTGATGACGGTCAATCCGGGCTTCGGCGGCCAGGCCTTCATTGCGGCGGTCGTCGACAAGGTCAGGCGGGTCAAGGCGCTGGTCGGCCATCGTCCGATCGACATAGAGATCGACGGCGGCGTCACGCCCGAAACCGCTCCGCTTGTCACCGCGGCCGGTGCCAATGTGCTGGTCGCCGGCTCGGCCATCTTTAAGGGCGGCACCGAGGCGGCCTACCGCGCCAATATCGGCACCATCAGGCAGGCGGCCGACGGGGCGATCCGGAAAGCGGCGTAAACCATTTCATCGGAGGAAATCTTGGCGGCAATCCCACCTGTCTGCGATTTCGGCTGGCGAGCCATCGACGCCGTTTTGCCCGGTGTCGACGGCACATCGCATTCGATCTTAAGCCACGCCGGCCCGAACGGGCTGGTGGTGGCCTTCATCTGCAACCACTGCCCCTATGTGAAGGCGGCGATTTCACGGATGGTGCGCGACGCCAATGACCTCAAGGCCGAAGGCATCGGCTTTGTCGCGATCAATTCAAACGATGCCGGGGCCTATCCGGATGATTCCTTCGACAACATGAAGCTCTTCGCCAGGACGAACGGCTTCACTTTCCCCTATCTCCATGACGAGCACCAGACGGTGGCGCGTGCCTACGGAGCCGTTTGCACCCCGGATTTCTTCGGGCTCAACAGCGAGTTGACGCTGCAATATCGCGGCCGGCTGGACGCGTCGCGACGCGACGCCGACTTGCCCGGGCTGAGGCGCGACCTGTTCGAGGCGATGAAGCAGGTTGCCCGAACCGGCGACGGACCGCTTGACCAGATCGCTTCGATCGGCTGTTCGATCAAGTGGAAGGATGCTGCATGAACGTCGGCGCAGGCAGGCCGTTTCGCTCGCCCAAGGCGATCCTGTTCGATCTCGACGGCACACTGGTCGATTCGGCGCCTGATATAGCGGCCGCCGTCAACGAATTGCTGGCCGGACGCGATCTGCCGCCGCTGCGGCTGGATCAGGTCAAGGCCATGATCGGCGGCGGCATCAGGAAACTGGTCGAACGAGCCTTCGCGGCTTCCGGCACGCAGCTCCTCGGCATCGCGCTCGATGAGGCCAACCGGGTCATGGCGCCGATCTATCGCAGGCATCTGACCGGCCGCACGAGGCTGATGCCTGGCGTCAGGGAGGTTCTCACGCACTTGCATTTGAGCGGAATAGCCATGGCCGTGGTGACCAACAAGCCGCAACTGGCGGCTCGCGAAATCCTGCTGCATTTTCGGCTGACGGAATATCTCGGCGCGATCGTCGGCGGAGACGCGGTGACATACTTGAAACCGGCGCCAGACGCGCTGTTGCTGGCGCTCGACCTGCTTCAGGTCGAACCTCGTGACACGCTGATGGTCGGAGACAGCAGCGCCGACGTGGCCGCCGCCCGCGCCGCCGGCATGGCAGTCATTCTGCTGCGTGGCGGATACAGCCAAATTCCCGTTGAAGAGCTTGGCGCCGACCTCGTTTGCGACAGCCTGTTCGATCTGCCGTCCGCGATGCAGAGGCTGCAAGACGCTGCGTGACCCCAAGCGCAGCCCAGCCAACGCCGGCCGAGCGCAGTCCAACGGCCGGCAGTACCGCGTTATTTTGAGAATTGTTTCAGATAAGCAATGACGTTGGCGATGTCCTCGTCTTTCTTGAGGCCGACAAACGCCATCTTGGTTCCTTTGACCATCGCCTTGGGATCGCGAAGGTAGGTCGTCAGCGTGGCCTCATCCCATTTGACGCCGGACTTGCCGGCCTCGGTCATGGCCTTGGAATAGCTGAACCCCGGATGCGTCCCGGCCGTTCGGCCGATAACGCCGTTCAAGGACGGACCGACCTTGTTCTGGTCCTTGTCTGCGACGTGGCAGACCTTGCATTTGGCGAAGACCTTCTCACCCGCCGCGGCATCCTGTGCCTGAGACTGGGTAGTGACAAAGGTGGCGACGGACACGGCGGCGAAAAATGCGACTGCGCGCATGGCATTTCCTCATTGATCGTGTGAGTGCCCGGGACACTTTACACGTGTCGATGCCTTGATCGCCGGCATTCGTGTTTAAGCGGGAGAGCGAACTATTCGTCCTTCCTCCCCGGACTGGCAGCACCTGCACGCCTCGAAAAGCTAGACTGCCGATGAAGGAAGTCAATCGTACAAAGGTCCTGTTTCGTTTCCCGACTGCGCGAAGGGAGGTGTGTAGCGACACGCGGTCCACATCATTGACGCCTGTTGGCCGAACGCGTAGCCTCACTCCAACCGGTTTGCTGTTTGGGCACCTTCAGGAATCCGCGCAACTCCAAAGCACGAACTCTGGAGAGTTCGCCGCGCAGGCGACGATAAGTGCCAAATGGACATGGTCGATCTCATATTAACGGTGTGCCTTAGCGCCAATCCGGGCAATTGCCGAGATGAACATCTCTATTTCGAGAGCCGCGGCTCTCTGTTCCAATGCATGTTCCTGGCGCCCGCCGAGATCGCAAAATGGTCTCAGGAACATCCGAGTCTCAAGGTCGTGCGCTGGAAATATGCCCTTCCGAGCAGGGAACGAGCGATTTGATCGACATTCCTGGTTCGTCCACGACCCTAAAAGAGGAGACGCCATGATGATTTCGCGGCGCACGACGCTGCGCTTGGCGGCTCTGGGGGCCATCCTCGCCTCAAAGCCGGTTGCCGTCTTTGCGGCCGCTAAGGTCCGAATTGGTGTCCTGAAGTTCGGCACCGTGAGTTGGGAACTCGATACGTTGAAACGCCACAAGCTCGACGAGGCCAACAGGATCGATCTGGAAATTGTCTACTTCGCCGGGGAGGATGCGACCAACGTTGCGCTGCTGGCCGGCGCGATCGACATGATCGTGACCGACTGGCTGTGGGTCTCGCGCCAGCGCTCCGAGGGCGGCGACCTTACATTGGCCCCTTATTCGACCGCCGTGGGGGCAATCATGGTGAAGGAGGAATCGCCGATCCGGACGCTCGCCGACCTCAAGGAAAAGAAAATCGGTGTCGCCGGCGGCCCGCTCGACAAGAGCTGGCTACTGGTCCAGGCGCTTGCCAGACGCGATCACGGCCTCGACCTGCCGACAGCCTGTGACGTCGTCTTTGGCGCGCCGCCGCTGATTTCTGAAAAGGCGATGCAAGGCGAACTCGATGCCGTGCTCAATTTCTGGCATTTCTGCGCCCGGCTCGAGGCCAATGGCTTTCGTCGGTTGATCGGTGCGGATGACGCGACGAAAGCGCTTGGTGCCTCGGGCCCCGTGTCGGCACTCGGCTACGTCTTCCACGACCAATGGGCGAGCGACAATCCGGATGCCGCCCGGGGCTTTTTGAAGGCATCCAAGCAGGCCAAGGACTTGCTGGCCAGATCCGATGATGAATGGCTGCGCCTGGCGCCGCTCATTCGCGCAGAAGGCAAGGAGCTGGAAAAACTGCGCGACCGCTATCGCCAGGGCATCCCCAGACGGCCGGTCGCCGAAGAAGCGGCCGATGCGGGCAAACTCTATCACGTGCTGGCCGCGATAGGCGGCGAGAAGCTGGTTGGCAGGGCACCCGAGATGGCGCCCGGCACGTTCTGGCCGGAACTCGCGAAATGACCGCAACGGAAGGCAAGTCGCGTCGATCCGGCTTTGCGACGGCGCTGAGGCCAGCGCTGACGGTAACGCTTTCCCTGCTGGGACTTTGCCTGCTGTGGAGCCTCGCGGCCAATCTGTGGCAAAGCCGCGCTTTCCCCTCACCAGGGCAGGTCTGGCAGGTGCTGCTCAGGGAAGCGGCGAGCGGCGACCTTTTTTATCACCTTGGCGCGACGCTCGGACGGGTTGCTGCGGCGTACGTCGTCGCAATGATTGTCGGCTCGGTCATCGGCGTCATCCTCGGCAGCTACCGCGGTGCGGACCGGTTCTTCAGTCCATGGGTGGTCCTGTTTCTCAACATTCCCGCGCTGGTGGTCATCGTGCTCGCCTATATCTGGTTCGGCCTCAACGAGGCGGCGGCGATTGGCGCGGTTGCCGTGAACAAGATCCCGAATGTCGTGGTGACGATGCGCGAAGGCGCCAGGGCATTTGATCCGCGTTATGCCGAAATGGCCGCCGTCTACCGCTTCGGCCCACTCGAGCGCATCCGCCATGTCCTGCTGCCGCAACTGCAGCCCTATTTTGCCGCGGCCTCGCGGTCCGGCATCGCTCTCATCTGGAAGATCGTCCTGGTGGTCGAACTGCTCGGCCGCTCCAATGGTGTCGGCTTCCAGATCTATCTCTATTTCCAGCTCTTCGACGTCGCCGCCATTCTTGCCTACACGCTGGCTTTCGTGGCGGTGATGCTTGTCATCGAACTCCTCCTGGTGCAGCCCGTTGAACGACATGCAACCCGTTGGCGCGGCCGTCCCGCTTAGGGTCGACATCGCTGAAAAGACCTTCAGGTCCGCGCAAGGCGTGTCGATCACGGCGCTTCAGGGTCTGTCCTTCGAGGTCCGGCCGGGCGAATTCGCTTGCCTGTTTGGGCCGTCGGGCTGCGGCAAGACCACGACGTTGCGCATCCTGCTTGGACTGGACAAAGACTTTTCCGGCTCTTTCCAACTGCCGCAAGGCGGCTCGAACCGCATCGCCGCCGTGTTCCAGGAGCCGACTTTGCTGCCATGGCGGACGGTGGAGCAGAATGTCAGGCTGGCGCTGCCGAAAAGCCTAAGAGCGAAGAGTCTCGACGAGCTGTTTGACACTCTCGGCCTCGCCGGCATGCGCTCGCTCTATCCGGCGGAGCTTTCGCTCGGCCTTGCGCGCAGGGCAGCGCTTGCCAGGGCCTTCGCCACCGAACCGGCGGTACTTTTCCTGGACGAACCCTTTGCCTCCCTCGACGAACAGACCGCCGAGCGGCTTCGGCAATTGCTTTTGACCGTCTGGTCAGCGCGGCCTACGACCGCCTTGATGGTAACGCACAATCTGCGCGAGGCACTGATGCTGTCGGACCGCATCATCGTGCTTGAGCAGCGCCCAGCCCACGTGCTCGGCATGTTCGACGTAAGCCTGCCGCGACAACATCGCAATCCACAGGTGATGAGCGACCTTTTGCGGTCATTCCAGCAAAAATTTCCGGGTGTGGCCTGATCGCCTTACGGCTCGAATACGGATGGCAAGGTATTTCGCAGCCAATGGCCAATAGAAACGGCGGGACTGTGAGGCGCACGGCCACGCGTGCCTGTTCCGCCTGACTAAAAGCAACGTACGTCGGCTTCAGCCTGCGCGCGTTTCAGTTCCGTGCGCGCCGCCTTCGCTGGCGCGCTTTCGCGAAACAACCCTGCCGCCTCCCCTGTCGTCAGCGACATGCTTTTGAAGGTCTCCGCCCTCTCATAGTGATCGTAAGGAAGGATCGAGGCGATAACATCGATCGAGCAGGAACAGCTTTCAAGCGCCTGACGTGTCTGGCCATTTGTTTGCATGCAGCCGAGCACGTAGTCGGCAATCGTTGCCGTCGGGTAGTCTCCCGCGGCGTTGGCCAAGTTCGCAAAGGCCAGCGTCGCCGCAAAGGCCACCGGCAAGGTGAGAGATCCAACAGACCTTATCATGAGGAACCTCCAGTTGGCCTGGACACCATGCATCCAGACGGGATCATCGCTCCAATTGGCGACGTGCCGCAAAGCCAGTCAAGCTCCCATGGCCTGCGTATAGGACCAAAGGAGGAATGCCCTATCGACCGACAAGAGCCCGCTTCATGACCCGCTGCGCACCCTCCTTCATGCGTTCATTTCATGCTTCGCTCACTATCGGCAACGAGCGATAAGCACGCATACTTACTCAGAGGTGCCCGGCAGAATATATCGAAATAAAGTCAAATGTGTATCACCTCGAGAATACCTGAACAATATGGTTGCTATATATATCGCTGCTGGCGGTCATCCTCTTATTAGTTTTTCATACGGTTCTTATTTTACTTGTTTCTAAATATTGCATCGCACCATATCGATATTGCAGCGCAGCGACCCATTGTAGGTTTTTGCTTGCCTGGCCTTTTACGATGACATAGCTTTTTCCTGTTTCCGGCTTCAAGAGCGCCACCGTCATCAGGGAGCGGCGGCAGTCTTTCGAAGACCAAGGGGGGCGGGCGGTAACGGTGCCCTCTGCTTCGGGGTAGGTCGTGACAGCTGCCGGAAAATAACTTCCCAACATGAATTGCTTGGGCAAGCCCTTGTGGGGCTTGACGGTCGATTCTTCACTGCGAACCCGGGAGGATTTTGGATGCGTGTACTTGCGAAAACTACCTACATTCTGACGACCGCGGCGTTTTTATCGCTCGGCGCTGCCTATACGGCTTCGGCCAATGAAGACCTTGCAAAGCTCGCATCGGATGCGAAGAACTGGGCGATGCAGACGGGTGACTACGCCAACACCCGCTATTCCAAACTCAACCAGATCACTGCCGACAATGTGAAGAACCTGCAGGTCAAATGGAGCTTTTCCACCGGCGTGCTGCGCGGTCACGAAGGCGGGCCGCTGGTCATCGGCGACGTGATGTATGTCCACACGCCTTTCCCAAACAACGTCTATGCTCTGGACCTCAAGAATGACGGCAAGATCCTGTGGAAATACGAGCCCAAGCAGGACACGAACGTCATTCCGATCATGTGCTGCGACACGGTCAATCGCGGTGTTGCCTATGGCGACGGCAAGATCATTCTCAACCAGGCCGACACCACCGTCGTCGCGCTCGATGCCAAGACCGGCAAGGTCGTCTGGTCTGTCAAGAACGGAGACCAGACCGACGGCGGAAAGGGCGAATCCGGCACGTCGGCACCCGTAGTCATCAAGGACAAGGTGCTCGTGGGCGTCTCCGGTGCTGAATTCGGTGTTCGCGGCTGGCTGGCCGCCTACAATCTGAAAGACGGCAAGCTCGCCTGGAAAGCCTATTCGGAAGGTCCTGATGCAGACACCCTTCTCGATCCCGAGAAGACCACCCATCTCGGCAAGCCTGTCGGAAAAGATTCCGGCACGAACACCTGGGAAGGCGAACAGTGGAAGACGGGCGGCGGCACGACATGGGGATGGTATTCCTATGATCCCAAGCTGAACCTGGTCTATTACGGCACCGGCAATCCCTCGACGTGGAACCCGGTCCAGCGCCCAGGCGACAATCGCTGGTCCATGACAATCATGGCTCGCGATGCGGATACCGGTGTTGCCAAATGGCTCTACCAAATGACCCCGCATGATGAGTGGGACTATGACGGCATCAACGAGATGATTCTCGTCGATGGCATGGAGGTCAACGGCGCCAAGCACGACGTGCTGGTGCATTTCGACCGCAACGGCTTTGCCTACACAATGGATCGAGCCACCGGCGAACTTCTCGTCGCCAAGAAATACGATCCGGCAGTGAACTGGGCGACGGAAGTCAACATGGATCCCAAGAGCGACCAGTATGGCCGCCCGCAGGTCGTCGCCAAGTATTCGACCCAGCAGAACGGCGAAGACACCAACTCGACCGGTATCTGCCCGGCCGCGCTTGGAACCAAGGACCAGCAGCCGGCTGCCTACTCGCCGAAGACCGGGTTGTTCTACGTGCCGACCAACCATGTCTGCATGGACTATGAGCCTTACAAAGTGAGCTACACCGCCGGTCAGCCCTATGTGGGCGCCACCGTGTCGATGTATGCGGCGCCCGGCGGTGACGGCAACATGGGCAACTTCATTGCCTGGGATGCAGCCAAGGGTGAGATCGTCTGGTCGAAGCCCGAGCAGTTCTCGGTGTGGTCGGGCGCATTGGCGACAGATGGCGACGTCGTCTTCTACGGTACCCTCGAAGGCTACATCAAGGCGGTCGATAAGGACGGCAAGGAACTTTACAAGTTCAAGACCCCGTCCGGCATCATCGGCAACATCACGACCTATGAGCATGACGGCAAGCAGTACGTCGCCGTTCTGTCCGGCGTCGGTGGATGGGCGGGTATCGGTCTGGCAGGGGGGCTGCTTTCGCCCGATAACGCCGCTGCCTGGCATGGCGCCGTCGATCAGGGCCGTGCGCAGGGCGACGAGACCGCG
This sequence comes from Mesorhizobium sp. M0106, assembly GCF_040322715.1. Taxonomy (NCBI): domain Bacteria; kingdom Pseudomonadati; phylum Pseudomonadota; class Alphaproteobacteria; order Hyphomicrobiales; family Phyllobacteriaceae; genus Mesorhizobium; species Mesorhizobium sp. M0106. The sequence continues at coordinate 129,649 of NZ_JAMYUA010000013.1, read as the reverse complement.
GTCGTTGGAACCGCTGGTCTGGGTGCCGTCGGCGGTTACGCGGCACTTGCCGACTATACGACGCTGGGCGGCCAGCTCACCGTCTTCGGCCTCCCGGACTGATAACCGGGAAGAGCCTTACGACTAGGTTCGAAAACGAGAGCCCGGGTCACCCGAAGCCGGGAACCGGGCTCTCGATTGCGCGCCCACCCAACACCGATTAATGCCGAGCACGACGGCAGCCAGTGTCCCTGGCAAATGAAGGAAGAGTCTGAATGATCGTTCGCATTGCAGTTTCCGCTCTCGCCCTGGTCCTGCTGCCTCTGGCCAGCTCAAGTCTGGTACGGGCCGAAGACAGCATGGAGAAAGCCAAGGCGGTGAAGCAAGAAGGAGGCAAATATTTAGATGCGGACGGAAATCCGACCTACAAGATCGAAAACGGAACCGTCGATTGGTACACCTTCAGCGGGTACCGCCGGTATCACTCAGATTGCCATGTCTGTCACGGACAGGACGCCACAGGTTCGAGCTATGCGCCTGCCCTAGCTAATAGCCTGAAGAACATGGATTACGCCACGTTCCTGTCGATCGTCGCCGAGGGCCGCAAGAATGTCGGCGGCGGCAAGGAAAACGTCATGCCTGCCTTTGGCGACAACAAGAACGTCTATTGTTACCTTGACGATCTCTACGTCTATCTGCGCGCGCGCGCCGATGGCGCGGCACCCCGCGGCAGGCCGCCCAAGCACGAAAACAAGGCTCAGGCAGCCAAGGATGCCGAAGCATCCTGCATGGGTGGATGATATGACCGGCTGCACTGCATCGAAGCTGCGCGTCGTTCTGCCGATCCTCGGCGCGCTCGCCTTGCTGCCGTCGAATGTTCTGGCGCAAAATGCCGGGCTTGGCGCTGCGGGCGAACTGGTCGATCCCGACATTCTGCGCGTCTGCGCCGATCCCTCGAACATGCCCTTTACCGACAAGAACGGCCAAGGCTTCGAAAACAAGCTGGCTGAACTGGTTGCCAAGAAGACGGGTCGGAAATCAGTCGCTTACACGTGGTTTCCCACTGTCACCGGCTTTGTGCGCAACACGCTGGGGGCCAATCGATGCGACATCATCATGGGCTACGCCCAAGGCGATGAACTGGTGCAGAACACCAACGCCTACTACCGCTCCGCCTATGTGCTCGTATACCCCAAAGGCAACGGCATGGAAGGCATCGAGACGATCGAAGACCCGAAACTTTCCGGCAAGAGAATCGGCGTCGTCGAAAGCACGCCGCCAACCGCCAACATGGCCGCCAACAAGCTTCTGCGGACCGCCAAGATCTACCCGCTGGCGGTGGATACGCGCGTCACCCCTTCCATGGGGGAGGTCATGATCAAGGACATGCTCGCCGGCAAGATCGACGCGGCGGTCCTGTGGGGGCCGATGGCGGGTTACTATGCCAGGGAACTCGGAGCCGACGTCACCATTGTTCCGCTGCTGAAGGAAAAAACCGGCTCGCGCATGTCTTATCGCATCACCATGGGCGTACGTCCGTCCGACCAGGAATGGAAACGGACGCTCAACCGGGTGATCAGGGAAAACCAGGCGGAGATCACCAAGCTTCTGCTGGGTTACAACGTGCCGCTGATCGACGAGCACGACAATCCGATCACGCAATAGTCGGGATGGGTCAGGAGGAGGAAAAACCTACGCGATGAACAATTGAAGAGAAGACTACAGCTACTTTCGATAGTTTTGTTTTTCGGTCTTTCAAAACCTTGCGTTCATTTGTCCATTTTGAGAACGTGATGGACGAGCCATTGCTTCGGTGCCCTGCAATGGTTGGCTAACCACCGGATCGGCCCCTTCGGGCTGGTAGAAGAGGAGAAATGTTATGAAGAAGAGCTGGACTAAACCGACCATGTGTCAGGTTGCTGCGGGCTTTGAAATTTCGCGCTATCTGCCTGCTGAAATTACTCCCAAGAAGTAGGCCGCAGAGGTGCGTGTCCCTGGCAACAGGGGCACGCATCCCCTTGCCGTATGGGATTTTCGTGAAAGAGTTTGAGGCGCGCAAAGTGGGCGGGCCGTTTTTTGCGGCTGCAAATTGGCTGTTGGTCAGAGAAGCCGCGGGGCGGGCGTTTTCATGCGCTTGAAAATCATCGGATCGGCGGCCGGCGGCGGCTTTCCGCAATGGAACTGCAATTATCGTCTGAGCCGTGCGGCTCGCTCCGGGGTAGCTGGTGTGCATTCACGAACCCAATCGAGTGTCGCCGCGTCGGCGGATGGGCTTGGCTGGGTTCTGTTCAACGCCTCGCCCGACATTCGCCAGCAGATCGCGGCAACGCCTGAATTGCAGCCCGCGCACGATGCGCCGCTGCGCTCGACACCTATTCGCGCGGTGGTGCTGACCAATGCCGATGTCGATCATGTGGCCGGCCTGCTCAGCCTGCGTGAGAGGCAGCCTTTCGCTATCTATGCAACGACACAGGTTCTGGCGACGCTGAAGGCGAATTCGATTTTCAATGTCCTCGATCCGGCGCTCGTGCCGCGACGCATCTTGCCGCCGGCGCAAGAACTGTCGATCTGCGACGCAGACGGCCACGACACCGGGGTGGCTGTCGAGAGCTTTCCCGTGCCCGGGAAGATAGCCCTCTATCTCGAAGAAAGAGGCCAGCCGGATGCCAATTTCAGCTCCGATGCCGGCGACACGATCGGCGTCCGTATCGCCGGTGCCGGCAGTCGCGGCTCCGTCTTCTACATCCCCGGCTGCGCCCGCATCGATGCGACCCTGCGCACGCGTCTAGCCGATGCCGCATGCCTTCTGTTCGACGGCACGGTCTTCGCCGACGACGAGATGATTGCTGCCGGCGTCGGCCAAAAGACCGGTGCGCGCATGGGGCATCTGGCAATGTCGGGAGACGCAGGGTCGATCGCCGGCTTGGCCGATGTGAGGATTGGCCGCCGTGTCTTCGTCCACATCAACAACACCAATCCTGTTCTGGACGAGAATTCTGCCGAGCATGCAGCAGTCGAAGCGGCTGGCTGGGAAGTGGCCCGCGACGGGATGGAGATGGACCTTTGAGTGATTTCCACGACGCAGCCAGCAACGGCCTGTCCTCAAGCGAGCTCGAAGCCGTGCTGCGGCAGGTCGGTGCCGAGCGCTATCACAACCGCCATCCTTTCCATCACAGGATGACCAGCGGTGCGCTGTCGAGGACCGAGATGCAGGCCTGGGCGCTGAACCGCTATTGCTATCAGGCTGTCATTCCGCGCAAGGACGCCATGATCCTCGCTCATGCCGAGGATCCGGCGTTTCGCGCCGCCTGGCGCAAACGCATCGAGGATCATGACGGCGAGGACGGCTGGAGCGGCGGTATTGCGCGCTGGTTGCACCTGGCGACCTCGCTCGGTCTCGATGCCGACGCGGTGAAGAGCGAGAGGCTGGCCCTGCCGGCGACACGTTTTGCGGTTGGCGCTTACCTCTCCTTTTGCACGAACCGGACCCTGCTGGAGGCGGTCGCGTCGTCGCTGACCGAGATGTTCTCGCCGCTCATCATCGGCGAGCGGGTACCCGCGATGCTGGCCAGATACGATTATATCACCAAGGACACGCTGGCCTATTTCACCCGACGGCCCGAACAGGCCTCGCGCGACGCCGACTTCGCCCTCGCCTATGTGCTCGAACGTGCCGACACGGCAGAACGCCAGCAGCAGGCGATCGATGCACTGGTGTTCAAATGCGATATACTCTGGGCCATGCTCGACGCGCTTCAACACGCCTATGGCGAGCCGGGCAATATCCCGCCCGGCGCCTTCCGCCCGGAGGCAACCCAATGATGGCACTGCGCGAAAGAGCCATAGTGTCGCTGCAGTCGGTTCCATCGCTGCCGAAGCACGTGCGCATACAGTATGACCCCGTGCGCCAGGCGTTCGCCGTGCTGTCGCCCGAAAAGGTGTTCTGGCCAAACGACATCAGCCTCGACATATTGCGCCGCTGCGATGGGCGGTCCACGGTCGGCCACATCATTGCCGGCCTTGCCGCAGATTATGATGCCGAACAGGAGGCTGTGGCAGCCGATGTCATCGCCTTCCTGCAGGAATGGTCTGACAAGCTGCTGGTGAAGCTATGAGCGAGCCCCCTCTCCCCCCGATCGGCATGCTTGCGGAACTGACGCATCGCTGCCCGCTGCAATGCCCCTATTGCTCCAATCCGCTCGAATTGCTGAAGGCTAATTGCGAACTCGACACGCAGAGCTGGCTCGACTTGTTCTCGCAGGCGGCCGACCTTGGCGTTCTCCAGGTGCATCTGTCCGGCGGTGAACCGACGCTGCGTCGCGATCTCGAGCAATTGATCGCCGGGCTTTCGGCGCGCGGCGTCTACACCAACCTGATCACCGCCGGTGTCGGCATTGCGGATGGCCGCATCGAGGCATTTGCCGAAGCCGGGCTCGACCATCTGCAACTGAGCTTTCAAGGTGCACGGCCGGCGACCACCGAGCGCATCGGCAATCACAGGGGCAGCCACGAAAAGAAGCTGGAAACGGCACGCCGCACTCGCGCGGCCGGCTTGCCGCTTACCATCAACGCGCCGATCCATCGCCACAATATCGAGGAGGTACCGGAATTCATCGATCTGGCCCTTTCGCTGGGTGCGGAGCGTCTCGAGATCGCCAACGTGCAGTACGCCGGCTGGGCGCTGACCAATCGCGATCAACTGATGCCCGAGCGTGCTGCCGTCGACCGCCAGGCGGAGATCGTCGCGGCGGCGCGCGAACGGCTCACCGGCATCATGAACATCGATTTCGTCACGCCGGATTATTTCGCCATCTATCCCAAGCCGTGCATGGGCGGCTGGGCGCGCGACGCCTTCATGGTGACGCCAGACGGCACCGTACTGCCATGCCATGCCGCCCAGACCATACCGTCGCTCGGCTTCGAGCGTTTTGGATCAGGCAGCCTGGCCGCGATCTGGACCGATTCCCCGGCATTTAATGCCTTTCGAGGCACGGACTGGATGCAGGAGCCCTGCCGCAACTGTGAGCGGCGCGAGATCGACTGGGGCGGCTGTCGCTGCCAGGCGATGGCAATCGCCGGCGATGCCGCCGCGACGGACCCGGCTTGCGCGAAATCGCCGATCCATGCGCGCATGGCAATGCTGATCGACGAGGCCCAGCGCGCTGCGACGGTTCCTTCGAAGGACGAACCATTCGTCTACCGGCGCATCGGCGTCGTCACCGAGCCCGCCTGACTGCCGACCTATTCCTACGGCCTACCCTCGTGAAAGCCGTTCGGCATGCCACGTCATATGGTCATGCATGAATGTCGAAATGAAAAAATAGGAGTGATCGTATTCGTCCTGCATCCGCAATTTCAACGGAATGCCTGCCTTGGAGCAGGCGTCTTCGAGCAGCCAAGGCCTGAGGCCCTCCTGGAGGAAACCGTCTGACGTTCCCTGATCGACCAGGAATTCCGGGAAACGGTGTCCATCCTCGATGAGCGAAGTGGCATCGTAGCGCCGCCACGAGGCCTCATCCAGGCCGAGATATTTTTCGAAAGCCGGCTTCGACCAGCCGGCTGTGCTTGGCTGCACGATCGGCGCAAAGGCCGAGCAACTTCTGAAACGCGCGGGATTGTTCAGTGCGATCGTCAGCGCGCCATGCCCGCCCATCGAATGGCCGAAGATCGACTGGCGCGCCATATCGGCGGGAAATTCGCGCCCGATCACGGCTGGCAGCTCCTCGACGATATAGGAATACATGCGATAGTTCTTGGCATACGGCTCTTGCGTCGCGTCGAGGTAGAAACCGGCGCCGCTGCCGAACTGCCAATTGTCCTTTTCATCCGGAATGTCGGCACCACGCGGGCTGGTGTCGGGACAGACAACGATCAAGCCAAGTTCGGCGGCAATACGTCTGTATTCGCCTTTTTCCATTACATTCGCATGGGTGCAGCTGAGCCCGGAGAGGTACCACACCACGGGGCAACGGCTTTCCCGTGCCTGCGGAGGCACGAAAATGGCAAACGTCATTTCGCACGAGCAGCTCGTCGAAAGATGAGAGTAAACATGCTGGGCGCCGCCATGCGACTTGGCAGTCGAGACGAGTTTCGGGTGCTCTGGCATATATTCTTCTCCACCAATTTAACCGCCGACCGTAGGCTCTACGACATCAAGGGTGATCGCGGCAACCTTGGTGGGCCGGCTGGCGCGCGGGGCTCTTGATCGGAGCCGGGATGGCCTGCCTTCGCCGACCTTCTTGGCGCAGCAAGGCGCGAGAGGCCACTCGGTGGCGCAGCGTTGCCCAGCAAGCCATACGGGCCAGGCTGGGCGATTGTTGACGATGCTGGCTATAACAAGGACGCAGTCACTGCGCAGGCATCGGCGATGCTTCCGGGACGCCGAACTCTGCGCAAATGCACTTGCCCTGGCTTTCAGTGGCGACAGCCGCTTCGACGCGGCTATGGCGGACGAGCACGCACGCGTCATCGCGTGGGCTCGCAGCAAGCGCGCCAGGGTACCGAGCAAGAACTTGTGAGCCGACGGCTATTCCCGACCGTCGAAAGCCACGGACAGGCCCAGGGCCTAGAAATAGCCGAGTATGGATTTTACCTCGAGATACTCCAACATGCCCTCGATCCCATATTCGCGTCCGTTTCCGGACTGCTTGAAACCGCCAAACGGGGCGTGCGGATCCCAGGCCGGGTAGTTGAGATGCACCTGACCGGAGCGGATCCGCGAGGCCACGTCCCTGACGGCGTCCACATCCTGGCCCTGCACATGGGCCCCCAGACCGTAGACCGTGTCGTTGGCGATGGTGACGGCCTCCTCGATTGTGTCGTAGGGGATGATGCAGAGAACTGGCCCGAAGACCTCTTCCTGGGCAATGCGCATGGTCGTGCGCACGTCGGAAAAGATGGTCGGCCTCACATAGAACCCGACGTTCAGATCGTGCGCACGGCCCGGTCCGCCGGTGAGAAGCCTGGCGCCCTCAGAAATGCCGACGCCGATCATGGTTTGGATGCGGTCGAATTGGGCACGGTTTGCGATTGCACCATGAGTTGTGGCTTCGCAAAGCGGATCGCCAATGACGATCTGGGCTGCGGCCCTTTTGGCGATTGCCTCGATCTCGGAGAGCAGCGCGCGTGGCACGATCATGCGCGTCGGGGCGCTGCATGACTGGCCGAGATTGCGGAAGGCGGCGGCTACGCCCAGAGAAACGGCGCGATCGAGATCTGCGTCCGGCAGGATCACGTTCGGCGACTTGCCGCCGAGCTCCTGCGCGACACGCTTGACCGTCGTCGCTGCCGCCTGGGCCACCGCAATGCCCGCGCGGGTGGACCCGGTAATGGAGATCATGTCGACATCCGGATGGGAGGCGAGACCCATACCCACGCCTGGACCATCACCTTGCAGGAGGTTGAAAACCCCGGCAGGGAAGCCGGCTTCCTCGATTGCCTCGGCGAACAGCAGGGCGTCCAAGGGAGAAAGCTCACTCGGCTTCAGCACGACCGTGCAGCCTGCAGCGAGCGCCGGCGAAACCTTGGCGGTGATCTGGTAAAGTGGCCAGTTCCACGGAGTGATCAAGGCACAGACACCGATCGGTTCGTGGGTGACGGCGGTTTGCCCCCGTTGCTTGACGAAGCGAAAGTCTGTCAGCACATCGCGAGCGACCTTAACATGCGTGATCGCCAGCGGCACCTGGGCGCTGCGCGCATAGCCGATCGCCGCGCCCATTTCGAGGCTCAGGCATTGAGCCAGCAGTTCGCCGCGCGCCTCGAGCAGCGCTTGCAGGCGATCGAGCAGACCCGCGCGGTCTTCTGGCGTGGTCCGACTCCAGGAGGCGAATGCCCTGCGAGCCGCTGCAACGGCCGCGTCAACGTCCTCGCCATTTCCTAGCGGAAACTGGCTCACAACCTCTTCTGTGGCGGGATTGACGACGACGCCCGTCGCGGTGCCGCTCGGCTCAACCCATTGACCGTCGAAGAAGAACTTGTCCAGGTGGCCGTTGCGGGCCAGGTGTTCGAGGGGCGTCATCACCCTACAAGGTCCTTCATGCGGTAATAGGCGCCGAGAATCGGTAGGAACCAGGGGCGCCCGAAATAACCGGGGATCGCTGGCCAGTCGAAATCCTTCCAGGGATTGAGCTCGGGGCGCCCGTCCATGACGTCGGCCATGATGGTGCCCATCAACGTCGACATCTGGGTCCCGTGTCCGCTATAGCCCATCGAGTAATAGATGCCATCGCGCTCTCCGGCGCGCGGCAGGCGATCGCGGGTCATATCGACCATGCCGCCCCAGCAGTAGTCGATGCTGGTGCCGGCCAGTTCCGGAAAGACCTCGACCATCGCCGCCTTGAGTATCCGGCCGCTTTTTTCGTCGGATTGAGGGTTGGACACGGCAAAGCGCGCCCTCCCGCCGAACAGAAGGCGATTGTCCGGCGTGAGCCGCCAGTAGACAACGAGATTGCGCGTGTCGACGACCATGCGCCCAGTCGGCATGAGACGCCTAAGGTGGTCGGGCGACAGCGGCTCGGTCACGATCAGAAATGCGCCGACCGGGATCATGCGCCGGCGGATCCAGCCGAGCGGGCCAACCTGGGAAATGCCGCTTGCCAACAGGACCTGCCGCGCGACGATCTTGCCCTTTGGCGTCGTTACCTCATGCACGCCTGAAACCTTGCGCATCGCCATGACGGGCGAGCGTTCATGGACCTCTGCGCCACGCCGGGCAGCGGCGGTCGCGAGGCCCCGGACGAACCGGCCGACATGCATGCCCGCGCTCTTGGGAAAGAGCAGCCCGCCATGGTAGCGGTTGGTGCCGACTTCGGTTCGCAGGTCCTCACGCGCAATCATCCTGGTGTCGGGATCGACATTGGCAGCCAGTAGTTCCTGGCTGCGCGCCAGCACGTCGTAGTGCTCGGGCTTGGCGGCAAGCTTGAGCTTGCCGACGCGGGAGAAGCTGCAGTCGATCTTCTCTTCCTGCACCAGCCGCTCGACCATATCGACGCCGGTGTCAAAAGCCTTGTAGAGCGCATTTGCGGCCGGCTTGCCGTGCTTGCCAGCCATGATTGCATAGTTCTGGGCAAAGCCGTTGTTGCACATGCCGCCATTGCGGCCGGACGCGGCATTGCCGATCGTTTCGGCCTCCAACATGGCAACCCGGGCGCCCTTTTTGGCAAGGGCCAGCGCGGCGGAGGAGCCGGTCAAGCCGCCGCCCACAATCGCCACGTCGTAGTGGCCTTCGAGCGGTCTGGACGACCCTTCATTGAACGGCTGAGACGTATCCAGCCAGTAAGAGGTAAACTTCATTTTCTTGACCACCAGTGTTGATTGAGTGGGGCGACATCCGAGCGTAGTCGCGCGCCTACCAGCCGCGCATCCGCTCCCAACGCGCTTCAATCTTGGGGCTGTCCCCGTTGACAACGCTGTAGAAATCATGCTGGGCGGCCATCGCACACGCATGGTTGGGCAGAATGCGGACCCGAGTCCCGAGCGGCAACTCGGGCATGGACTTTCCAGAGCCGGCACGAATGGCGAGAATACCGTGTTCCTGGCTGGCCTGGGCCACGATCACATCTTCAAGCACCCGCCCCTTTTCGTCGCAGACCACGCCGTAACCCTGGTCGATCTGCTGGTTTGCGGTTCCCCGGTCGCGCGAAAGCGCCATCCATCCAGCGTCAACCAGCACCCATCCCTTTTCCGGCTTGGACCCGATCACCGTGGCCAATACGGAAATCGCGATGTCGTCGAGTTCGCACACCCCAACGCCGTGCTGGACCAGGTCGAAGAACATGTAGACCCCGGCGCGCAGCTCCGTGACCCCCTCAAGATTGCTGGCGAAATGCGCTGTCGGCGTTGAGCCGACGCTGACGATCGGGCAGGCATGGCCATGGGCGCGCAGGATTTCAGCGGCGCGCACCGTGGCTGAACGCTCGTTCTCGCCTGCCTTGACCAGCGCATCGGGCGTGTTCAAGCCATAGGATTCGCCTGCATGGGCGAGAACGCCGACGAGTTTGGCACTGGCCGCGACGACACTGCCGGCCACGTCGAGCAACTTCGGGTCGTCTGGCCTCAAGCCACCGCGATGGTCATCGCAGTCCAGTTCGATGAAAACAGATGGGGTCATACCGGTGGCTTCGCGGACGCTGGCCAGGGCATCGGCCTGCCCGACCGAATCGAGCAACAGCTTCACATCAGCGCCGGTGCGGCGACAAAGCTCCATGGCCCGCTTGGCCGAGGCCGGCGAGATGCCGACCGCGTAGGTCATGTCTCGAAAGCCATGGCCCGCGAAATACTCTGCCTCGGCGATGGTCGAGACCGTGATCGGACCGCGTTCGTGATGGAACGCGTATCGGGCGACATCGATGCTCTTGGCCGTCTTCATATGCGGGCGCAGCACCACGCCAAGCTTCCTGGCGCGCTCAGCCAGACCCTTGATGTTGCGCTCGAGCCGCCCACGGTCGAGAAGCAGCGCCGGGGTGACCAAGGCGTCGATCGTCCTAGCCGTCTCGCTCACCGCCAGGTTTGCCGCCATCTTATTCATAGTCTCGTTTCCTAAGTGAACGACTGGTTTGCCAACGCATACATATGGGCTGGCCCCTCGGCGACGGGTCGTTGTCCTTTGACCATGGCGGTCGCAGTGCCGGACCGCTGCAGGCCAAGGCTCGCAAGCCAGTCGCCCAATCCATCCTCGGCATAGACGTCGATGCGAACGAATTGATTGTGAAGCTTCGAAAGCTGGGCCAGGATCAGAAGCCGCGCGTCGTGGTCGCTCTCGGCTGCACAAGGGCCGACGACATAGCCGCGGCCAAACCTCCTCGCGACAGCGTAGCCTGCAATCCGTCCCCTGCGCTCAATGACCAATGCGTTGCCCACATCGGCGAGCGCAGCCACCATCGGCAGCCGGGGCATGCCCGTGGCCCGTTCGTCGAAGGCCTGGATTGCCGCGAGGTCAGAGGCTGTCGCTTGACGGATGTCGTCGCGGGTACTCCGCGTCACGGCGACAGCCAGCGAGCCCTGGTGCTGAAGCACCGTGCCCCAGGCAGTGAAGCCGCGTCGCTTGTAGAGCGCCAGCCCCTCCTCGGTTGAGTTGAGCAGCAGGTTGCGACCGTGTGTCGCCTCAAGCAATCCATCAAAGAGCCGGGCGCCGTTGCCACCGCCTTGCGCGGACCCAGTAACTATGATCATCCCGGCCGAGGCATAGGACTGTCCGTAATACCAGGACATGGCCGTGCCAATCACCTGTCCTGCCCGCTCAAGGACCAGGCCATTGCCGACCATCAGGGCAAATTCCCAATCCTCCTGACGGTAGGGCCAGGCGATCTCCTGCGACAGCTTCAGTGCGCCCGGCAAATGGCGGGTTTCCAATTTCATCAGCTCGATCGGGGCGCTGACGACATCTCTGTCATGCTCAAAAGCCATAAGGTGCAACGCTGTCAGTTGATCCAGAATCGGATTGAAGTCGGATCTTAGAGTCGCGCCCGGCGGACAGATTTCGCTGCTGTTTTGCCCCTGCAAATCAGCGGTATTATTCGTTTTATGCAGTTCCTCGGCATGCCAAATCGTGCAAATCGGGCGAGGAATACCTGGCACCTTGAATCGCCGCTTCGTGGTTGCCCGCGATCGCCGATGCCCAGGAGGAATTTTGGATGATCTACATCAGCGAAGAGGAGACAGCCGACCTCGTCACGCATGAACTTGCTTTCGAGGCGGCGCGCGAGGCTCTCGTGGCGGCAGCATCGCGGCAGAGCTGGGTCTTTCCGGCCGTTCTCGGGCGCACACAGGAGGTGACCAATACCTTCTCAATCAAATCCGGTTCGTCGGGCGAGCTGACCGGCGTGAAAATTGGCTCCTTCTGGTCGGGCAACCCGACACGTGGCCTTCCCCGCCACAACTCGACCATCGTGCTGCTCGATCAGCATACAGGTCGGCTCGGCGCCGTAGTCGAGGCCGGGAAGGTCAACGCCTACAGGACGGCCGCCGCCGACGCGGTTGCGGCCGATCTTCTTGCGCGCAAGCAAGCCAAGGTTCTGGCGATCTTCGGGGCCGGCAACCAGGCGAGCTTCGAAGTGATGGCGCTGGCACGCATCCGCCCAATCGAAACCGTGCTGGTCGTGGCCCGGCCTTCGCCGCGGCGCGACGCTTTTGTCGATCAGATCGGCGAAAGGGGACTGAAGGCGCGCGCTGCCTTGCCGGAAGAAGCCGTGCGCACGGCCGACATCGTGGTGACGGCGACACCCGCACGCGAACCGCTGTTCGATGCCGCTTGGGTGGGACCCGGAACCCATATCGTCAGCATCGGGTCGGATGCTCCGGGTAAACGCGAATTGCCGAGCGAATTATTTCCGAAGGCACGTCTGTTTTGTGATCTGCTTTCCCAGTCCGTCCAGATCGGCGAGTTCCAATACGTGCGCGACGAAATCGACGCCGGCGTGCTCGCGGTAACACCAATCGGCGACGTTATTGAAAGGCGTGCGCTCGGCCGCCGCTTCGACAATGAGATCACGGTCTTCGACAGTTCCGGCATCTCCCTGCAGGACCTCTACATGGCCGACGCGCTGATCCGCGCAAAGGCGTCCCACCGCTGATCAGTTTCGCACCAGGCCCAGTCCCGACGGATTTTTCGACACTCTCCGGCAACAAGGTGACCTCGCGCGATCCTGCAGTCGTGTCAGCGGCGGGCGCGCCAAAGGGTTGCCCGCATGAACCACGGATCGCCCCGGATGTCGGCGACTAGCGTCTGGCGCGCCAGAAGGCGATACGGTCCTGCAACCGATAGCCCTGGATAATCGCCGGCATGAACCACGGATTGCCACGATAGAGCGGGACGGCCGAAGGCGGTCGAAAGTCGAACGCAGTGCGCGACTGCTCGCCATGCCCCATCAACTTGTGGGCCGCACGCATGCCAATCCATGGCGCCCAGACCACGCCCGAACCGCAGAAGCCGGAGGCATAGACCACACCGCCCTTCTCGAAGATGCGGGGCAGCATGTCTCGGTTCATCGCCACGTTGCCGAACCAGCAATGCGAAAGGCGCACGTTCTCCAACTCCGGGAAAAGGTTCACCAGGCCCTTGCGAAGGAGAAGTTTCGGCGCCGCCGGATCGCCGACGCGGGAACTGTCACGGCCCCCCAGCAGGATACGTTTCCCGTCGGGCGAGGGACGATAATAGAAACCGAGTTGCCGGTTCTCGGTGATCGTCATCAGCTTCGGCATCAGCCGCGCCATGATATCGCGCGCAAGTTCTTCGGTCACGATGATCCGGCTGCGAACCGGAACCAGGCGGCGGCGCAGGAAGGGAGCGGCGCCGTCGGTATAGCCGTTGGTACAGACCAGAACCTGCCGTGCATCCACCGTCCCTGCCGAAGTCGCGACACGGAACCCCGAACCGTTCCTCTCGATCGACTTGACCACTGTATGCGAATGAACCGTCAACCCGGATGCGAGCGCCACCCGCAGGAGCTCAGCATGGAATTTTGCGGGGTGCAGCCCGCCAATGTCCATCCGAACAGTCCCGCCGCGGTAGAAGTCGGTGCCGATATAATTTCGCTGCTCGGCATGCGGAACCGCGTAGGACTCGATCCCCAGTTTCTTCGCCAGCGTCTCGGCGCCCCGTGCCATCTTCTCATACTGTTCATATCCGAAAGCGCCTTTGAACTGGCCAACCAGTCGGAAGTCGCAGTCGAGCCCTTCGGTCTTGATGAAGTCGTAGAGGAATTCGCGTGCGACCTTGCCCTCGGCCTCGATCGCCATGGCCTTCTCTTCCCCAAAGCGCCGGGTGATCGTGGCATAGTCCGGCCGGATGGTCCCGCTCGTAATCCCGCCGTTGCGGGTGGAAGCACCCTCGCCCGGATTCATCGCATCAAAGGCTGCGACCGAGCGTCCTTCGCGCGCCAGCGCAAGCCCGGCCGAAAGCCCGGCATAACCGGCGCCGACAATTGCCACGTCAAGGTTCTTTGCGACCGGCTGCCGCGGCAGCGGCATGACGGGCGCTGCTTCCCACCAGTAGGGTGTGTTCTTGTCGGCGATATGAGGCTCTTGCACGTGGCTGACTTCTCGCTGCATTGCAGGGGTAATCTACGGTCGGTGAAACTTCAGATGTGGTCGTCTCGGACGTCGAGCGCATCACGCAGCCCGTCACCGATGAAATTGAAACTGGTTACGGCGATGGTGATTGCAGCTCCGGGAATGATTGCCAGCCAAGGTGCGCTGCCCAGATATTGCTGGGCGCCATTGAGCATGTTGCCCCAGCTGGGCAGTGGCGGCTGGATCCCGTAGCCGAGGAAACTGATGTAGGCTTCCATGAGAATGGCGCGCGCGACCGTCAAGGTGGAAGCGACGATAATCGGCCCCATGGCGTTGGGCAGTATCTCGCGGAACATGATGTGGGTGCCGCTCAATCCCAGCATTCGCCCGGCTAGGACGAACTCGCGTTCGCGTAACGAGCGGACTTCCGCTTCGACTATGCGGGCAACCTCCATCCAACTGGTGAGAGCGATAATGACGGTGATCATCACAGGACTGGGCTTCAGTGCGGCAGCCAGCGCCAGCAGCAGAAAGATCGATGGGAATGACAGGAATCCATCGACCGTGCGCATCAGCGTGGCCCCGACCCAGCCGCCGCGATAGCCGGCAATTACGCCGACCAGGGTGCCGATGAGTGTCGACAAAACCATGGCAAAGAAACCGACCAGCAGCGAGATTCGTCCCGCCATCAAAAGCCTTGCCGCCACGTCGCGGCCAAGCGGATCGGTACCTAGAAAGTGGTAGCCCGTCAGCGGAGGGGCAAAGCGGGCCCGCAGATCGATGTACAGTGAGTTATAAGGCAGGAGATGGGGGCCGAGGACGCAAGCGAGGCTCAGGAAGATGATCATCGCTAACCCGAGCAGCGCCAAGCGATGCCGCATGAAACGACGTGCCGCGCGGTTGTTTCCCCATCGGCTTGGAGCTGCATTTGCGGTGAAAGCGGTCATATCGGCTGTCTCCTGTCGGGGAAGTTGCGCGCTCAAGCCAGACGAATGCGCGGATCGACAATAGCGACGACAATGTCGGCGATCAGGTTTCCAATCAGAACGAGAATGGCGGAGAACATCAGCAGCCCCATCACAACCGGATAGTCGCTGTAACCAAGGCTATCGAGGAACAACCGTCCCATTCCTGGCCAGGTAAAGACGGTTTCGGTCACGAGCGCGCCAGTGAGGACACTGGGAAGCTGCATCCCGGCCAAGGTAATCATCGGCAAAAGTGCGTTGCCGACGACATGCTTCATCAGAATCCGGCGTTCACTCAACCCCTTGGCCCGAGCGGTCTTGACGAAGTCCTGGCTAATGGCGTCGAGAGTGGCCGTCCGCATGTAGCGGCTCCAGATCGCGACATGGACCAGCGACAGCACGATACTTGGCAGGATCAGATGGTGGAGGTAGCCCAGGATCGAGGCGTCGCCGATCTCGGACATATTACCCGCAGGCAGCCAACCCAACTTCAGGGAAAAGACGTAGATGCCGACGAGTCCGAACCAGAAGGTGGGGACCGACAACGCAACCATGGCCCCGACAGTTGCAAGATAATCGAACAGCGAGTAGCGGCGCGTGGCGCCTCGGATCCCAATCCAGGCGCCAATGGAGATCGCAATTGCGGTTGAGGACCCCATCAGCAGCAGCGTGGCAAAGAGATGGCTGCCGATCACCTCCAATACCGGCGCTCCGTCGCGGAAGGAGTGACCCCAGTCGCCCCGCACCAGCCGCCATGCCCAGTCCAGATATTGGATCCATATGGGTCGATCGAGGCCCAGCAGCCCCTTGAGACGCTCGATATCCTGCTGGGTCATTCCGGGATCGAGCCCGAATTGCGCCAGCGGGCCGCCGGGAAGGAGGTTCAGAATGCCGAAGCCGATGATCGAAACGATCACAAGCAGCACCAGGCTCTGCGAGAGGCGATTGAGCAGGAAGCCGCGCATTCGAGTCCCTCCATTGTGGGTTGATGATTTTAGTCTGTTGCCGCCGCCGCGGCGGAATCGGCGGGGCGGCGGCAACTGCGTGGATTAGGCCTTCCACTGCCAGGCTGCGGCATCCCACGACGCGGTGCGGGTGTTGGCGTTGGGCTCGAAGCCGTCCAACCCTTTCTTGCGCCCGAGGACGATTGTGTACGCGAACAGCGGCAGGAAGGGCAGATCATGGCGCACCACTTCCTGCACGCGATTATAGATCCCGCGTCGTTCTTCCGGATCGAAGCTGCGAGCGCCCTTTTCGAGCAGGGCATCGACCTCAGGGTTGGAATATTGCCCGGTGTTCGAACCGTGTCCGCCTTGAGCGGCGATTGCCTTCGTATGGAGCCGGTTTGTGGCGTCGGGGTCCGCTGCAATCAGATAGGTGACGCCCACCATTGCGGTGTCGAATTGCGACTTCAGCCAGAACTCGCCCCACATAACTGCAGCCGGCAAATTCGAGATCGTCATCTCGACGCCGATCTCGGCAAACGTCTGCTGCAGGAACTGCTGCGTCTGCTCGCGGAGGTTGTTGCCAGAAGTTGTCGAGTTGGAGAAGGACAGTCGCACCCCATCCTTGGCGCGGATTCCATCCGGCCCCGGCGCCCAGCCGGCCTCATCAAGGATTTGGCGCGCCCGGTCCAGATTGAACTCCTGAACCGGCAGGTTCGGGTCGTAGTAGTAGGACTCCTTCGGCATGAAGGTCTCGGTGAGAGTGCCCACGCCGTAATAGATCGTGTCGACGATCGCTTTCCTGTCCAAGGCGGCGTAGAGCGCCTGGCGCACTGCCAACTCCTTGAACTGCGGGCGGCCCAAATTGAGGTAGATCGACTCCAGGGATGACCCGGTCTCAAGTGTCACCACGCGGTCTGCTAGTTCGCGGGCTTCAGTATAATGGTCGGCGGTGATGTACGACTGATCGACCAGGTCCACGTCGCCGCTCTTGAACTGCGTGTAGAGCACCGTCATGTCGGGGATGTATTTGAAGATGAGCTGCTCGACATAGGGGCCTTCGCCCGCGTACTCAGGATTGGCGACGAGCTCGATGTGATCACCTGCGACGCGCTGGCTCCATTTGAATGCGCCGGTGCCGACCGGCGCCTGGTTGAAGGCGGCTGTATTCGGATCGGCCTCTTTCTCCAGAATGTGCTTGGGCACGATGAACGTTTCGGCCAAGAACGAAAGATAGGGCGCAAAAGCCTCCTTCATCCGCCATGTGATCTCGGTGGGCGAAACCACTGTGATGTCCTGCACGAGCGAATGGCCGCTCGTGCGCCAAGCGCGAAACTTCGGGTTCGTGATGAGTTCAAGGGTGAATTTCACGTCCTCGGCCGTGAAGGGCTCACCGTCGTGCCAGCGGGCATTGTCACGCAACCGGATGCGCCAGTTGAGACCGTCCTCCGAAATGCCGCCGTTCTTTTGGCTTGGCACCTCGGCTGCGAGGTTTGGATGTAGGCCACCTTGGGGATCCATGCGGACCAGCGCGTCGAAAACCGAGAAATGGACCGCGTCATCGACTTCGATATGCGCCATCAGCGGATTGAACACGGTCGGCTCTTGGGAGAGGCCGACGATGACGCGACCGGCCGGGCCTGCAGGAGGGGTCTTGGCAAAGGCGGGCTTGCCCAACAGATTGGGCGCGATGAGGCCTGCAGCCCCACCTATCGCCATCAGTCGCAGCGCTTCGCGCCTCGAGTAGTTGGACGTAGTCGATGAATTTTTGGTCATGGTAGTTCCTCTCTTGTTATTTCTTATGCGTTTGCTGCTACTGGACGGGCATTGCCCGGCCGCTCTCCTGGAATTGCCGCTACCAGTTGGCGCGTGTAGGTTGCTTGCGGGTTCAGGAATATTTGCGAGGGCGGTCCGCGCTCGACGATCCGGCCCTTCTGCATCACCGCGATTTCGTCGCAGATCTGGCTGGCGACGCGCAGGTCGTGCGTGATGAAGACCATCGACACGCCCGTCTCGCGCTGGATCTGGTCCAGAAGCTGCAGGATCTGCGCCTGAATCGACACGTCGAGTGCGGAGACCGCCTCGTCGGCAATCAACAGCTTCGGCTTGAACATCAGCGCACGAGCGATGCCGATGCGCTGGCGTTGCCCACCCGAGAACTCGTGCGGGTAGCGGCCAAAAGCGCCGGCATCGAGACCGACATGTGCCAGAAGTGCACGCGCTTTATCGCGCGCTTGAGCATAAGGCATCCCGTGCGCCACCGGACCTACCGTCATGATGTGGCCGACCGTCGAGCGTGGATTCAGAGAAGCGAAGGGATCCTGGAAGATCATCTGGATCCGCGGTCGAAGCGGGCGGAACTTCGCTTCGGAAAGCTTGGCTATGTCACAGCCCTCGAACAAGATCCCGCCGCCGTCACTGTCCAGCAGCTTGATCAGGAGCCGGCCCAGCGACGATTTCCCCGAACCGCTCTCGCCTACGACCCCTAGCGTGCGGCCGGGCGCCAGTTCGAACGACACCTCGTTGACCGCTGTCACAATTCGTTGCGCGCCGAACAGCGCGCTGCCGCCGCGATAGGTCTTCACCAGACCCTCAACCTTCAGGATCGGCTCCTTGCTGACAGCCTCCGGACGAGGGCGATCTTCGCCGGTCAAATGCGGTACGGCTGCAATCAGGCGCTGGGTATAAGGGTGCTTGGGCGACTTCAGCACCTGTTCGGCGCTGCCCTGTTCGACGACATTGCCCTTTTCCATCACCACGACGCTGTCGGCGATCTCGGCCACCACGCCGAAATCGTGGGTGATGAACATCACGCTCATGCCCTTGCGCCGCTGAATGTCCCGGATCAGTTGCAGGATCTGAGCCTGGGTGGTGACGTCGAGCGCGGTGGTTGGCTCATCCGCAATCAGCACCGTCGGCTCGAGCGCCAGGGCCATGGCGATCATGACGCGCTGCCGCTGCCCGCCCGAAAGCCGGAAAGGGTACTGGTGATACATGAGTTCGGGATCTGGCAGGCCTACTTCAGTGAGCAGTTCGATTGCGCGGCTTCGACAGATTTGTGGCGTGCCGAAGCCATGCGCTGCCATGACCTCGTCAATCTGCGCGCCCACCGTCATCAGGGGATTGAGCGCCGAGAGCGGGTCCTGAAAGATCATCGACACGACCCGTCCACGCAGGTTGCGCAGCTTGTCGGGCGACATGCCGATGATGTTCATCCCCTCCAGCTGGATTATTCCCGATGAGAGGCGGATCACCTTGGGCAGTAGCCCCATGATCGCGTTCGCCGTGACCGACTTACCCGATCCGGACTCGCCTATGATGCAGAGGATCTGGCCGCGTTTCAGATCGAAGGAAATGTCCTTGACAGCATGGGTCCGTTCCATGCCTTGCGGCAAATTCACCGTGAGATCGCGCACCGAAAGCGCCACATCGTGGGGGGCTACAGCCTGGATGCTTGCGACCATCGAGATCACCTCCCCTTTCAACCGAGCGCGTCCACCCTATTGCGGACTGCATCATCGCCCTTTGAGCAGAAGCGCCTCACCGTAGCGGCCGCAGTCTGGCCTTCTCGACGCTTCGCGCGCTGAGGCTGCGAGAGACGGGTTCTGCTCATCCTGGCGGCTCCCTTATGAAATCCGGTCCGTGTACCGGACTCTGTTCCCTTTTTTTCTTGGAGAACTCTCCGACGGGGCAAGCCCTGCCTGTCGGATGTCCTCTGGAGCCTGCCTGCCATAAGGAAGGGTGGCTCCGTTCTTCCAGCCAGTTTGACTGTTCTGTTTCCGCAGAGTCTTCGAAACTTGGCCCTCGCGCGGCAGGAACTTCTGAAAAGAACATCCAGTTCGGCATTTCACTCTGTTCCCGTTTCGGCGCGGAAACCGGGATCAGGCAACCATATCCTTCATCCGGCAATATGCGCCCATGAGGGATAGGACCAAGGCTTTCCGGTGTACATCGGCACATGTGCAGGCCATGCCGCCGAGCGGATTGGTGACCGTGCGGCCCATCACAATGTCGGCCAAGGCGCTGCCGATCAAGCTCGACGACTGCGCCGTGTGCCGCCCATGCCGCAGATGACGCGACTGCATGAAGTTTACTCCCGCTTGCTCCGCGCAGCGAGCTTATCGCGCAATAATTGCCTGTCCTGGGGACTGCCAAACGCAGGAAATTCCGTCCAGGCACAAACTCCGCAGCCTGCCTCTGCGGGCTGCAGGTTAGGATGCTTCAAACTACCGGAGTCCCATCCATGCCCGCGCCGCTCATGCACATCGACTGCAGCCATTCCCTCCCTCGCGAGGCGGACGTCGTCGTTATCGGCGGCGGCGTGGTGGGCGTGTTCAGCGCATACTATCTGGCGCGCCGCGGCCTCAAGGTCGCCCTGGTCGAGAAGGGGCGTATCGCGGCCGAGCAGTCCAGCCGCAACTGGGGCTGGTGCCGCCAGCAGAACCGCGATGCGCGCGAGCTGCCAATGGCAACCAAGAGCCTCGATCTCTGGGAGAAGGTGGCACAGGAGACTGGCGAGGATACTGGATTTCGCCGTTGCGGTCTCCTCTATCTCTCTCAGGACGAAAATGAGCTGGCAGGCTGGGCGAAGTGGCGCGAATTTGCGAGAACGGTCGGGATCACCACGCACATGCTGAGCGCGGAAGAAGCCACCGAACGGGGCAAAGCGACGGGCCGCAAATGGAAAGGTGGCGTGTTCTCGCCAACTGACGGAACGGCGGACCCTTCCAAGGCAGTGCCGGTTGCCGCGCGCGGCATCATGGCAGCGGGCGGCACCGTACATCAGCATTGCGCGGCGCGCGGGCTGGAGCTAAGCGCCGGCCGGGTGAGCGCTGTGGTGACCGAAGCCGGCACCATCCAGACAAAGACTGTTGTCATGGCCGGGGGCGCGTGGGCTTCTTCCTTCTGCAACCAGCTTGGTGTGCGTTTCCCGCAAGCTGCCGTGCGTTCGTCCATTCTGGCCGTGGCACCCGGCGCAAACAGCCTGCCGGATGCGCTGCATACCACGCGCGTCTCTCTGACGCGGCGTAGCAACGGTGGATACGCGCTGGCGATCAGCGGGCGGGCGCGTGTCGATCCAACGCCGCAGCAGTTCAGGTTCGGCCGCGAGTTTGTACCTATGTTCGCCCGCCGCTGGCGCAATCTCGCCCCGGGCGCCTTAGAGGGCTGGCGTCAAGGCCATGAAAGTCTGCGCAAATGGGCCCTCGACGACATCACGCCAATGGAACGGAATCGCATTCTCGACCCGAAGCCCGACATGGGACAGATTCGGCTGACATATCGAAGAGCCTGCGAATTGATCCCCGAACTCCAACGCGTCGCGATCTCCGATGTGTGGGCGGGTTATATCGACAGTACACCCGATGGCATTCCCGCAGTCGGCGAAGTGGAGGGGATTCCGGGCTTCATCCTGGCGGCGGGATTCAGCGGTCACGGCTTCGGGATTGGCCCCGGCGCGGGGCATATGATCGCCGACATCATTACAGGCAGCGAGCCTATCGTCGATCCGCGTCCTTATAGGCCCGAGCGCCTGAAGACTGCTGCGTGGGGCAAGGTCGCTGAATTCTGAGAAGACCGTCTTGCCAACATACAATCGATCGCACACGAGATTGAGGTCACCAGGCGGCCAGCACCAAAAAACAGGGAAGTGACGATGCGCGAATATGAGATTGCCGCCATTCCGGCCGACGGGATCGGCCCGGAGGTGATTGCCGCAGGTCTCCAGGCGCTTGAGGCGCTGCAGCAGCGCTGCGGCGACTTCAAGCTCCGCGTCCAGCACTTCGACTGGGGCTCAGACTATTACAAGGCCCATGGTCGGATGATGCCCGAAGATGGGGTGGCGCAACTGAAGCGCTTCGACGCCATCTTCTTTGGCGCGGTGGGCGCCCCCGATCTGCCTGACGACATCACGCTCTGGGGCCTCCGGCTGCCGATCTGCCAAGGCTTTGATCAGTACGCCAATGTGCGGCCGACCAGGATATTGCCCGGGATTGTTTCGCCGCTGGCGGGCGTTGGCCCTGGCGATCTGGATTGGGTGATGGTGCGGGAGAATTCCGAGGGCGAGTATTCAGGCCACGGCGGCCGCGCCCATCGCGGACTCCCCGAGGAGGTCGGAACCGAGGTCGCGATCTTCACGCGCGTCGGCGTCACACGCATCATGCGCTATGCATTCCGGCTGGCGCAGTCACGGCCGCGAAAGCTCCTGACAGTAGTTACGAAATCCAACGCGCAGCGTCACGGCATGGTAATGTGGGACGAAATCGCAGCCGAGGTGGCGCGGGAATTCCCGGACGTCGCGTGGGACAAGATGCTAGTCGATGCTATGACAGTGCGTATGACGTTGAAACCTCGGAGCCTCGATACGATCGTCGCCACCAATCTTCACGCCGACATATTGTCGGACCTTGCAGGCGCGCTCGCGGGCAGTCTCGGCGTTGCACCGACCGCCAACATTGATCCCGAGCGGCGCTATCCCTCGATGTTCGAGCCAATTCACGGCTCGGCATTCGACATCGCTGGCAAAGGTATTGCCAACCCGGTCGCCACCTTGTGGACCGCTGCCCAGATGCTCGAACATCTGGGCGAGAGCGCAGCTGCCGTGCGGTTGATGAGCGCTGTGGAAGCGGTGACGAGTGAAGGCGTGCTGACGCCGGACGTAGGAGGGACAGCGACCACGCAGGAGGTGACGGACGCCGTCTGTCGGGCGATCCGCGGTTCGAACGTGTGACAGGTTTCCAATGAAGCTCGACAGGATCGACATCAAGATCTTATCCCAACTGCAAAAGAACGGGCGGGTCACGAATGTCGAGCTTGCCGACCTGGTCAACCTTTCGCCGAGCCCTTGCCTGATGCGGGTGAAGAAGCTTCAGGCGGAAGGCTTCATCACCGGCTATTCCGCCCAGATCGATGTGTCCAAGCTCGGACAGACTCTAACGATCTTCACCGAAGTCACGCTCAAGCACCATCAACAGAACGACTTCGCGAGATTTCTCACCGCAATTCAGAAAGTCGATTCTGTCATCGAATGCCATCTGGTTTCAGGCGGCTACGACTATCTTGTGAAGTTTGTCACAGCGGGCATCAGCGAGTACCAGACGATCATGGAGCGCATGATCGAATTGGATATCGGAATCGACAAATATTTCAGCTTCGTCGTGCTGAAGTCACCGATCGTGAAATCCCATTTGCCTCTCGACATCATTTTCGACAAATGAGAAAGCTGCTCCGGCTCGGTCCTCAAGCGGCGGCGCTCGTGCCAAGCTCCATCTTGTTGCGCGCGCGGCATTTGTCGAATGACGTGTCACGATTCGGCGGAGGCCGTCATTGCCACTCGCCTGAACGGCGCTTAGCCTAAAACTTCGACTGCATCTGGACATTTCCAGCGAACGCCTGTTTTCGCCTTGTCCTCGTCAAATGGCTTGAATATATCATACGATGATATATAGGCAGGTAGCACGCACAGCTTGCGGAGTTGCGACAATCTCGCCTCGGGTCACCAAAGGCAACAGGCGAAAAGATGAACAAGATCAACACTTTGATCCACCGAAGAGCTGACGATCGCCGGAAGACCGCGCGAGCCTGTGTATCGCGTATTCTCCGGAACGCCAAAGCCCGCGGCGTCGATATCTCCGTTGTCGGATCCCTCGCGAAAAACCGTTTCCGCGTCCACTCGGACGTAGATCTGCTGGTGCACGGACGCACTGATCCCGCGCGCCGGGCCATGGTAGAGCGCTTGGTCGCAGACCAGCTTCGGGGAACGAACATTCCTTGTGACCTGATCTTTGCCTCAGACGTTTCGTCCGAACGAGTGCAGGAATTGCTTAATGACAGCGTTTAAGCATCCGGCATTCGCAAAACTGTCGCCAAAAATCGACCGCGCTGCGAAGGAACTGCAGCAAATCGAGGAATATCTGGCGGCTCATCGGAGTGAGCTGTCACGCGGCGAATGGGGCGCGGTCGCAGCAGTTTCGCTGGGAGTCCACAATGTCTACAATGGCATCGAGGACATCCTGCTCAGCCTCTCCAACGACATAGACGGCCTCGTTCCCCAAGGGCCTACGATGCACCAGGACGTCCTCGATCAGATGTCGGCGGAAATTGCAGGCATCCGGCCGGCTGTGCTCGACCCCGAGCTTTGTCAGTCCTTGAGTGAGCTAAAGGGATTCCGTTACCTGGTGAGGCATCGGTACGGTTTTGACCTGAAAACAGACAAGGTGCAGGAAAGCCTCGACAGGGTAAAAGAGGCATTTCCGTCTTTCGTCGAGGCCATTGTTTACTTGGAAAGCACCCTTACTGAGGAAAACACGCACGACAGTGATGGCGGCGGCGACGGCTCAGGCGGCGGGGCATCTGGTGGTCCCTGAACCAATGGCTCAGTCGTGCGCGCCGGAAGAGGTTCTGCGGGCGTTGACCCCTGAGAATTGTCGGCTGGTGGCGCTGATCCATCGGTATCGACCGCAAAGCATCACGGAACTGTGCAGGTTGGCGGCGCGTCCGCAGCCGAACGTATCCCGCTCCTTGGCGGCCCTTGAGCGAGCGGGAATTGTCTCAATGGCGGGCTCCAGGCCGAAGAGACCCGAACTCGCCGTGCAACGAGTCACGATCGACCTCGCTGAGCTTCAGAATGGCCGATGCGAGGTCGACGATTCGTGGAGACAAATCGCCGGACCATCATCTTTGCTGCGCGATGGATGACAGGGGCAAAAGTCGATCAGTGGGATGCGAAACCGCCGCTGACCAGGTTTGGCAAGTATTGGACGTGAAGCCTCGGTGACGCCGAGCCGATCGCCAAGCTAGTCCCAAAAGGAGGGCCGGAGGTTTTAGCGGTTTTCATTTGGCCAGGAAGATATCACGACAGGTGCGTCCTGCCTGTAAGCGGGTTTCGCCGGAAATCTGGGGCCGGGCCACATGGCGTTGAATGTCGTTCTCGGAGCCGTTCGTATAGCGGAGAAAGAAGCGTCTGGGCCGATACTTAGGCGGGGGAAACATGCGAAAGACCCGGACGGCGTGAGTTTAGCCTTGGTCGATACAATGCGGCCGCTGATCAGCCCTTCATCGCTGCCCGCACATCCTTATCTTCGAGGGTTTGGTCCAGCGTCATCCGGGTGCGTTCGAGGATTCCATCAATATCGTCGTCCGTGCAGCAGAGCGGCGGCGCATAGCCGAGAATGCCGCTGTTGAAGGCGCGGATGACAAGGCCGTTCGCCCACGCGCGCTCGAAGATGCGGCGCCCCGGATCGGCCGCCGTGGGCAGCGGCGTTTTGCGCTCCTTGTCGACGACCAACTCGATTGCTGCCAGCATACCGCGACCGCGGACGTCGCCAACCAGCGGGTGGTCGGCGAGCGAGCGAAGGCCTTCCATCAAGCGCTTGCCCGCCTTGCGCCCATTCTCGAGCAAGCCATCTTCATAAAGACGCAGGCATTCGAGCCCAACTGCCGCGCTCACGGGATGGGCCGAATAGGTATAGCCATGGCCGACGGCCGCTTTGCCGGCTCCGTCCGCGATCGTATTGTACACGTGGTCCGACATGAAGACGGCGCCCATGGGCACGTAGCCCGAGGTCAGTCCCTTCGCCGTGGTCATGAAATCCGGCACGACCTCGTCTTCCTCACACGCGAAGAGGGGGCCGGTACGGCCAAAGGCAGTGATAACTTCGTCGGCAACGAACAGAATGGCGTGTTCCTTGCACACGGCGTGCAGAGCCTTCAGCCAACCTGTCGGTGGAACGAGGACACCGCCCGAACCCTGGATCGGTTCGGCGTAGAAGGCCGCAACGCGGCCGGCGCCGAGTTCCGCGATTTTGGCCCGCAGGGCCGCGACCGATGCATCGATGATCGCCTGCGGGTCGGAACCGACAGGATTGCGATAGGCGTAGTGCGAAGGAATTTTGTGCTGCCAGTCGTATGGCACGCCGAAACCCGCATGGAAGGCCGGGATCGCTGTCAGACCTGACCCTGCCGTCGAGGATCCATGGTAGCCATACTCAGCCGAGATGAACTGGTCCTTTTGCGGCGTACCCTTGGCATGGTAGTAATAGCGAATAAATCGGATCGTACTGTCCACTGCGTCGGAACCGCCAAGCGTGAAATAGACATGGTTCAAATCGCCGGGCGCCAGTTCGGCAAGCCTGGCAGCAAAGCGAATTGCAGGCTCGGATCCCAGCCCGAAATATCCCGTCGCATAGGGAAGCTCTCTTAGCTGCTTTGCGGCCGCCTCAACGACGCTTTCCTGGCCGTATCCGATGTTGACACACCATAGACCGGCGAACCCGTCCAGCAGGGTTTTCCCACTTGCATCGGTCACGGTTGCGCCTTTGGCGGATTTGAGCACCCGTACGCCCGTCTCCTCGTGGCTCCGATAGCATGAAAACGGGTGAACCAGATGTGCGCGATCGAGTTCGATCAGTGAGTGTGCCAGCATTTCTTCCTCCGATTCAGCGCAGTGCCTGACTGACGAGAGCATAAGTCCGGTGTGGTGTGGTTTCGTCCTTCAGCTCGTTTTCCAGCGTGATCTGCTGCGCGGTCATGGTTCATTCCGGGCCTGAATTCTCTAAGTCCAAGATAGGCTGCCGCGGGCAGCAGTTCCTCCCGACCAGAACCTGAGCGATAGGCGTTTTGACTTTCCTTTGCCGCTGGCACCGCATCTTATGCCACGCACGGCTGAGAGATCGCGCGCCCGCCGAAGCTCGAAACGAACTCAGGCGCAACTCTCTGCCAAAGCTCTCACGCAATACAAAACAATCTGCTTCAGGGCGCATCGAATGCGGCGACTAGTCTTCTCCGGTCCTCATTATGATCCTTGCTGTTAAAGGCACGCAGTGCCGACAGGATTGGAAGGATCGACGCTCATGACCCAGTTCAGACCGAAATACATCACCTTCGACTGCTACGGTACACTGACCAACTTCGACATGGCCGGCGCGGCGAGACGCGCATACGGCGCGCAGCTCTCCCCAGCTATGATGGCGCAGTTCATCAAGGATTTCTCGGCCTATCGCCTCGATGAGGTTCTTGGCGCCTGGAAGCCGTACAGCGAGGTCGTGCACAATTCCGTGGAACGGACCTGCAAGCGCAACGGCGTCGCATTCCGGCCCGAGGATGCCCAGCGCATCTATGCGGAAGTGCCGACATGGGGTCCGCACCCGGATGTCCCGGCGGGCCTGGCCAAGGTCGCCAACGAGATTCCGCTGGTGATCCTGTCGAACTCCATGAAGAGCCTGATCATGTCGAACGTGGAGAAACTCGGCGCACCCTTTCACATAGTCATCACGGCCGAAGAGACGGGCGCCTACAAGCCGCAGATGAAGAGCTTCGAATATATGTTCGACAAACTAGGCTGCGGCCCGGAGGACATTACGCACGTGTCGTCCTCATTTCGCTACGATCTCATGACCGCCTATGATCTCGGTATCAAGAGCAAGGTCTGGGTGAACCGCGGCCACGAGCCTGCGAACCCCTTCTACGAATATACCGAAATCAAGGATATCGGCGGTCTGGCCGGCGCCGTCGGACTGGAGCCCGTTCGGGAATTCGCCTGAACGTTTGTTTGCTGGCGCAGTCGCACCAGACTGAGGCGCTCCCAAAACGTTAATGCTCACTGATCGCAATAGAGAAAGGGACGGTTTTCACCGCCCCTTTCTTTGTTGTTCCAACGCTTTAGGGGCTGCAAGTGTTTCCACCTGCTTGCACGATAACTAGTGGTTAATATCTAACCATTGGACCCGATCGTAAGCGCGGCCACATCGCGAGCGCCTCCGTCTTCCTATCGGAAGAAATGTCTGACGCCATCTTGCCGCAAATGTTATCTCTAGCGATCCGTCCTCGATCGAAGAAGGATCACATCAATGGACGATTGGAGAATCGGGAATATCTGGGTAACCAGAATTCTGGAGATGTGCGACCCTCTGGGGACGCCGTCGGAATGGTTCCCCGACTGCACCGACGAAGCACTCGAACCGCATCGTCATTGGCTCACGCCCCGATTGATATCGCCGGCAACCGGCCGGCTTATTCTTCCCATCCAGAGTTTTCTGGTTCGTACCGGCCACCACACCATTCTGGTCGACAGTTGCGTCGGCAACGACAAGACGTGCGCATACTTCCCGCATTGGCATCGCCGCAATGACGGCACCTTTTTGGCGCGCCTGGCGAATGCAGGTGTTGCTCCCGAGCAGATCGACTATGTGCTGTGCACCCATCTTCATATCGACCATTGCGGCTGGAACACACGATTGGTGGACGGGCGTTGGATACCGACATTCCCGAACGCCCGCTACATCATGGCGCGGCGCGAGTTCGAGGCCGCACAGGCCGCCTCCGGCGATGCCGACGAACGGACCTATCAGGACAATGTGCTGCCAATCGTCGAGGCTGGTCGGGCTGTGCTTGTCGATATGGATTATGAACTCGATGGCGAAGTGTGGCTGGAGCCGACGCCGGGCCACACCTCGGGGCACGTAGCCATCGGCCTGAGATCTCGAGGCGTAGGGGCAGTGTTTTCCGGCGATCTCATGCATTGGCCGATGCAATGCATATACCCCGACTGGAGCTTTCGGTACGACACGGACCCTGACCAGGCACGTCGGACGCGGTGGGCATTCCTGGAGGCTTGCTCGGACAATGGACGTATCGTCATGACATCGCATTTTCCCTTGCCGTCGGTGGGAACTATCTCGCGACGCCAGTCATCATTCTGGTTCGAGGATCATCAGCCGCCGTAATCGCCGAGGACGCCGACCACGCGAACCCGAACGGCGGGGGCGATCGCGCTCGGCATGTCCGGCGCGCGGATCGCCGGGAGGGGCCGCGCTGGAGGCTTAGCAAATGCAAGGCTGGCTCGGGCTCGCCACGATGTGCATCGGCGTCGGACAGGGCGTGACATAAGAGTGGGGTGGGATTCCTTTTCACGAGTGCGCATGCGAGTCTGTTGCATGCGCGCAGGAATATCGTTCACCGTTTCGCCAACCGATCGCCAGCGACTGACGGCGCTCATCCGGGATCGCAATACATGTCTGGCGCGCCGAGATCATCCTGCTGAGCGTCAACGGCACCGGCACCGTCGAGATCATGCGGCAAACCGGCAAATCGAAGACCCTGCGTGTGGCGCGGGCAGGAGCGCTTCGCCACTGAAGGCTTCGAGGGGCTGTTGCGCGACAAGACGCGGCCCTCGCGCATTCCGCCTCTCGGACCCGAGGTGGCCGAGCGCGTGGTGGGCTGACGCTTGCCAATCTGCCGGGCGAGACGACGCACTGGACCGCCGACATGATGGCGCAAGCGGCTGGCATCAGCGCAAGCGCTGTGCGTCGCATCTGGAAGGCGCACGGGCTGCAGCCCAACCGCTGGCGCCAGTTCAAGCTCTCCAACGATCCCCAGTTCGTCAACAAAGCTGCGCGACGTCGTCGGCCTCTATGTCGATCCGCCGGCTCACGCCATCGTGCTGTCGGTCGACGAGAAGAGCCAGATCCAGGCGCTCGACCGCACCCAGCCCGGCCTGCCCATGAAGAAGGGAAGGCTCGGCACCATGACCCACGACTACAAGCGGCATGGCACGACCACCCTGTTTGCCGCCCTCAACGTGCTCGACGGCACCGTTATCGGCAAGAAACATGCAGCGGCATCGCCATCAGGAGTTCATCCGCTTCCTCAACGCCATCGAGACGCAAATGCCGGCCAGCAAGGCCGTCCACGTCGTCCTCGACAACTACGCCGCCCACAAGCACCCCAAGGTGCGCGCTTGGCTCGACCGCCATCAGCGCTTCACCTTCCACTTCACGCCGACGTCGTGCTCGTGGCTCAACGCGGTCGAGGGTTTCTTCGCCAAGTTGTCGAAGCGTCGCCTCAAGCGCGGCGTCTTCCATTCCGTTGTCGACCTCCAAGCGGCAATCAACCGCTTCCTCGCAGAGCACAACCAGCAACCCAAACCCTTCTCTTGGATCGCCGACCCCGACAAGATCATTGCCGCCGTCAAACGCGGGCACCAAGCGTTAGATTCCATCCACTAGTTAAGCCCGCCAACATGAAGCGCCTTGACCTCGAGATATTCCTCGATGCCGAGCTGCGATCCTTCGCGCCCCACTCCGGACTGCTTGACACCGCCGAAAGGCGCAACCTCGGTCGAGATCATGCCTGTGTTGAGCCCGACCATACCGAACTCCAGCGCCTCGGCAACACGCCATGAGCGCTTGAGGTTGTCGGTGTAGAAGTAAGCGGCAAGGCCGAACGGCGTACCGTTCGCGATGGCGATGGCCTCTTCCTCCGTCTCGAAGCGAAAAAGCGGCGCCACCGGACCGAACGTCTCTTCCGATGCCAGGAGCATCCCGGTAGTAGCCCCTCCCAGCACGACGGGCCGTGCATATTGCTTACCCTCCGGCACCGTCTCGCTTTGAGCGATGATCTGCGCACCTTTCGCCTGTGCATCCGCGATGTGACGCTCGATCTTGTCGATCGCGGCCGCGTTGATCATCGGGCCGATCTCAGTGCCCTCGTCGGTCCCTGCGCCAACCTTCATCCGCGTGACGCGCCGGCTCAGCTTTTCGGCGAACGCGTCGTAAACGCCTTCCTGCACAAGAATCCGGTTCGCGCAGACGCAGGTTTGACCGCCATTGCGGAACTTGGATGCGATCACCCCTTCAACTGCCTTATCCAGATCGGCGTCGTCAAAGACGATAAAGGGTGCGTTGCCGCCAAGCTCCAGGCTCAGCCGCTTGATACTATCGGCCGCACCACGCATGAGCAGCGCACCGACGCGGGTCGAACCGGTGAACGAGATCTTGCGCACCGTCTGATTGGCCATCAGTTCGTTGCCGATTTCGACGGGCATGCCCGTCACAATGTTGATCACGCCTGCAGGGATACCTGCCCGTTCCGCCAGAACGCCGAGCGCCAGCGCCGAGAATGGCGTAAATTCCGACGGCTTGATGACAACCGTACAACCTGCGGCCAGCGCCGGTGCTACTTTGCGTGCGATCATCGCGTTGGGGAAATTCCACGGCGTGATGATGGCGCAGACGCCGACGGGTTCTTTCAGCACCAGAATGCGGCGATCGGCCGTGGGTGACGGAATGGTCGAGCCACCGATCCGGCGCGCCTCCTCCGCAAACCATTTCACAAAAGATGCGCCGTAGCGGATTTCCGCCACCGCCTCGGCAAGCGGCTTGCCCTGTTCCAGCGTCAGCAGGAGCGCGAGATCCTGTTCGTGCTGGCGGATGAGGTCGTGCCAGCGCTCCAGAAATTCTGCACGCTCGGCATGGGTCCTTTTCCTCCAGCCTTTGAAGGCCTCGGCCGCGGCAGCGATTGCGGCTCTCGTCTCGTTCTCCCCCATTGCGGGAACGGTGCCGAGAACACTTTGGCTGGCAGGGTCAATGACATCGACCACGCCTTTGGTTTCGCCATCCCGCCAGACACCGCCAATCAGCGCCTGCTGGCGGAAAAGGTCGGAGTCGTTGAACATGCCAATCTTCGTCATCGCATTCATGGTCTTTCCTCTGCTCTTTCAGCTCAATCCTGCCAGCACGGCCTGCGTGATTGTTTCAGTCCTGTCCTTGCCCGCGATCGTGCCAATCCCCCGCGCGGTTGCGGACTCGATTGCCGACATCACTTCGACCGCAGCCTGCCCCTCGCCCAGATGCTCGAGCATCATCGCACCGGACCAGATCGCGGCGATCGGATTGGCGACACCGAGATGCGCGATGTCGGGCGCCGAACCATGGACCGGCTCGAACATGGAAGGCCCGCTGCGATCGGGATTGATATTGGCGGAGGCGGCGTAACCCAGCCCGCCCTGAATGGCCGCTCCAATATCCGTGAGGATGTCGCCGAAAAGGTTCGATGCGACGATTACGTCGAGGCTTTCCGGCGCCAGGACCATACGGGCGGCAATGGCGTCGATGTGGTAGTGCGAGACCTCCACATCGGCATAGTCTTTCGCCACCTCGCGCGTGACCTCATCCCAGAAAACCATGGAGTGTTTTTGCGCGTTGGATTTGGTGACAGATGCGAGCTTCTTGCGACGCGCCCGCGCCTGTTCGAAACCGAAACGGATGATCCGTTCGACACCCGTACGCGTAAAGATCGCAGTCTCAACCGCGACCTCATCGGCCGTGCCAGAATGAACGCGCCCACCGGCGCCGGAATATTCGCCTTCCGTATTCTCGCGGATGCACAGGATATCGAAAGCATCGGAGCGGAGGGGCCCCTGAACGCCCGGCAACAGCCGGTGCGGTCGTATGTTGGCGTACTGCGTGAACCCTTTCCGGATCGGCAGGAGCAGTCCGTGAAGCGATACTGAGTCGGGCACTTCCGCGGACCAGCCCACAGCGCCGAGATAGATCGCATCGAATTTTCGAAGTGTCTCGATGCCGTCTGACGGCATCATTGCACCGGTCTCCAGGTAGTAGGCGCACGACCACGGGAATCTTGTGTCATCAAGGGCGAAACCGCCCTGCTTAGCCGCCGCCTGCAGCACCTGCCATGCCGCCTGCGTGACGTCCTTGCCGATGCCGTCGCCGGGGATCAGCGCTATCTTGTAGGTCTTCATTGATGGAGGTCCTCATTCGCACTGGCGTCACCGGAACAGTAGTCGACCGCCCGCCGCATTTTCCGTCGAGGTTGAGCTCTCCGACGGCGTCGAATCGCGTCAGGCGGAACCTGGAAAGCCGATTGTTCTGGAACCGCCGCGCGCTATTCGGCCGGACCTTGAGCACTGAACTCAGTCATAAACGCAGACGTAGATTTTGCGCACGGTCTCGATAGTGCGCCAGACGCCGACGAAACCAGGCTTCATCACGAAACTGTCGCCGGCGCGGTAGGTCTTGGTCTCACCGCCCTTCTCCTCGATTTCGACGAGACCCGAAACGATGTGGCAGAACTCGTAGATCGTGCCCTTGATCGAATGCGTCTCGCCGGGCGTCGCCTCCCAGACACCGGTGAGCACCTTTTCTCCCTTCGAGGCATCCTGCGCCCAGGTCTTGAAGGATGGATTGCCGGAAATGAGCCGCTCCGGAGCCGGTAGTGCCTCCTTCGGCGCGAAGTCTGGAACTGTGTCGATCGTGATCAGAAGTGACATGTGATGTTTCCTGGTTAGTAGCCGAGTGTCCGATCGACGAGGCCGATCAGTTCTTCTCCGGCGCGGTGGCGCCGGATGTTGTCAACGACAGATTGTGCCGCCGTATGCGGTTGCGTCACCGAGGCGATGTGCGGCGTTATCATCACCTTCGGATGCGACCACAGCGGATGGTCTTCCGGGAGCGGTTCTGGATCGGTGACATCAAGCATCGCCGCAGATACGTGACCGGTGTCGAGCGCGTTGATCAGCGCGGCCTGGTCCAGTTGCGGACCCCTGCCGACATGCAGCAGCTGCGCCCCGACGGGCAGTAAGTCGAAGAACTCTGCATCGAGCATGCCGTGCGTTTGTTCCGTGAGCGGAAGCAGGCAGACGAGAATATCCGTTTGCTTCAAAAAGCCCGCGAGTTGGTCCGTGCCGTGAAAACAGGCGACGTCCTCTATCCGCTTTTCGCTGCGGCTCCACCCGGCAAGCGGAAACTGGAAGGGCTTCAAGCGCTCGATAGCCGCCTGGGCCAGCATGCCAAGGCCGAGGAAGCCAACCCGGCGTTCGGCCGCCTGTCGAGCGGCAATCGGTTGCCAGAGGCATCTTTTCTGCTGCTCAAGATAGGCGGGCATCTCGCGGTGGAGAGTCAACACGCCGAGCGCGATGTATTCCTGCATCATGCGTATGATGCCGTCCTCGACCATGCGCACAAGCTTCACATGGCTTGGCACCACGTCCTGCTCGAACTGGTCGACGCCCGCTCCGATGGAAAACAGCACTTCCAGATTGCGGTAGCGCGAGATCTCGTCCGGCACCGTCCAGGTGATGAGATAGCGCACCTTCTCCGGCTCCATCTCGTCGCCGGAATGGACGAATTCCAGATCCGGGAGCTGGCGCGCGAAGATCTCGCGGAAGACCGCAGCACGCGCCGCATCGGAATTGAAAAGAAACGCCATGGTGACCGCCCTTCCTTCAGGCCGCAAGACGCGCGCCGAGCCCATCGATCATCTTCCGGCAAGCGGCGAGTTCACCGATCTCGATATATTCGTCGGGACGATGGGCACGGCCGATATCGCCGGGTCCGCAAACGACCGCATCGATGCCGGCCTGCTGATAAAGTCCGGCCTCCGTGCCGTAACTCACAGCTGTCAGCGGCTCCTGCCCCGTCAGCTCCGTCAGAACGGCCGCTAGCTCGCTCCCGTTGGCGGGCGCAAGAGCGGGATAGGTACTCAACTCATGCCACGCCACATCGAAGCCGCTGTCTCGCAGAGCGAAAAGCCGGGCCTTGACCGGCTCAAGCAGGGAGGCTGGAGAAACGCCGGGCACGGCACGCGCCTCGATATCGGCTGTGCAGTGGCCAGCGATGATGTTGACCGCCTGTCCACCGGCGATGACGCCCACCTGCAAGGAAGAATAAGGGGGCTCGAAATTGTCATCGAGCGGCCCGTCGGCGAGGGATCGGCCGTAGGCCACGGCGTGCGTGATGACGCCGGCCATGGCATGCACGGCATTGAGTCCGAGATCGGGGCGTGAGGAATGGCCGGATCGCCCGATCACCTCGAGCCGCGCGGCGGCCTTCCCCTTGTGCGCGCGCACAGGCTGCATCCGGCTCGGCTCGCCGACAATCGCGCCAAGCGGCCTCTCGCATAAGCTCGGCAACGCGGCTAGGAGATGCGGCACGCCACGGCACCCCGCCTCTTCGTCATATGAGAATGCGAGATGAACCGGCTGCCGCAGGTTCATCGCCGCAAGTCCTGGGAGCGCCGCCAATGCGCAGGCGAGGAAGCCCTTCATGTCGGAGGTGCCGCGGCCGTAAAGCCTGCCGCCCTCGCGGCGCAGAACGAACGGGTCCGAGCTCCATTCCGGCTCGCCGGCCGGGACGACATCCATATGCCCGGAGATGATGTAGCCCCGACCCTGGCGCGGGCCGATCGTGAGGAAAAGGTTGGACCGGTCGCCCTCGGGACCGGGGAGAACCGTCACCTCGGCTCCGGCTGCCTGACAGTAGTCGCGGATCCAATCGACGATCGCGCCGTTTGGCGTGCCCACAACAGAGGGAAATGCAACCAGGGTCGCGAGGATTTCTTCCACGTTCATGGCGGTCCGCTCTGCTTGCACACTATCACCGGGTGCAACCAGCCTATCCGCAGGCAGCAGTGTTCCCTGCCGAATTGCATCGTGCTTTGGCCGAAGATTGCGAAAAAGCACCTCGAACCAGCGAAACCTGCTGGCTTTCCCGTATAATGCTGCGGCAAAAGAGGTATGTCGCGACATGGCGATCGATGACAGGATCAACACCGCTTGCCTTGCGCATTCGTTGAAGGAGCGGATCGATTGAGATGCAGAGATCAGTACGCCTGAAATCCTTCGAACTGGTCGCGCGGGACATTGATGATGTCGACGTCAAGCTACTGCACGCGCTGTCGATCTCAGTCCGCTGGCCTCATCGGCCGAAGGATTGGGACTTTCTGCGCCGTGCCGGCCGCGGCATTGTTGCCGTTGATGGTATTGGACGCGTTTTCGGGAGCGCGATGTGGTTTCCCCACGGGGGCGACTTTGCCACCATTGGCCTGGTGATCACAACGCCACGCACACAAGCGCAAGGAGGCGGCCGATGGCTCATGGACCTAGTCCTTGAGCAGTGCGGCGATCGCAATTTGGCACTCAACGCGACCCATGCTGCCTACCCCCTCTACGTTTCACTCGGCTTCACGACCGAGGCGATCGTATACCAGCGCCAGGGGGAGGTCCCACAAACACTCCCGACTATGCCGGCCTTGAACGGGGAATTGCAGGCGCTGTCGAGCGACAGGCTTAAGGACATCACGCCGCTGGATACGCGCGCGTTAGGGATAAACCGCGAGAGGCTGCTCGCGTTGCTCGCAGCGGATGCCTCAATCTGCACTTTGAGCCGCGGCGGCGAAATCGTCGGCTATTCCATGTGTCGCGAGTTCGGACGTGGCCATGTGATCGGCCCCATGGTCGCGCGCAGCGATCTCGACGCGGTCCACCTCACAGCCGTGCATCTGAAGGAACTGGCAGGACGATTCGCCCGCGTCGACACCCGCGAGAAGGATGGCGTGTTTGCCGCGTTTCTCCAGCAGAGCGGCCTCGGCATTGCCGAGACCGTTACGACCATGTCCAAAGGGCGCCGCTTCCTGAACCGCCAAGACAATGGGCCTTGGGTCTATGGATTGGCCGGCCACGCCTTGAGCTGAATGCAAGCATACTGTCGCCTTCAACCAGCGGTCAGAGAATCAGGTCGATCAGTGCGCGCGTCGATCAACCGGCATAATGCGGTTGCCGTCACGCGGCCGGAACGGCTGCCGCTTCGAATCTGCTCCTAATCCCGGATTCGGCTTCCGCTGCCGACATAATGGCCGTCCGGCGCCCATCCGCCACGCCATCCACGATGACATGGCCGATGCCGCGCGAGCACGGCTCGATGCGCGCGTTGAGGTGATAAATGTCCCGCAGCAGATCGGATGTGATGACGTCCGGCGATGACCCGCATGCGACCAGCCGGCCGTCCGCGATGACCATTGTCTGATCGCTGAAGCGCAGGGCGTGATTGAGGTCGTGCAGGGCGATCAGCACGACCATGCCTCGCGCCTGAGCAAGTTGCCGCATGAGACCGAGCACTTCCACCTGCCGCGATAGATCGAGTGCTGATGTCGGTTCGTCCATCAGCAGGAAATCGGCGATTGTCGGCTCTCACCGCGCCATTCTTGATCTGACATCCGTACCGCAGACAGAATCCGATTGCTCGCAGCGGCCTCTAAAGGCAGCACAGGGCGAAAGACCACCGCGGAAAGACTTAGAAAAGAAGCTGTACGGATTGTCCCCGCGCCGAGAGCAGTTTGACGGCCCTCCGGTCAAACGAGACGAAAGTCTCCCCGCCAACCAGCCGCAGTCAAAAGCGATCACGCCGTCCGCGAAATCGCCGCCGGCATCGAGGACTGGCAGCCCTGCCTCAACTGCCGGCCGGCTGACGACAACATTCGCGGTGTTCAGCAACGCCCGGATCGCCGCGGCAATATCTTCGCGCTCTGTCTGGTACTGCCGGGCCAGAACCCAGGCGAACTCGCACAAGGCCTGCAAGCTCACCGCCACGATGTCCGCTTTGGCCAGCAGGTCGACGGCAATGGCCGCCTGCCCCTCATCATCGGCGACAGAGGCGCGCAGCAGCACATTCGTGTCGGCCGTAACCCTCATTCCTCGCCGGACCCGGCCACAGCGCCCGCTTCCGATATCGCCTCGTTGATCTCCTCGATGCTGAGCACCCGGCCGTTCGTCTTGCCTCTGAGGAACCCGTGGAGGTCCCGGAACGACCCCTTCGACCGTGCAGCCCTCAATTCCGCCCGACCGTCGGGCAGCAGATCAAGCTCGATCTTCTCGCCCGGTTTGATGCCCAGATGTTGCAGCACGTCCTTGCGGAACGTCACCTGTCCCCTTGTCGTCACTGTCAACGTTGTCATCTTAAACATTCCTGTTCATCGCGATAAGACAATGCAAATCTGCATTATTATCAATGCAGATGGGTCGGGGCCAAGCTTGGCGTCCATGCGGCGACTGAATCGCGACCAGCGCTCTGCCAGAGTGAAGTCGCCAAACATCACCTGGAGGTCAGCATGCAAGCCAACACCACGGCCGCTATCCGCGTCGATCTTGCCGCAATGTTTGTCTCGTTAGAACTGTCTCGTTCAAAATCGCTCGTCACTTCGCTTCGGCTGGTGTCGGGAATGGCGCGACCGCCGCCGGGAAGCGAGGGAAGGCAGCGTCAAGTTCGAGCCAGAGATTAATAAGAACGAAGCCATCGCCGCATAGGCGTCTGCCTGCGTGGGTATGGACGGACTCACTCGTGCGCAATATGAATTATGAATGGAGATGAGGCCTGCCGTGGCGCTCACGCGTCGCTGAGGCAGGTGACGCTCGTGCAATGACGCTGCGCAGGGCGGGTTGGCCTTCTGGTCTAACGCCGCCCGCAGAAGTGTCGATATCAGGGGAACTGGTCAATGACCGACAACAAGCCAGACGTTACCAAGGATTGGCAAGCGACGCAGGGCCAGAAGTCCTCCGCCACGCGTCTTCGCCTTTTCGCCGCACTCTCGTGGGTCGTCGCCATTGGCGGCGAGATCTACGGAATTATGCTGCTTCGCCAGAACAAGTTCGACCAGGGACACCTGCCGCTGGTCATCGGCCTTCTGGTCGGCATCGCGATTTTCGCAATCGCCGGCAACTTGCTATGGAAGGCGGCCAACAGGCACGATCCGGCTCGTGCATCCGACGCGGCCAGGTTCTTCTTCCAAAACCAGCTCGGCGCAATTATCACACTGATTGCCTTCCTCCCGCTGGTTTTCCTGATTCTCACCGACAAGAACATGGATCCGCGGACCAAGAAGGTTGCTGGCGGCGTCGGCGCTGCGCTGGCCGTGCTCGCGACGGTCATGGGGATCAGTTTAAAACCCCCGTCGGTCGAACAGTACACCCAGGATATGAACGCATGCGCAGCCCAGATCAAGTCGGGGCAGCCCACCACCGCCTGTTCGCCCGATGTCGCCGCTCAGGCGCAGGCGATCGCGACGGACACCGCCGCCGTGGCGGCGGCGACGCGGGACGCGAGCCACCCCGGCGGTCAGGATGTCGTCTACTGGATCGCGCCCGAAAACGGAGCCGCGAAATCCACCGAGCCGCATGTTTTCCACCTCTGCGCCGGCGTGAGCCCGCTGAAGGACAAGACTGTGAATAGTGGCTCCGTGACGGAGGCCTACGCACAGAACGCCGTCCGCATCACGAAGCAGATCGATATGGAACAGAAGCAGTGCGGGTTCACCGCCACAACCAGCACCAACTGAACCCGTCTGCACCCGATCGGGTCCAGCCGTTGGTCTTTTGTCGAGAAGGATGGCGCGTAAGCGCAGCCTCAGTATTGACTCGCCGAAGCAACGCCAAATGCCGGGATCGCCCGGCTGGCCAATATTGTCCAGCTGCAAATTTATCGGCGGCGAGCAATGACCTGGCGTCTTACGCACGGCAGCTTCCGGCCTGAGCGCTTCGAATGGAGAATGACGTTAATGAAGCGCATTGCCGCCCGGCAGCATTATGGGCGGGAAGCGAACCGGGAACTTCTGGCGCCCAAAAAACGATAGCGGATATTTCTCCTGGTGGGCCGCATCGACCAGAAGCGGATTGGGCAAGCGTTCCATGGTATGTAGCGTCGGGTATCGCGCACCTGCTGGACCCCTGTTGATGACTGACCGATGCCGGCCTGCTGGCTTGGAGTTTGGGGAGTGGGGAGTCTCGGCGCGAACGACTATTTCATTCCGCCGAGGGCATTCGGCAGCGGCACGGCCGGCCTTCAAAGTCCTTTGGCCGGGAAGTTGGTACGGATAGTCGGAATCAGGCAACACCCCTGTTTTCCGAGCTGGATTTTGAAGCCGTGAACGAGCGGCTATGATGAACGCGCCGAGTGCAAGTAAGGTCACGAAGGCCCTACAATAAGCTTTAGAGGAGACTACGTCGATGACGAACGTGCGCGCCCTTGTCCTTGAACGCCAACACGAACTCAAGCTGCGTGACATCGATCTGCCACAGACCGTCGGCCCGGGCGAAGTTCGCCTCAAGATCCATACGGTGGGCATCTGCGGCTCCGACGTGCACTACTACACGCATGGCCGCATCGGCCCGTTCGTGGTCGAAGCGCCGATGGTCTTGGGCCATGAAGCCGCCGGCAGCGTCGTCGAAACGGGGGAAGGTATCGAGCATCTGAAGGTCGGCGACCGCGTCTGCATGGAGCCGGGTATCCCCGATCCCAATTCGCGGGCGAGCCGGCTCGGCCTCTACAACATCGATCCAGCGGTCAGGTTCTGGGCAACGCCGCCGATCCACGGCGTGCTGACGCCCTATGTCGTCCACCCCGCCAACTACACTTTCAAACTGCCCGACAATGTCAGCTTCGCCGAAGGCGCCATGGTGGAGCCCTTCGCCGTCGGAATGCAGGCGGCTGCCAAAGCAAAGATCGCGCCGGGCGACACGGCGGTGGTGATTGGCGCAGGGCCGATCGGCACGATGGTGGCGATCGCGGCGCTCGCCGGCGGCTGCGCCCGCGCCGTTGTTGCAGATCTCGCCCAACCCAAGCTCGACATTGCCGGCGGCTATCAAGGCGTGATCCCGGTCAACGTCCGCGACAAGAACCTGGCGGCGGAGGTAAAGCGCCTGACCGATGGCTGGGGCGCCGACGTGGTGTTTGAATGCTCGGGCTCGTCCAAGGCATGGGAGACCCTGCTCGATCTGCCGCGGCCCGGCGGCGCGGTAGTGGTGGTCGGTCTGCCGGTGGCGCCGATCGCATTCGATGTCGCCACCGCCTCGACCAAGGAAGTTCGCATCGAAACGGTGTTCCGATATGCCCACCAATATGAGCGGGCAATCGCGCTGATGGGGTCGGGCCGGGTCGACCTAAAGCCACTCATTTCGGCGACCTTCCCCTTCGAAGATTCCATCACCGCCTTCGACCGCGCAGTCGAAGCCCGGCCCGCGGACGTAAAGCTTCAGATCCTGTTGCCGGATTAAGGGGAGTTCCAAAAGCGCCCGGGTTGTCCTCCCGATCTCCTCGATGCTTTCGTAGGCTTCCGAGCTGCCAAAATTGGCGGCGGCCCTGAGCGCGTTTGAGGCTGGTGCACGGCATTTGCCGGCGGCGTTTC
This sequence comes from Mesorhizobium sp. M0106, assembly GCF_040322715.1. Taxonomy (NCBI): domain Bacteria; kingdom Pseudomonadati; phylum Pseudomonadota; class Alphaproteobacteria; order Hyphomicrobiales; family Phyllobacteriaceae; genus Mesorhizobium; species Mesorhizobium sp. M0106. Next base: position 89,010 of record NZ_JAMYUA010000013.1, on the reverse strand, counting down.
CTCCAAAAACAACTCCATACCCGGCGATCACGGCATCCTCTGGGACCACGAGCAAATCCCTTGAGCACTGACGGAACCGACTTGACAAATCGGCGGGCGTCCGACACGTTCTTAACAAAAGGCACAACAAACTTACAAAAGTTCAAGTTGGCACAATCTGGCCGATAGGGAGAAGGCCGATGCGTCTGTGTGACCGAGCGGAGATTTGCGCGTGAGCGCGGTGACCGTGACCCGCGAAACGCCCAGATGGGCCCTGCCCCGGTTCATGACGGCCGAGCATCCTTTCCCCTGGCTCGCGCCGATCACTGTGATGCTTCTCGTTTTCGGCATCTATCCCCTCGCCTATTCAGTCTGGCTGTCGTTTCACAAACGCAATGTCGTTTCCCGGCAGCTCGACTTCGCCGGGCTCCACCAATGGACGCGCGCCTTCTCGGATGCTCGTATGTGGCATTCGCTGGAAACCACGCTGATCTATACCTTCGTCGCGCTTGCGGTTCAGCTTGCGCTCGGCATCCTCATCGCGCTTCTGCTTGACACCGATCGCAAAGGTTACGGCGTGCTGCGGGCGCTGATGACACTGCCGCTGGTGGTGCCGCCGGCGGTGACCGGAATGATGTTCCTGCTGATGCAGGACGGTTCTTTCGGTGTCCTGTCGTTCTACCTGTATGCCCTCGACCTGATCTCGCCGGCACAGCCGATCCTGACGCAGCCCGGAACCGCATTGGCGGCGATCCTGCTGGCAGACATATGGCAGTGGACGCCGTTCATGGTGCTCATCATCCTGGCAGGGCTCAGGGCGCTGCCGAAGGAGCCTTTCGAGGCAGCCGCGATCGACGGCGCCAACGGCATCCAGACGTTCTGGCGCCTCACATTGCCGATGCTGCGCAAGGTGATAGCGGTCGCGGTGCTGATCCGCGGCGTCGATCTCTTTCGCATCTACGACTACGTCTACATCATCACCGCCGGCGGGCCTGGCACGGCCACCGAGACGCTTTCGTTCTACGCTGGCCGTATCTACTTCACCGGAGACTTCCCCTATGCCGCGACCCTGTCGCTGATCGTGCTTGTCGTCTTGATCGTCGTGTCGAACCTCTTCGTCAGGCTGTTCAAGGTGAGGTTCTGATGGAACCGTCGCGCGCCCAAACGATCGCCCGCGACGTCCTCGCCGTCCTGGTGGTGGCGATCTTCATGTTCCCGATCGCGTGGTGGGCGCTGTCGTCTATCAAACCTTATTCGGCGATCTTCGACCGCAGCGGACCGGTCTACGTCGGATTCGCACCGACGCCGGACAATTACCGCGTGACGTTGCTTGGCGTCTCACGCGTCGACATCGGCATGGAACAGGGCGGCGAGGCGGCCGGGGTGATCAAGGGTGGCGCCAGTTCCTACGATTCCCGTCAGTCGTTGCTCGATAGCGCCATCATAGCCGTCGGATCGACGGCGCTGACGCTGCTGCTGGCAACTCTGGCCGCCTATTGCCTGTCGCGAATGCAGTTCAGCGGCCAGCAGTCCTTCCTGTTCTGGATTCTCTCGCAACGCTTCATGCCGCCAATCGCGATCGTCATTCCGATCGTTTTCATGTTCCGCGATCTCGGCTTGCGCGATACCTATACGGGGCTCATCCTCGTTCACAGTTTGATTAACCTGCCGCTGGCGGTTTTGCTTTTGAAGTCGTTCTTCGACGATGTTCCGCGCGAGGTTGACGAGGCGGCGCTGATTGACGGCGCGACGCGCTGGCAGACGTTTCGACGCGTCGTCCTTCCCATGGTCAAGGGCGGCATCGCTGCGACGGCCGTGCTGTGTTTCATCTTTTCGTGGACCGAGTTCCTGCTCTCACTGTTCCTGACAACGTCGATCCGCACTGTGCCGGTGAAGATCTCGACCTTTGTCACCTCGACGGCGACCGAGTGGGGCTACATCACAGCGCTCGGCACATCCGCGATCATACCCAGCTTCATCTTTATCCTGCTGGTTCAACGACATCTGGTCCGCGGCCTCACCCTCGGATCGCTGAAGGAGTGAGGCGCAGACGAGAAGAACGACGACAAAAACGCAATGGAGGAACGATCATGAGCTTCAGTGAACACGACAAGAAGACATTCGTCGCCGATACCTGCAATGACTTTACGGCGCGCCGGATAACCAAACGCGACTTCATGAGGAAGATGGCGCTCGCTGGTGTCGGCTTTTCGGCCTTCGGATCGGCCATGCTAGGTGGTGGCCGCACCAATCGGGGGATGCTGGGCCTCGGGGTTGAAGAAGCCCGCGCCCAGGACGCCGATATGCTGAAGTGGCTGGCCGACGTCGGCAAACCATATGCCGGCACCAAAATCCGCTACACCTCGGAGGCGACGCCGCCAACGATTGTTGCCAACCAGCTAGTCGCGGGTGAATTCACCAAGGCAACCGGCATTGAGGTGGAAGTCGAGATCGTGCCGCTGGAGCAGGTTCTCGCCAAGGCGACGCAAGACGTACAGGGCCAGCTTGGCACCTACGACGTCTACTATCTCGACCAGTCCTGGATGGCGACGTTTGCCCAGGATGTCGTCGATCCTCGCGAGTATTATGACCAGAACAAAGACCTGGCGATGCCCAACTTCGACTGGGACGATTTCTCCAAGCCGCTGGTCGACGGCATCGCCATGTACAACGGCAAACAGTGCGGAATTCCATTCGATATTCCGATCTTCATCCTGATGTACCGCAAGGATCTTTTCGACAAACACAACATTGCCCTGCCGACAGACCTCGACGCCTACCTCAAGGCCGTGCAGGCGCTCACAGAGGCAGAAAAAAGCAACGGCATCTTCGGCACAGCATGCCAGGCGAAGTCCGGCCACTATTCGCTGGAATGCGACTGGACTTTCGCATTGTGGGGCCATGGCGGTTCTGTCTTCAACAAAGACAAGAAGTTTGTCGGCAATGACGAGCGCGGCGTGGCCGGGCTCAAATTCTATCAGGAGCTGGTCAAGAACTCGCCGCCGTCGGCGACGACGTGGACCTGGGACGGGCAGGGACAGGCACTGACGCAGGGTCAGGCCGCCATGGCAATCACCTGGGGCGAAGATTTCCCCGGCTTCGACGCCAACGATTCCAAGGTCAAAGGCCTGTTCGAGGCCCTGCCCGCGCCCAAGGAGGTTCCTGGTCGTCGCGCCGCCGCCGATTGCGGCTTCAACGAGATCCCGGCCGTCGGTCACCAGGGCGGCTCGACGATTTCGCTGTCGCAATATTCCAAGAACAAGGAAGCGGCATGGCTGTTCATGCAGTGGGTCTGCTCGAAGGATGTCATGGCGCGGGTATCGACGCTCGGCGGCGGCGCCTCGCCGATGCGCAATTCCTCTTTTACAGATCCTCGGGTCAAGGCAAAGGCCGTTGTCGGGCCCGGAACGACACGCCATTTCGATGCGATCAAATACACGATCGACAACCAGATGGGATCGGAGCCGGACATGCCGATCTGGGCGGATTTGTCGAACAACGACATTCCGGTTGAACTCGGCAAATTGCTTACGGGCCAAGACTATGGCGGCGATGCCAAGGCATGCCTCGATGCCATTGCCGGCATTGTCGACGGCAAAGTCAAGGACGCCGGTCTTTAGCGGCTAGTCGGTGATTTGGGCGAAGGCGGCTTCGGCCGCCCTCGCCGTTTGGCAACGTGGCGGCAATGGTTCCGGATCTCGTCATCGGCATTGATTCCTCGACCTCGGCAACCAAGGCGATCGCCTGGGACCGCAATGGTCTGGCCGTGGCTGAAGGTCGTGCACCGCTTGCAATGTCCAACCCGCGTTCGGGCTATTTCGAGCAGGATCCGGCCGAGTGGTGGACCTCGACGGTCGCAGCGCTGCGCGCCGTGACCTCAACGGTTTCGCCGGCACGCATTGCCGCCCTTGCGATTGCCAACCAGCGCGAAAGCTTCGGACTTTTCGACGAGCAAGGCGAAGCGGTCGGGCCGGCGACGCTCTGGCTCGATGAGCGCGCCCGTGGGAAAGCACGCCGCTTCGGCGAGAGTTTCGGTGCGGCACGCGTCCACGCAATATCCGGCAAGCCGCTGGACGTCATTCCTTGCCTTTACCGCATGATCTGGTTCCGCGAGCAAGAGCCCGAGATTTTCGCCCGGGTGGAGCGGATGGCCGAAGTCCACGGCTATCTGGTCTTTCGCTTGAGCGGCCGGTGGGTGACGTCCACCGCATCCGCCGACCCGATGGGCATACTCGATATGCGGGCTATGGACTGGTCGAACGATATACTGGAGGCAGCGGGCGTTGCCCGGCGCATGATGCCGGACCTGGCGCGGCCCGGCACCGTTCTGGGCCAACTAACTTCGGAAGCGGCCATTTCGACGGGCCTGCGCGAGGGCACGCCGATCGTCGCCGGCGGCGGCGACGGTCAATGCGCCGGCACGGGCGCTGGTGTGTTGCAGCCGCGATGCGCTTACATCAACCTCGGCACGGCGGTCGTCTCCGGCAGCTTCGGCACGGACTACGTCCACGACCAGGCCTTCCGCACCGAAACGGCGGTCGCCGACAATGGCTATATCTATGAGACGTGCCTTCGCGCCGGCACTTTTCTTGTCGACTGGATGGCACGCGAAATGCTTGGCGTCGATCTGCATGGCGCAAGCGATGCCCTGGAGGCGCTCGAGGCCGAAGCCGCTGCCAGCCCGATCGGCGCAGGCGGCATAATGCTCCTGCCCTACTGGCAGGGCGTCATGGACCCACACTGGGATAGTGCGGCCCGTGGTGTGGTTGCCGGGCTTTCGGGCTCGAGCCGCCGCGGCGACATCTATCGCGCCGTGCTGGAAGGCATAGCGCTGCATCAGGCCGCGACAAGTCAGCGGGCGGTTGCGGCTGCCGCCCAGACCATCGACCAGTTCATAGCGATCGGCGGAGGAGCGAAGTCCGACCTGTGGATGCAAATTCTGGCGGATGCACTCGATCGTCCCATAAAGCGTTCGACGACCGTCGAAGCCTCCTCGCTAGGCGCGGCGATGGCGGCGGCAAAGGGGGTGGGCTGGTTTTCCACCATCGCCGAAGCGTCGCTCGCAATGGCCAGCGAGCCGGCCAAAACCTTCGAACCGGACACGAAACGGGCCGCGCTCTACGCCGAACTTCTTGCGATCCATGCTGATCTTTGGCCAACGCTTGCAGCCTGGAACCAACGCCTCGCGGCCTTCATGGAGGCCGATCATGGCTGAAACGACCAACTGGAACGCGTTGATCGAGGACGTTGTCGCTGGACGCTGGACAGATCCCAAGACAGGCGCGGCCGCGGTCCTGCCGTTCCAGACGATCGAATTGCTGGAGACGACGGAAGGCCGCGAGGCGGATCTCGTTGCGCCGCTGAAGCTAGGCAGCCGCATCGCCGTGGTCTCCGATATCAACACCGTCGATGTGATGGGCAGGCGCGTCGCGAAGGCGCTGCGTGCCATCGCCGACATCGACGAAATCGTGCTGCCTGACGGCCTCGACTGTGATGAGGCGACGATCCAGATGGTCAGGGAGAAGACACGTCACGCCGAAGGGGTCGTGGCCGTCGGGTCGGGCGTCCTCAATGACAGCTGCAAGCATGCAACCTTCCTCGACGAGCGACCCTATGCCGTCTTCGGCACGGCCGCCTCGATGAATGGCTACGGCGCCTCGACAGCGTCGGTGACCTTGGCCTCCGGGCTCAAGATCTCGCTGCCTTCACACGCGCCCCGGGGCATCTTCCTGGACCTTGGCGTGTCGGCCGCAGCGCCCGCCTGGCTCAGCGCCGCCGGGCTTGGCGACAGCCTCTGCCGCTCCACGGCCCAGATCGACTGGTGGGCTTCGCATCGGCTGTTCGACACTTACTATTCCGAGGTGCCCTACCAGCTGCAGGCGGGCGATGAGGAGCCGATGCTGGCCCATGCGCCTGGCCTTGCCAGGCATGACGTCACCGCTGTCGGGCATCTCCAGCGCGTCCTGACGCTGTGCTCGATGGGCGTGTGCTTTGCCGGCGTTTCCCATCCCGGGTCCATGGGAGAGCACCAGATTTCCCATTGGGTCGACATGTTCGCGCAAGACCATCATCCCGGCACCACGCACGGCCAGCAGGTGGGGGTTGCCTCGTTGGTTATGGCGCGGCTGCAAGCGCGGCTGCTGGACATGAAAGAGCCGCCGCAGGTGAAGCCGACCGCCATCGACGAGGCGGCGATGCTGGCCCGTTATGGCGCGCAACTTGGACCACTTTGCATTGCCGAGATGAAGAAGACGGCACTCGACGCCAGCCAGTCGGAAATCTTCAACCGCAGGCTTGCGGAAATCTGGCCGGCGCTGCGCCAGGAGGTTCGGCCCATGGCAATGCCGGTCGCCCGCATGGAGGCAGCACTCAAGGCTGCGGGAGGGCCGGTCACCGGCGCGGAACTAGACCTGCCGCGCGCGCTTTGGCACGACGCCATTCGCTATTCGCGAGAAATCCGCGGCCGATGGTCCTTTGTCAACCTGGCCGCCGATGCGGGACTCTTGGAAGAGTTTCTGGAGAGCGAATGGTGAGAGCGCATCCGATCGCCAATCGCTCGCATGGCGAAAATGCGATCCAACCGGCAAGGGCAATCGAAGGGTAGCAATTTATGGCGTCTGTCACCATCAGCAGCATAAAGAAGGACTATGGCGCCCTCTCGATTATCGATGGACTCGATCTCTCGATCGAGGATGGCCAGTTCGTCGTTCTGTTGGGGCCGTCCGGCTGCGGCAAATCCACGCTGTTGCGCATGATAGCCGGTCTCGAGCCCATCACATCCGGTGAGATCGCCATAGGCGACAGGGTCGTCAACACGCTCCATCCCAAAGACCGCAACATCGCGATGGTCTTCCAGAATTACGCGCTTTATGCGCACATGACCGTCTTCGACAACATGGCCTTTTCCATGCAGTTGAAGAAACGCCCAACCGAAGAAATCAAACAGAAGGTCGGATGGGCGGCATCGATCCTCAATCTGACCCCCTATCTGGAACGGTACCCTCGCCAGCTTTCGGGCGGTCAGCGGCAGCGCGTCGCCATGGGCCGCGCCATCGTGCGGGACCCAACTGTGTTCCTGTTCGACGAACCGCTGTCCAATCTCGATGCCAAGCTGCGGGTGCAGATGCGCACCGAAATCAAGGAGCTCCACCAGCGGCTGAAGACCACCACCGTCTATGTCACGCATGACCAGATCGAGGCCATGACCATGGCCGATGTCATCGTCATTATGCGCGACGGCCATATTGAGCAGATCGGGCGCCCGCTCGATGTCTACGATCGCCCGGCAAACCTCTTCGTCGCCTCCTTCATCGGCTCGCCCGCAATGAACATGTTCCATGGCGAGGTGGCTTCCGAGCGCGACGCCTGGGTGGTGCGGACCGACGAGCTATCCCTCCCGCTCCCGCCAGGGGCTGCGGTCCGGCCCGGCCAAAAGGTGATCTACGGCATTCGCCCCGAACATCTTCGACCCGTGGCCGACGGGCGCGGCATTCCGGCGAGGATTACGGTTGTCGAGCCGACTGGCCCCGAAATCCACATCTTTGCCAGCATGGGCAACGCCGCAATCTGCTCGGTGCTGCACGACCGTATGGAAGTCTCTCCTGGAACTGTGATCCATCTGGAGCCGGCGCCTGAGCGAATCCACCTGTTCGACCAAGGTAGCGGCGAGCGGCTGGACAAGGGAAGAAGCTGAATGGCGCGGATCATCATCCTCGGCGCCGGCGTCATGGGCACTGCCATGACGCTTCCGGCCGCTCACGCTGGTAACCGCATCACTCTTGTCGGGACCCATCTCGATGGGGAGATCGTCGGCTCGGTGGCCAGCACAAGTCATCACCCACGCCTCAACATCGCTCTGCCTGATGTGGTAACCGCCTGTTCCTGGACCGAATTCGCTGCGGCGATGAACGATGGACCCGATCTGCTTGTACTCGGCGTCTCGTCGGCCGGCATTCCTTGGGCGATCGACCGCATTGCAGAAAACATCAAGTCGCCCGTGCCGATACTGATGATTACGAAAGGGCTTGCGGCAAGCGACGAAGGCGTGGAAATCCTGCCACATCTGCTTGCCCGCGAGATCGAGCAACGCACTGGCTTGTCGGTCCCGGTGATGGCCGTCGGCGGACCGTGCATTGCCGGCGAACTGGCGGCGCAGCGCGACACCTCTGTGATCATGGCCGGGCACGATCCCGACCAGGTCGCCGCGGCGTCCCGCATTCTGCGCGCGCCTTTCTATCATGCGCGATCGTCATCCGATCTCGTCGGCGTCGAGATCTGCGCTGCGTTCAAGAATTTCTACACACTCGCCGTTGGGGCTCCCGTCGGGCTGCTCGAGCGCGACGGCAAGGCGCCCAATGGCGCGCTCATGCACAACCTAGCCTCGTCGCTTTTCTCGCAGTCCCTCGCCGAGATGGCGATTCTGGTCGAAGCTCTGGGTGGAAAGGTCGAAACAGTGCTGGGGCTGGCCGGCTCCGGCGATCTTTATGTGACCTGCCAGGCGGGCCGTAACGGTCGCATGGGGCGCCTGCTCGGCCGCGGCCTGCCCTATTCGGTGGCGAAGCGCGAACATATGAGTTCGGACACGGTCGAGGGCGCGCAACTGGCGCTGGACCTTGGTCCGACTTTGAAGAATATGATGGCCCGGGGTGTACTTCCCCACGATCGCCTGCCGCTGACGAGGGCCATCATCGACGCAATTTGCCATGATGCTCCGCTGGTTTTGTCCTTCGACCGCTATCATCGAGGCTAGCGGAGCCGGGAGACTCGATTGATGCCTCACATCGATGAGCACATGGCTCCGCCGAACCCGCTCGGGACCCGCTGCCGCGGAGTGGACAGGATGATCTGATGGAGAAACCAGCACGAAAGAAACGCGACGGCCGCCAAGCCGTAACGAGTTCCGTCACGGCCGATCGCGAGGAAGGGCTGCTCGTGCGCGCCGCCTGGCTTGCTTATGTCGGTGACCTGACGCAGGCGCAAATCGCCAAGTCTCTTGGCCTGACCCGCCTTCGCGTCAACCGGATGCTGGCGCATGCCCGTCAGCGGGGGATCGTTCAGATTCGCATCAATTCCAAGGTAGCGAACTGCATCGAGCTGGAGCACCGGCTGCGGGACGCCTATGGCGTTTCCGACCCAATCGTGGTTCCGACACCGCCCGATCCCGCCCTGGTGCCACAGGTGATCGCAGCCGCTGCCGGTGAAGCCCTGTCGCATAGAATCCGTGACGGGATATCGGTGGGCGTGGGATGGGGACGGACGCTCCAGCTTAGTCTGCGGTCAGTGACCGTACGCCCCGTCAGAGGGATGTCGGTCGTTTCCCTGCTTGGCGGGCTCACGCGTGGATCGGCGATCAACATCTATGAAATCGCCTCGCGGCTCGCGGCGCTTTTCGATGCGGAATGCTTCTACATCGCAGCACCGGTATTCACGGATACGGAGGCCACGCGCGATCTGCTTATGCGCCAGTCCATTCTCGAAGACGCCTTCACCCATGCCCGCGACGTTGACGCCGCTTTCGTTTCGGTGGGCGCGGTGCACAAGGACGCCACCATCTTTCGGATCGGACTGGTAGGAGACGATGATCTCAGATCGCTCCGCCAAGCCGGAGCCGTCGGCGATATTTGCGGCCACTGGATCGGCCCCGACGGACAACTCGTCGATCACCCGCTAAACAGCCGTGTCATCGGCCTCGCCCCCGAACATCTGCGCGACGTCGACACTGTGATCTTGCCCTCCGGCGGCCTCGACAAGGTTCCGGTGCTGCGCGCCGTGTTGCGTCTGGGAGTCGTCGATGTGCTGATCACCGACGAGAAAACCGCTGAGGCGATCCTTGCGGAAAAGCCGTAGCGCAGACTGACCTCTACCAGCAGAGCGGCTCGCGAGTGATCGCTTCTTCGCGTCACAGAACCTCGTGGATTTCCTCGATCGAAGTCTCGCCGATCCGCTTGTCGAGAACGATCTCGCCGCGCGCCATCGCCACGACCCGGTCACAGCATTCGAAAACATGATGCATGTTGTGGCTGATGAAGACGCTGGTGATGTTCTGGGCCTTGAGGGCGCGAACGAAGCCGATCACCTTCCGCGTCTCCTTGACCGAGAGATGATTGGTCGGCTCGTCGAGGATCATGACTTTCGACTTGAAGTGCATGGCCCGGGCGATCGCCACGCCTTGGCGCTGGCCGCCCGACAGTTCGCCGACCAGCGCGTCGGGTGACCTCAGATGCAGATCGACGTCGGCGATCGCCTTGACGCTTTCGTCACGCATGCGCTTCTGGTCCAGGATGCCGATGCCGAAAACCGAGCCCTTCACCGGCTCGCGTCCGATGAAAACGTTGCGGGCGATGGTCATGGTCGGGACCATCGAATTGTACTGGTAGATCGTCTCGATGCCGCGATCCATGGCGTCGCGCGGGTTCGAGAAACGGACCGGTTCACCTTCGATCCTGATCTCGCCGCCATCGGGCTTTTGGGTGCCTGACAGGATGTTGATCAGCGTCGATTTGCCGGCGCCGTTGTCGCCGACAAGGCCCAGCGCCTCGTCTGGATAAATGTCCAGAGTGACGTTCTTCAAGGCGTGGACGCCGGAATACCATTTCTGGAGTCCCTTGATCGCGATGATGGGTGCCGCCATGATCAGGTCTCCACCTTCATTGCCCTGCCCCGCTTTCGAAGCCAGGCGTTCACGACGACCGCGAAGATAGTCAGGAAGCCGATTGCCATCTTGAACCAGTTGGCGTCAACCTGGCTCAGCACCAGTCCGTTGTCGATGACGCGGATCAGGGCAGCCCCGATGATGCCGCCGAAGATGGTGCCGATGCCGCCAGTCAGCGAGGCGCCACCGATGACGGCAGCCGACACAGCTTGCAACTCCAGCCCCTCGCCGATCGAAGGCAGCGGCGCGCCGAGCCGCATCACCTGAATGGTGCCGGCAAAGCCGGCGAGCACCGAACAGATCATGAAGCAGGCGACCTTCACCCGGGCCGTCGGGATGCCCATCGATTGCGCGGCGGGCAGAAAGCCGCCGGTGGCGCGCACCCAGTTGCCGAAATTCGTGCGCGACAGAAGCACCGTCGCCAGGATTGCCACGGCGAGAAACCAGAAGAACGACATGCGAAAGAGGTCGCCCGGCCCCACATAGATCGTAAACAGCCATTTGGGCAGAGCGTTGGCCGGGATGACAGGAGGGAAGCCACCGGAGATTACCACCGTCAGCGAACGCGCGATGAACAGCATGCCAAGCGTGGTGATGAAGCTTGGTATCGCGAAACGAATCGTTATGAACCCGTTGAAGAAGCCAATCAGGGCGGCAATGGCGAGCCCGGCGGCAAAGGCCGGCGCGAACGGCACGCCTGCCGCCAGCATCACCGCCATGGTCATCGGGGTCAGCGCAAATACCGAGCCTACGGAAAGATCAAACTCGCCGCATATCATCAGCAGGGTCACACCGATCGCGACCAGCCCCATTTCAGGCAGCAGCCCAAGCATTCCGCGCACGTTCTGTGTGTTCAGAAATACGCCGTTCGAGCGAATCTGAAAGACGAGGAGGAGGAGGAGCAGGAACACGACCGCCGCAAGCTCCGGCTTCTCCAGATAAATCTTCATCAAGCGCTTCATCATTCGCTCCGGCTTGGGATTGTTTGCGCTGGCTTGTCGCATCGGCAAGGGGATGGCGGCAGTCTGTCGTCTACCGCCCTCGACAAGGGAGATGCCGTTGGAGGATGGGACGGAGCCGACGCCCAAGGCCTTGCTCCCTGGCCCCGGCCCTCGCCCTCTCCGCGTAAAGAACGAGGAGAGGACGCCGGCTTCGCGCCTACCGCACGCCTTGTGCGGCCAGTTCCTTGAGTTTCGGCACGTCTTCCTTGACGATGATGCCCTTGCCGGTGTCGATGTCTGCCGGCAGCAGACCGACGTTCTTGGCGAGATAGGCTTCCATCACGGGCATGAAGCCCTGCATGTAGGGCTGCTGGTCGACCTGGACCTGGATGTAACCCGCTTCCATCTGTTGCAGGACTTCCGAGACGATGTCGAAGCCGCCCATCAGCACCTTGCCCGGCTCGATGCCGCGATCGATCAGGACCTGGGCCACGTAGGCATGCCAAAGGCCGGTGTCGAAATACACCGTGGTGTCCGGATGGGCAGACAGATAGGCGCCAACACGATCGGCGACGACGGCGCCATCTGTGCCGGTGTCGAGCCGTTCAATGACCACTTCGCGTCCGGCATTCGCGGCCTTGTATTCCTCAAGGAACTTCATGACGCCGGCAGCGCGCTGTTCCGACCAGTTCTGACCGGGCGCGGAGACGCCGACGAGCGCCCTGATCTTGCCTTCCTTGGGGAAGAACTCGGACATCTTCTTGCCGAGTTCGTAGCCGGCGGGAATGAAGCCCTGGCCGATGAAAGCCTGGCGGGCATTGCCGGCTGCACCCTCGGTGTCGTCGACGTTGGACGCGATGACCGTGACGCCGGCAGCGCGGGCGTCGGCGATGATCTGGTCAAAGGCATTGTTGTCGACGATCGAGGTGATCAGCGCGTCCGGTTTTGCCGCGAGTGCCGCCTGCATGTTGGCCGATTGTTGCTCGATCGAGCCTTCGGTCTGCGTGAAGACCATCTGGCAATTGGCCTGGATCTTGGCGCAGGCGTCGTCAAACCCCTTCTTCACCGCCTGCCAGAACGGGTTCGACGCCGACGAATGATGCGTGAAGACGATGTTCATCGGCTCCTGTGCGCGTGAGCCGATTGCCGAGCCTCCAGCCAGTACTGCTGCCAAGGCTGCCGAGATAAGTAGCTTCTTCATGGTTCTCCTCCTCCGTAGAAAGCTGCTTCAGGTTCATTTTCAGAGAGTAGATGCATCGCTCACCCGTCGAAGCGCCGTGAAGGCGCGATCGATCTCCGGGTTCAGTTCCATGCCGAGGCCCGGTCCGGGAGGCACGGTGATCATGCCGTTCTTCACCTGCGGCAAAGCGGTCACAAGATCGCGGTACCAGGTCTTGTAAAAGGCCCTGACACTCTCCTGGACAAGCGCGTTCGGCGCATTCAGCGACAGGTGGGTCGATGCGCCGAGCACCACTGGACCGGTGCAGTCGTGTGGCGCGACCGGCAGATGCCATGCTTCAGCCATGGCAGCGATCTTGCGCGCCTCCGAGAGCCCGCCGCACCAGCTGATATCAAGCATGATGACACCGGCCGCTCCGGTTTCGAGAAGGTCGCGGAAGGCCCACCGGGAACCGAGCGTTTCAGAAGCCGATATCGGCGCCAGCGAAGCCTCGGCATAGCGTTTCAGGCTGGACAGGCTGTCCATCCTGATCGGATCTTCGTGCCAGAAGGTCTTGTAGGGGGCAAGCTCGCGAGCGATCTGCATGGCCGGCAGCAGCTGCCACATTGAATGGAATTCAACCATGATGTCCATCTTGTCGCCGACCGCATTGCGGATTTTCTCGAATGGCGCCAGCGCGGAATTCAAGTCGGGCTGCGATATGTACTGGCCGCGCGTTTTCTCGGCGGCCATGTCGAAGGGCCAGATCTTCATGGCCGTGATGCCTTCCTCCAACAACGAATGCGCTAGTTCGTCGGCGCGGTGAAGGAAGCCGTTCAGATCATCATAGGCGTCGCCGGGCTTGTCGAGCCCGTAGTTGGCCGTCGTCTGCCCGGTGGCCTTCTTGATGTATTCGGTTCCGGCACAGGTGTTGTAGGTCCTGATCTCGTGCCTGGTGAACCCGCCGAGGAGTTGTGCGATCGGCTGACCGGTCGCCTTTCCGAACAGATCCCAAAGCGCGATGTCGAAAGCGGAATTGCCCCTGACTTCCGCGCCCGTCGATCGGAAACCGAGATACCCGACGAGGTCGGCGGCAAGCAGGTCGATCTGCAAGGGGTCGCGCCCGATCACGCTCGGCGCGACATATTCGTGCAGATAGGTCTCGACGGTTTCAGCCATGAAGAAGGTCTCGCCGAGTCCGACGAGGCCTTCGTCCGTGTGAACCAGGACCCAGAGAAGGTTCGGCCGCTCCTTGAGCCGCAGCGTTTCCAGTTTCGTGATCTTCATTGCGCCCCTGCTCCTCAGGCGATGCCGGCCGCCAGCAGGGCCTTGACGCTCTCGTCAAAATGCCTCGCCATCAGGTCACGCGCCGACTGGGGATCACCGGTCTCGATGGCTTCGGCGAGGTCGATATGGATCTGGATCATCGCCAACTGCTCGGCATCCGAAGGGCGGCTCCGCCAGCCGATCGGCCAGGTGTGGCGCGATACGCGCTCGAACGCGCCGACGATGAGGCTGAAAACCGGATTCTTCGCAGCCTTGGCGATTTCGAGGTGAAAGGCGAGATCGTGCTCCATGACCTGTTCCGGCCGCTGGAAATTCTCGCGCATGGCGAGCGCGTGCGTCCTGATCCTTTCCACTTCGTCAGCTGTTCTGCGCAAGGCCGCCAGCATGGCGGTGCGGGTCTCAATCGTGCGGCGCACGTCGTAGATTTGCTGGACCGTGATCTGCTCGGTGTGGACGCCATGCTCGATCACCAGTGACATGGCGCCATAATCCAGCTCGGCGACGGTAGCCCGTCTGCCCGCCCTCAGGTCGATAAGCCGCATGGCGGCGAGCGAGCTGAAGGCCTCGCGAACCACGGTACGCGAGACGCTCAATTGTCTCGAAAGCGCGGCCTCGCTGGGCAGCCGGTCGCCGGGCCCGAGCTCATGCGCGCGGATATGGCGCGTGATCTCGCCGATCGTGTTGCTGACCAGACTCGCTGCGTCGGAATGTTTTGCGGATACGGCCGTGCTCACGCAATCTCCAGTTCAGGAGTGGGCAAACCTGTATGGCAGGTTTTCCAGATATGTTGATAGTACTTAGGAAAGCTGTAAGTCAATCGAGTCTTCGCCGGGAACCTCGGCATCATCGCCGGGGACATCGATGACCACTGGCTTGCATGAGCGATGCTGTTGACGCGACCGATGCCGGTCGGCCGGGTGCGGGAGCCTGCGTGGTCGAACAGCGATCATCGCGCTTGGGTAGGGCAGGCATTCTCGTCGTGAACACCGGCGGGCGGCCGACCATGCCGCCCGAAAATATCTCGGCGGACGATTCACTGATATTTCGATCGACGCACCCCATATGGGCGGAAAGAGTGTCACTTGAGGACTTGCCTATGCTGATTTCGCGTTGGGGACGGTTTGCAGTTTTGTTTGCGGGGTTGTTCCTGGCATTTTCCATAGTCGCTGTGGATCACGCCGATGCGCGCCGTGGCGGCAGCTTCGGCAGTCGCGGCATGCGCACTTTCCAGCCGGTCCCGCCGACCAGAGTTGCGCCGCAACCGGCCGCACCGGTCGAGCGCTCGATGTCGCCCAATGCGACCGCGAACAATGCGGCCCGTCAGCCGCAGGCATTTCAGCGTCCAGGGTTTTTCAACGGCCTCGGCGGATCGATGATGCGTGGGCTGCTTCTCGGCGGTTTGATCGGCGTTCTTCTGGGCCATGGGTTCGGCGGCTTGGCCGGCATGTTGGGTCTTTTGCTCCAAGTACTGCTGTTCGGCGGCGCGATCATGCTGGCGATCCGCTTTTTCCGCTCGCAGGCGGCGCAAAACCCGGCACCCGCTATGGCCGGTGCCTCGCGAGGCACCGGGACCTTTGGGCGAAGCGCTGCAGCCCGGCCTGACCCGAGCAACACCGCAGCGTTCCCCATTCCAGGCATTGGGTCAGGATATGGCGGAACGAACCAAGACAATGCTTCCGATGAGATCACTCTCACCCAAACCGATCTGGACACGTTCCAGCACCGGCTGACGGAAGTTCAGGAAGCATTCGGGCGCGAGGACCATGCTGCATTGCGCCGGGTGGTGACGCCCGAGATGGTGTCCTATCTGTCCGAGGAACTTGCCGACAATGCCAAAAAGGGGCTCAGGAACGACGTGTCGGACGTCAGCCTGCTGGAGGCCGATATTGCGGAAAGTTGGCGGGAGGGTGATCGCGACTACGCGACGGCTGCTTTGCGCTATGAGTCTCGCGACGTGACCCGCGACCGCATCAGCGGCAAGATCGTTGAGGGCCAGGCCGATCAGCCGACGGAGACGGCCGAACTGTGGACCTTTACGCGGCAGAACGGCGGTGACTGGAAGCTTGCCGCAATACAGCAGCCTGGCTGATGTGCTTGCCTTCATTGAGATGTCTGCGCAGAGGCTGTTCAGGTTTCGCGCTACCACTCGAAGGCCAGCGCCCTTTTCGCGCGCTTGATCAATCCGTCACGGACTGATGCGGTGGCTCACCAGCGCGCGCCGGCCTCACCTTGAGCCCGATGGACTTGGCCAGTGCCGAGCGACAAACGGCATATGCAAGATCATTTGCCGCAATTTCTGCGGTGAATAGACCAGCTAAACACCGCATGGTCACGGCTTATTATTCCCCATTATCAGCTTCTTCTCTCAAAGATATGCCATTTTGACGCTATATCTCGTCAGGTTATGAGGCATTTTGTGATTAGGCAGTGAGAATGGCACTGGTCCCAGTACTCCGACAATGGCTTCTTCGCTCCGCGCACGATTGCGGACGTCTTTCGCACGACGAGCGACGAAGTCGGCCGACCTGCCGGGCAGGGCAAGGACGCCGTCCAGCACATGCTGCGGGTCCGGTCGGACAAGACCCATGGCCGATGTGGTCCACAAGATCGAGCCGTGCTTCGGTTCAACCCTTCGCAAGATCGCCCGCCTTGCCGCTAAGAATTGAGATC
The DNA here is from genome assembly GCF_040322715.1 of Mesorhizobium sp. M0106. Classification (NCBI taxonomy): domain Bacteria; kingdom Pseudomonadati; phylum Pseudomonadota; class Alphaproteobacteria; order Hyphomicrobiales; family Phyllobacteriaceae; genus Mesorhizobium; species Mesorhizobium sp. M0106. Next base: position 72,323 of record NZ_JAMYUA010000013.1, on the reverse strand, counting down.
TGTGGCTCGGCCATATCGGATTCCTTCGCCAGTCGCTTCGCCCCCAGCCAAGCTCATGCAGCCGCAGCATCGCTGCCACCTCTTCAGGCTCAAGCATCTCCTCTCCCTGCATCGTTCTCGACAATGCAGGAATCGCCGAAATCCCAATCGTCATCCATGCCTCCTCTCATAACCGAGGGGGGGGCAGTTCTTCATTTCGTCAGGGGGTCAGTTTCTCAATTCGGCCGACACTCCCTTTGCCGCCATGATGCAAGCATCAACATCTGAGCCTTCCATGCTCAAATCGCCGAGGGTTGTTGAGAACTTCGGATGACCCGTATCGCAACCTTTAACGTCAACGGCGTGAACGGTCGCCTGCCCTTGCTCATCAAGTGGCTGGGTCAGACCGACTATGACATCGTGTGCCTTCAAGAACTGAAGACTTCGGATGAGAAATTTCCCGCGGAAGCCGTCAGGAACGCCGGTTATGGCGCGATCTGGCACGGGCAAAAGTCCTACAACGGTGTAGCTATACTCGCACGGGGAAAGGAGCCCCTGGAGCGTCGACGCGGCCTGCCGGGTGACCCTGACGATACTCACAGCCGGTATATCGAGGCAGAGGTGGATGGGATCGTCGTGGGGTGCATCTACCTGCCCAACGGCAATCCAGCGCCCGGCCCGAAATTCGACTATAAGCTCCACTGGTTCGACCGTCTGATCAGCTACGGCCAGCTACTGCTCAAGGAGGGGATCACAAGCGTTCTGTGCGGCGACTACAACGTCGTGCCAACGCCGATCGATGCCGTGGTGCCGAGACGTTGGATGGGCGACGCAGTCTACTTTCCGGAGAGCAGGCAGGCCTACGCCGAAATGCTAGACAATGGCTGGATGGATGCCGTCCGCTGCATTCATCCGGAGAAAGGCATCTACACGTACTGGAACTTCTCCTACCGAGGCGGTTATGATCCGAATTCCGGCCTGCGGATGGACCACCTTCTCGTCAGCCCATCACTTTCGAACAGGTTACGTGACGCGGGCGTGGATGCTGACCTGCGAGGCTGGGAAAAGCCGAGTGATCATGTGCCCGCCTGGATAGAGATCGACCCGTCCGGCAAGTAGTTGACATGATCGAATGTTCGGCGGAATCGCTGGGCGTCTTCGCCCACTGCTATAGAATGCGCTGCGAGATTGCTCACGCTGCTTTTCTGGCAGCCGCCCTAAACGGACGGTCAATGGTGAACGCATCCGGACGGATGGCTGCCTCCACCTGGCTCCAGGTCACGGGACGGGCGATTGGGAAGCCGGGTCGCGCTCGTGGGGAGAAGGCGCCGACCGCCGTGTTGCCGCGCCCATTGCGAAGGTAGTCGATGAAGATGCGGCCCTTTCGGGCTGCAGGCGCGGCGGAGAGCAGATAGCGATCAGGATGGGCTTCAGCGAGGCGCTTGGCGAACGATCGGGCAAGGAGCCGGGCATTGTCGTGCGTGATCTTCGTCTCAAGTGGGGCCATCAGGTGAATTCCCTTGCCGCCCGTCACCTTCGGCCAGCTCTGCAGACCTTCCGCTTCCATGATGTCGCGGAGCGTTAGCGCGGTCTCGATCACTTTGTCCCACTCGACCCCCTCGCCCGGATCAAGGTCCAGAACAACCCGGTCGGCATGTTCGATGTCGTCAACAGTAGCGTTCCAGGGATGCAGCTCTACCGCATCCATCTCGACCAGCCCCAGCAAGCCGGCAAGGTCGTCCACCCATACGCGCACACCTTCGCCACCATCGCGCTTTTGAACGCGCAACTGATGCACTGCTGCGGGGATCTTCGGCAGCGCGGCCTTGTGGTAGAAGGTTGCCCCGAGAGCATGGCGGACCAGCTTCAGCGGTCGGTGGCCGAGATGGACAAGTGCGTAATCGGCAACCCTCTGCCAGTAGCGCGCAAGCTCTTCCTTGGAGGGCGAGACCGCGTCGGGCAGCAATTGCAGGATGTTCTCCCTGGGAATGCCATGTTCCTGGGCTGGCCCACGTCGCTTTGAGGGCGCCGGAGGCTTGGCCGGGATCGCCACCAGGTCTTCTCGCAGACCCTTGAATACTGCCTCGCGCAACACGCCGCGATCAGTGACGCCGCTGAACTGTACCTCGGCCAGCACCTCTGGTCTGACCCACGTCGCCTTCGGCTTCACGATGGGCTCTGACAGAGGCGACTTGCTGATGATCAGCGGGTCGAGCCGCTCTCGAACCACTTGAGCAACGCTCAAGGTGTAGCCGCTGCGGGCCTTCCCGGCATAGAGCAGTCGGTCGCCCTCGCGGCGACCGATGTAGAGGGATGCGATGCGGCGCGGGTGAGCGCCCAGCTTCTCGACAAATGCCACGATGGGGAAAGTGTCGCTCTTGATGCACTTCACCTTGAGCCAACTGGTCTGGACCCCTGAGCGGTAGGTGGCATCGGTGCGCTTGGAGACGATGCCCTCCAACCCCATACGGCAGGCATGTTCAAACACGTCCGTGCCGCCCAACTCCAGATGTTCGGCGTAGGTCAATGTCGGGGCTGAGTTCTTCAGCAGCTTCTCTAGGGCTGCCTTACGCCTTACCAGCGGCTGCTGCCGCAGATCGCGCCCGTTGAGGTGCAGCAGGTCGAATGCGTAGAAGATGAGCCTCGGCGAATCTGGGTTGCCCAACTCCCGTTCCAACGCTTGGTAGTCCGGCAGGCCAGTGTCGCCGAGAACGACAGCCTCCCCGTCGATGATCGCCGACTTCACCGGCAAGCCCGCCGCCGCTTGAACAATTCGTCGGTATCGGTGCGACCAGTCGTAGCCACGGCGCGTGAAGGCTCTCGCTTTGCCGCCCTCAATGATCAGTTCGGTGCGGTAGCCGTCGTACTTGATCTCATGAAGCCATTCACCGCCCTCGGGCGCATTCTCGACCAGCGTCGGCGACTGGAACTCAATGAAAGAAAGCCCGTCTGTGGCGTTACGCATGCACCCTCCGACGGCGACTCAAGACGCAGAGCAGCAATAGGTTCCGGGGCATTTTAGCGAAATTGTATGTTGGGGCAGTTTATGGTTCCGTTGGAATTAGCATCAATTATCAAGCCGCGCACATAGCAAGGACTGGCGCGAGCTGGAGGCGGATTTGCTATGGCTCGATCTGCCGCCAGCCAAAATGCAATGACAATAGCCAGCGGCTTGGGAGGCTTGCGTGGCGCGGATCGTAGTCGCACCGCAATTGCACCGCCGTGTAGTCGTAGTCGAGGTGTCGGGGTCCGCCGAGCCTCCTTGCACCATCCTGATCTGATGTGCGTCCTGACATGGACTCTCCTTTCATGGCTGCATCGGGGCAAGCGGCAATTTCTGTCCTCACCAAAGGTCCGCTTTGTGAATAGCCGTTCATTGCGGCTGCCATGGATGAGCAACGGTTGGGTGGAAGCCTCACATTGCTGCGATCGATTTGAACCGGAACGGGCGCGCCATGAGCAGAAATTGAGAGACACATTCCGAAGTGGACATTCGGCTGATGCACTAGGCACGGAAGCAAGGAGGCTCGTGCATTCGGGGCGCGCCCTCTTTAAAGCCGTCACGGGGCTTGCAATTCGGTGGCGCATTGCGACACTTGTTGCATGAGCACGTCCGCACAACCAGTGCGTCTGGCCCGCCCCGAAAAGAAGCGGCGTCGCATCCCTATTGCGGTCATCATGGCGTTGAGTTTTGGCAGCCTCATATTCCTGTCGGTCGGGGGCGTGCTCGCGTTGTCGGTCGGCGCCAATTTTCGCAACACGTTCGACTTGCTCGGCGCCCAGTCGACACTCCTGATCGATGCGATGGAGGACTCGCTGCGCGCAGAGATGGGGGACGCCGAGAACGCGGTCGACGGCATCGCGCAGCTGTATGCCCAGGGCGAGTTCCAGATCGACGACGAGGCGATGTCTGCAGCCGTTGCCGGTGCTCTGGCTACCGCCTCGGGGGTCGAGGCGATGCTGATCTGCACCCCCGACCTGGTCTGCCGTGGCGCCGCGCGCTCAGTCGAAAACAACGTTGCAACGGGCGCCATCGAGCATTTTCCGGCCAAGCCCGAGAAGTCGCCCCAAGTCCGCGCCGCCCTCGAACAACGCAGACGGGTCGGCGGCAGGCAATGGGGGGCATTCGTAGCCAACGAGTTCGGCCTGTACGCGCATGTCTCAGTGCCGCTGGCACGTGATGGCGTGACGCAGGCCTGGGTGATCGCGGCGGTCGAATTGCAGAAACTGTCCGATATCACGCGGGAGCTATCATCGCGATTTGGCACGCATGCCTTCATTCTCGACGGCGAAGACCGCGTGCTCGCCGACCAAAGGCTGGCCGATCCCGACGCTCTGAAGAACGGCGTCCTGCCGCTGACGCCGCTGGCCACGTATGGCGATCCGGTATTGACCGCCTATAGCGCGCGGAAGGTAGAGCGGGATTTCGACACGCGCCGCGCCCGCGACATAGAAATCGCCGAGATCGACCGCAGCGTGGACAATGCGTCCGAGTGGAGCGGCGACGCCACCTACATCGCCATCACCCGCAAGATCGCAGGCTATGGCAACGAGCCCTGGACGCTCGGCGCGTATTTCGAGACCAGTCAGATCAGCAAGGAGATCGAGCGCGTGTTGGGATCGGCCCTGCTCGGTCTTGGGGCGATGGCCGTGGCGGTCATCGTCGCGATCCTGCTTGGCAGCCGCCTGTCGCGACCGATCCAGGCGATCGCCGGCCAGGCCATGCGCGTTGCCGATTTCGATCTCGACGGCGTGACTCCGCTGCCGCGCAGCAGGGTTCTGGAGTTGGACAACCAGGCTTCGGCCTTCAACGCCATGCTGATCGGTCTGCGTGCATTCTCGACCTATATTCCGCGCTCGCTGGTGGCCAAGCTGGTGCGCACCGGAGAGATCGGCATCGCCGAACCGCGCGAAGCGGTCGTCACCGTCATGTTTACCGACATCGTCGGGTTCACCACGCTGTCGGAGCAGATGGACGCCGCAGCCGCGGCCAGGCTGCTGAACCACCACTTCGCGATCCTGTGCGGCGCGGTCGATGCACATGGCGGTACTGTCGACAAGTTCCTGGGCGACGGCATGCTGGCGTTCTTCGGCGCGCCGGATCGTCTGAAGGGCCATGCCGCCGCGGCCGTCCGCGCCGCCGCGGCGATCCGCGAGGAGCTGGACAAGGACAATCTGGAAGCGGCTGGCGAAGGCCGGCCTCCGCTTCACGTCCGCATCGGCATCCACACGGGCTCCGTCATCGTCGGCAATATCGGCGCATCCGATCGCGTGAACTACACAATCGTCGGCGACACCGTGAACATCAGCCAGCGGCTTCAGGAACTCGGCAAGTTGCTCGCACCAGATACCGCGACCGCCATCGCGATTTCCGGCGAGACTGTTTCGCGGCTCGACGAAAAGTTCGAAACGATCCCGGCGGGCAAGCACAGGTTGCGCGGGCGCGGCGAAGCGACGGAAGTCTTTCAGCTTCGCAAAGTCGCAACGTCAGCACCGCCCCGTATGGACGTTCGCCACGCCCAAGCAGGCTAGGGCCATGCCGCTTCCATGCCGTTGATCGGCGGCTTGGAGAAGCCGGCGCGAATGCTGGTTCCGGCTAATGTCGACTTCCAAAAAGAGAATTCGGCTCCGCAAGGTCTCGAAAGGGTCATCGGCGTGAATTCGTCCTGCGCGAACGACCTTCCCCTCGGGGTCGCTCAAAGACTCCCATCTTGCGGACCAACCTCACCAAGGCGTCTGGGCTCAAAAAGGTCCCGCTCGAAGCCGGCTGCCGGTGTTGGTCAGGATGATGTCGCTGGCGACAGCACCTCTTCGAGCAGGGCTGTTGCAATGGCAAGGCTATCAGCAGCCATCTCCTCGTAGTCTGGCATGATCATGAGCTGTGCGATCGTCCGTCTGACGAACTCCGGATTCAGCTCTGCAAGCCGCTCCCTTGTTCGAGCGACACGATCCGGAAATGCCCGGAGGACGCCGGGCCCCGGCCACGATGAAGTCAATCTCGCCCAGGCCCTCGAACGCGAATTTCTGAAACCTCGTCCCGTCGCCGTCATATGCGGCAGGGCCCGTGCTGAAGCTCAGTTGGCTCTTGGATGGGTCAATGAAGCCGAGTAGCTGAGGGTCGTCGAGGAAGATATCGACGTCGTGGCTTTCGCGATGGTTGATCTGGATCATCATCGCCGTGCCGCCGCCAAACGACCATTCGAATTCAAAACCTCCGGCCTTCTCCCGGAGTTGGTCGATCAGATCGGCAGCAATGGCGAAAAGCCGCCGCCATTCGGACGGACGACGGCTATGGACCTCGATCATCAGGCAGCGAGTTGATAGCTCTCGCCGGACCAGGCAGAGAAATGGGCCGCGAAAGCCTTCAGATCATCGACCGCTATCTGGTGCGCGGCGGCGAACTCCATCTGCTGCTTGACCGGCACTTCTCCAAGGAAGGCACTGACCTGCCCAGGATACTGCTTCGCCAGATCTAGATCCGAAAGACAATGAGCCAGCGCCACCCCGTCGAGCTGTTCGCTGTAGGGCGCGTTCACTGTCGTCAGAACCAAGGCCAGATGCTCACTCGTAGTCATGCAAAATAGTCAATTCGTGGATCGGGCACAAGCTGCGAGACTCGGGCACTGCAAATGGCTCGCGAGACTCACAATCGCTACAGAAGCGCGCGGGATCGAGCAGAACGTTGGTGTCGACCAGCGTCACGCTTCGCCGCGCGTCAAAGCTATGATCGCCTCGGTGCTCAGCCCCTTGCCGGCATGGCCGCGCAGCTTGGCAAAGCGGCTCGCCGGCCGTTTTTCGTCCGCACGAACCAACACCACGCTGCCGTCGGCGGCGCGGCGAAAATCCACTTGGCTGCCCGGTGCGATCCCCAAGAGATCGCGCACGGGCTTGGGAATGGTCACCTGACCTTTTGCGGTTACGGTCGTTGTCATTGCAGCCTCTGTAAGGACACTTGGAAATACGGTATTACCTCCGCGCGATGGATTCAAGTATCGGGAGTTGCCTGAGCGGTTAGCCGCGAACGGGACATCCGCAGATCCTTCGCCGCTGACCTTCGGAACGCGGCATCGCCGCGACCATCTTGAGTTCATCTGGACTGGGGCAGGGCCATCCTCGCAAAGTGACTAGCAACAGTTCCGAACGTCCGCTTCACCAACTGTGCGCGAAGTCATTCCGAGCCGCTGCAAGTCCGCTTCCCGCCTTCTCACTCCTCTTTTTCGAGTCCCAACAACTGACTGCTTTCTGAATTAGACCGAGAACCAGGGGACGTCCGTCTTTGGACGTGCGTCGGCGATTGTCGTGTGGCGCTTTTTTGATCATCCTATCGAGCGGTTGGAAACTCGTTCGCTTCGAAAACATGGTGATGCACACGGCCGGTGAACATCTTGAGCAGCTCTCCAGTCACATCGCGGCTCTGAAAGCGAACATCGGACTGCAGCGCCTTCTTGCAGGCGTCCATGTCGGGATAACGGATGGCGAGCGCCATGGCATAGACGGGGGCGCCCTCATCCCGTGCCGTGCCATCCAGAACGCGCACCTCCTCGGCTCCAGGAAATTGCGTCCACAACGGCACTAGCCTTTCCCTGACAAAGCGCCGGAATTCGCTCTCGCGTCCGGGGTGGATTTCGCCTTCGAACAGGGCGTAGCGAATGATCATGGCGAGGGTTTCCTGATTTTCTGCGCTGGGATGGCCGCCGGGCGGCAAGGGCAGGTCGCGGTGCAATTCGTGGATTTGTCGTGCGAATGCGATGCGGGCGCATCGCGTATTGCGCCCGCATCGCCGGGCTCCTATTTGCCCCAGATCTTCTTGTATGCGTCGCGGTAGCCATTGCCGGGGTCGAATGCGTTATTCGGCCCACCGTCGAACTCGACATTGTCGGCCGTCACCACATGCAGCGGCGACAGATAGCCCGACCATTTTTCTCCAGCGATGGCGCGGTTCAGCTCGTCGACCAATTGCCAGCCCTGCAAGTTGAGCGGTTCGGCGACGGTCACCTTCTGGAACTGACCGGCGCGAATGCGCTGATAGGCCGATTCCGAACCGTCGCCGGCGGCGACATTGATCGGCGCGTCGGTACCGGCTTTGCCGGCGGCGGCAAGTGAGGGTCCCATGAAGTCGAAATAGAGATCGTTGATCGCCAGCGAATGCGTCCAGGCATCGCCGTATTTCTGCAGCAGCGAAGTGGTCAGCTGCGGCATGCGCTGCGAAGTCTCGGCGATCGGCGTGTCGACATATTCGAGCACCTTGCCGCCCAGCCGCTCGATCTCCGCCTTCATCTTGTCGGCTTTGGCGATGGCGATGGCATAGGTCGAATCGGTGAAGATGACGACGCCGGGCTTGCCCTTGGCATCGGCGTAGGCCCAGTCGGCCGCGGCCGTGGAGACTTGCATGGCATCCGTCGACACGTTGGCGAACACGCCGCTTTTCTCGTCGGGCCCGATCACCGGTCCGGCATGCCAGGAGACCAACGGGATACCTGCGGCCTTGGCCTGTTCCAGCGCCGGCGCCTGCTCGACCGCGTCAAAACCGTTGATGACGATGCCATTCGGCTTCAACGCCATGGCTTGGCCGAAGGCAGCGGTGCGGCCGCCGATCGAGCCGGCGCCGTCAATCACCTTGACGTCCCAGCCGATCGCCTTGGCTGCTTCCTCGACGCCGTTGGTGACGCCCAGGATGCCGCCGTTCTTGAGGTCGCCGGCGAGCACGACGATCGTCTTGCCTTGCTGCGCCTTCGGACCGGTGGTCGGGCCATCCCAGGCCGTGACCTTCTGCGCATATTTCTGGACCACCGCCATGGCGTCGGCTGTGGCGTCCGCCCGTGCCTGGCCGGCGAACAGGACAGGAGCAGCGATTGTCATGGCCATCAAGGCGACGGATGATTTCAGGAATGTTCTGCGTTGCATGTTGGTACCTCCCTTGGTTTCAAGAAATTGCATGGTCTTTCAAAACTCGGCTTTCGATTGGAGTTGACGACATGTCACCGGCTGATGTCGCCCGCCACCGGACCAACGCCGGCCGGATGTGCGTTGACGTAGATGGAGTAAAGGGATGTCTGCGCAGTGATGTAGAGGCGGTTGCGCTTGGGACCGCCGAAACAGACATTGGAAACGAGCTCGGGAACCAGGATACGGCCGATCAGGGTTCCGTCCGGCGCATGGACGCGCACCGAGTCGGCGCTGGAGGCCCAGATGTTGCCGTCGCGATCGACGCGAAAACCATCGAAGAGGCCTGCCCCGCACTCGGCGAAGATGCCGCCTGCGCGCGCCGACCGGCCATCGGCGGCAAGGTCATAGGCCTTGATCGCGCGCGGCAGGCCGGGCACATGGCTGGCACCGCTGTCCGACACGTAGAGGATCGTCTCGTCGGGCGAAAAAGCCAGGCCGTTCGGCTGCACCATGTCGGTGACAACGGCGCTCACCTCACCCGAAAGCTCGTCGAACCGGTAGACATGGGAGCCGCCGACCTCCGCTCTGGCGATCTTGCCCTCGTAGTGGCTTTCGATGCCGTAGACCGGGTCGGTGAACCAGATCGTACCGTCGGATTTGACCACCACGTCATTGGGTGAATTGAACCGCTTGCCTGCAACGGTTTCGACAAGCGTCTGCCAACGCCCGTCATGCTCGAGCCGGGAGACACGGCGCCCGCCATGCTCGCAAGCAACGACGCGGCCTTCGCGATCGAGTGTGTGGCCGTTCTGGTAGTTACAATGGGCCTCGAAGATGCTGACGGAACCATCGCTTTCGTCGTAGCGCAGCAGCCGATCGTTCGGGATGTCCGACCACAGCAAATGCCTTGCGGCGGGGACATACACCGGTCCTTCCGCCCAACGGCTACCGCTCCATAGAAGTTCGAGCTTGGCATGCCCGATCATCAGCTTGCCGAACCGATCGTCGAGAACCTCGTAGTCGTTCATTCCATGATCCACGGGTTTGGCTCGATTTGTCACTTCGAGGGCTGCGCGACGGTCTTGGTCCTGTTTCTTTGCGCTGCGCCGCGCTTGCGCTGGGCGTAGCCGGCAATGCCTATGGCGACGAGCAGCGTGACGCCGTTGAACAATGGCTCGACGAAGAACGAGCCGCCGAACTGCTGGATGCCGGAAATGCCGACCGCCAGGATGATGACGCCCGTCATCGTGCCCCAGACGTTGACTCGTCCAGGCTTGATCGTGGTCGAGCCGAGAAAGGCGCCGACGAGAGCCGGCAGCAGATACTCCAGTCCGACGCTGGCTTGGCCAATGCGAAGCTTGGAGGCGAGCAACACTCCTGTCAGCGCCGTCAGGAAGCCCGAGGAGATGAACGCCCCAATGACGAAGCGGCGCACCGGAATGCCATTGAGAGCAGCCGCCTTCGGGTTGGCGCCGATGGCATAAACGTAGCGGCCGATCGGCAGATATTCGAGAATGATCCACAGTGCGACGGCGATGCCAAGCACGTAGAGGCCGGTGATCGGCAGCCCGAACACCATCGTGCCGTTGAGCGCGTAGAAGCCGTTGGGCAACACGCCGACAACCTGCCGGCCGCCAGTGTGCCAAAGCGCCAAGGAATAGAGCACGGTGCCGGTGCCCAGCGTGGCGATGAAAGAGTCGATGCGGGCGACTTCGACCAGCAGGCCGTTGAGGAAGCCGGTCGCGGCGCCGAGAACCAGCACTATCATCACTGCCAGCGGCCACGGAATGCCGAACATGGTCTGCAGACTGATGGCCAGGATGTGCCACAGCACAATGCCGTAGCCGACGGTGAGGTCGATGCGTCCCGACGCCATCGGGATCATCGCCGCCAGCGACAACAGCGCAATAATCGCCTTGTCGGAGATGATCGAGCGCAGGTTAAGCAGCGTCGGGAACGTGTTCGGCAGCAGGATCGAAAACAACAGGATCAGCAACACCGTCAGGATAACCAGCCCGTAGACCGGCAGCAGCCGGATGACCTTCTGCCCCATGGACAAATCAGCCATCTCGCCGCGGGTCGGTTCGAGGGCGCTGGATTCGATCGATTGCATGAGTTCGCTCCCAGAAAGATCAGGCGGCTTCGGAAACCGATGCCGCGGTGATCACGGCGGATGTGGTGAGGTCTTTGCCGGTGAGTTCGCGAACGATCTGTCCTCGCGAAAACACCAAAGCGCGGTGGCAGATGTGGGCAATCTCCTCGAAATCGGTCGACACCACGACGACGGCGAGGCCGGCTTCAAGCGCGCGGCCGATCAGCCGGTAGACCTCAGCCTTGGCGCCGACATCGACGCCGGCCGTCGGATCCTCGGCGATCAGCAACGTACGCCCGGTGTGCAGCCAGCGCCCGACGACCACCTTTTGCTGGTTGCCACCCGACAGCGCCTCTATCGGCAGGTTCGGATCGTTGGGGCGCAGCCCGACGGAACTGCCGATCGCCTGCGCCAGCGCAGCCTCCTTGTGAGGCGCAAGGAAGGAAAACAGGCCGCGCTTGCCGGCGCCGGGATTGAGGAAACTGTTCTCACGGATCGACAAGGATCCAGCGATTGATTCTTCGGTCCTGTCACGCGCGATCAGGCCGATGCCGGACGACATCGCCGCGATCGGGCTGGACAGGTCCGGCGCAGCCCCGCGGATCGTCACCGTGCCGGAAAAGGCCTGGCAGCCAAACAGCGCCCGGCCAACCAGTTCCTGCCCGGCGCCGCGCAGGCCGACCAGGCCGAGCAACTCACCCTTGCGCACGTCGAAAGACACCGGGCCGGCACCGGCGCAGACCAGGTCGCGCACGGCGCAGATCGTCTCGCCGGCCTGCGTTTGAGCCTTGCTGAAAACCTGGCTGACCGGACGGCCGACGATCATCTCGACCAGTTCGTCCGGTTTTGTGTCGGCGACCTTCTTCTCGCCGACCAGCCTGCCGTCGCGCAGCACGGCGACGCGATCGGCGATGCGGAAAATTTCATCCAGGCGGTGCGAGACATAGATCATGCCGACGCCGCGCTGCTTGAGCGGACGGATGGCGTCGAACAGCCGCTCGACCTCGTCGGCGGGAAGGCTGGCGGTCGGCTCATCGAGCACCAGCACATCGGCCTCGGTAGCCAAGGCGCGAGCGATGGCGACCAGCGATTTTTCTGTACGCGTCAGATCCTGAACGCGTGTCGTCGGGTCGAAGTCACAGCCGACCAGCTTTAACGCCTCATGCGCCCTCGCCTCGGTCGATCGCCAGTCGATGAGCCCGGAGCGCAGCGAGAAGCCTTGGGCCAGACCGACATTCTCGCCGACCGTCATCCATTCGATAAGACCGAGATCCTGGTGAATGAAGGCGACGGGCTGGCGCTGGTTCGGCCGCGGCGGGCGATGATGGTAGGGCTCGCCGCGAAACAGGATTTGGCCGCCATCCGGCCGATAGATGCCGGCGAGCGTCTTGATCAGCGTCGACTTGCCGGCGCCATTCTCGCCGAGCAGCGCCAGGATCTCGCCCTTGTGCAGATCAAGCGTCACGTCGGAGAGCGCGCGGGTGCCGCCGAACTCCTTCGTAATTGCCTTGAACTCGATCAGTTTTTGCTCGGTCACAATCGGTTCCTCCCGAGATCGCCCAAATTATGTTATCGATAACATTTCTAGGCGTCAAGCATCAAAGAATAAGGCCATCGGATCAGCTGGTCTTGCCGTCGAGCAGACGCATCATCTCGGCCGAATCGTTCGGCCCCAATCCAGCGGCGCAGAGCAGGCGATGGATCTCGACCACCTGCCCGGTCATCGGCATCGGCGTCTTGGTTTTCAGCGCGAAGGCCTGCAGCGAATCCAGATCCTTCAGCATGTTGTCGATGCGGCCGGTGGCCGAAAAATCCCGGGCAGCGAATTTTGCCATGAATTCCTGCATGATGCTGGAATCGGCCCGCCCGCCCTTGAGTGCCGCGGGGATTGCCTTCGGGTCTACGCCGCCGGCTTCGGCAAGCTTCACGGCTTCGGCGACAGCCTGGAACAGTACGGCGCAGAACAGCTGGTTGATCAGCTTTGTCGTCTGCCCTGCCCCACTCGGCCCCATCAGTGTGTAGTTGGTGCAGAGATGCCGCATCACCGTGCGCGCCTGTTCGAAGTCTTCAGCCTCGCCACCCGCCATGACGGTCAGCCTGCCGGCCAGCGCGCCGGGAACGCCGCCCGAAAGCGGGCAGTCGAGCCATTTCATGCCGGTCTCGGCAGACAGCTTCCCGGCCATCCCAGCGGTGTCGGCCGGATCGATAGACGACATGTCGATCAGCAGCTTTTCGGGCGACGCAGCGGCCGCAACACCGGCGTCCCCGAACACCACCGAACGCACGATATCGGCATGGTTGAGACTGAGGATGACGAAGCTGCTCGCCCGCGTTGCTTCGGCAACCGATGCGGCGGCAGCCGCACCCTTGGCGGTCAGGGCGGCGACCTTGGCCTTGTCCAGATCGAATACCGTTACGGCTTGCCCAGTCTCGATCAGGCGGGTGGCTATCGCCGACCCCATGATGCCGGCACCGACAACGGCGACTTTTGTTGGTTGCGTCATTTCAACGTGCCTCTCTTTGATCTGGCAGGGCCGACCCCAAATGCACCAAGACCCTGCAACACTTTATCGGCAATCGTGTCGACAGGCGCGTCGATGTCCACTGTGACCACCAGCGGTTCTTCGCCGGGATGCTCCAGCGTAGCGAACTGGCTGTCGAGCAGCGCCGGCGGGAAGAAGTGGCCGCGGCGCTCGGCGAGCCTGGCTTGCAGCACCGCACGTGAACCGTTCAAAAATACGAAAAGCACCGGCCCGATAGCACCATGGCGAAGGCGATCGCGATAGGATTTCTTCAGCGCCGAGCAACTCGCGACGAGCCCGCGTCCTTGCTCATGTGCATGGCGCAAGGCTGCGCCCAACAGGTCCAGCCAAGGCCAACGATCCTCGTCGGTCAGCGGTATGCCCGCCGACATTTTCTCGACATTCCCGCGCGGGTGCAGCGCGTCGCCTTCGACAAAAGCGAGCCCTAGACGAGCCGCGATCGCGATGCCAATGCTGGTCTTGCCGCAGCCGCTGACACCCATTACGACGATGGACCAGGACTCAGAGGCAGGTTGTGATGCCGCCATCGACATAGAGCGTGTGTCCATTGACAAAGGATGAGGCCCGTCCAGCCAGAAAGATCGCCGCGCCGACCAGTTCGCCGACATCGCCCCAACGACCCGCCGGTGTGCGGTTGGTCAGCCAGGCTGAAAACTCGGGATTGTCGACCAGCGCCTGGTTGAGCGGCGTCTTGAAGTAACCCGGCGCAATGGAATTGATCTGCAAGCCATGCTTCGCCCAATCGGCACACATTCCGCGCGTCAGGTTGCGCACAGCGCCTTTCGTGGCCGTATAGGGCGCGATGTTCGTCCGTGCCAGTTCGCTTTGCACCGAGGCGATATTGATGATCTTGCCGCGCCGCCGCGGGATCATGTGCCGCGCCACCGCTTGTCCCACGAAGAACACGCTGGAGATGTTGGTGCGCAAGAGTTCCTCCCATTTGTCGGCGGGGAAATCCTCGAGCGGCATTCGGAACTGCATGCCGGCATTGTTGATAAGGATATCGATGGCGCCGATCGTCGCCTCGATATCGGCGACGCCGTTCGCCACCGCAGCATGATCGGTGACGTCGAAGACGGCGCTATGGACCTTGTGTCCCTTCGCTGTCAGTGCATCCGCAGCCGTTTTCATTTTTTCGGCGCTGCGTCCGTTGAGCACGATTTCGGCGCCGTGCTGCGCCAACCCCTCGGCCAGCGCCAGGCCGATCCCCTGTCCCGAGCCGGTGACCAGCGCCCGCATGCCGGTCAAATCGAACAATGAACTGCCCAAATGCTCCTCCTGAGCAATGTTTCCTGAGCGGCCACGATTTGCAGCGCAGCGCCACCAGTCCCTATTGACATGGATGTTATCGATAACATAGTCAATGGAAAAATAAATCCGCACAGGAGATGATGCCGTGACCGACATTTTGATGACAGGTCCCTATCCGGATTGGGACATGGCAGATCTTGAGGCGAAATATCGCGTCCACAAACTTTGGCAGTCCGAGGACAAGGACGCGTTGCTCTCAAGCCACGCCGGCGCGATCCGCGCCATAGCTACGCGCGGCGAGCTTGGCGCAAGTGCTGCGCTGATGGGAAAGCTGCCGCAGCTCGAAATCGTTTCCTGCTACGGCGTGGGCACCGACGCCATCGACCTTGCCTATGCCAGGGCGAACGGCATTCGTGTCACCAATACACCTGATGTTCTAACCGAGGACGTAGCCGATATCGGCATCGGGCTGCTGCTCGCCGTGGCGCGAAAAATCCCGCAGGCCGACGCCTATGTACGCGATGGAAGCTGGCGCAAGGGCAATATGGGGCTGGTCACGCGTGTCTGTGGAAAAAGGCTGGGCATTGTCGGCATGGGCCGCGTCGGTGCGGCGGTGGCGAAGCGCGCCGCTGCATTCGACTGTACGATTTCCTATTTCGACAACCGCAAGCGCGACGATCTTCCTTATACTTTTGTCGGCGATCTGGTCGAACTGGCGCGCGACAGCGAATTTCTGATCGTAACGCTCGCCGGCGGCGAAAGCACAAAACACATGATTAATGCGTCGATCCTGGCAGCGCTCGGAGCAGACGGTATCGTCATAAATATTTCGCGCGGCAGCACGATCGACGAGACCGCGTTGCTCGCGGCCCTGGAATCCAGTGCCATCAAGGGTGCCGGGCTCGACGTGTTCTGGAACGAGCCAACCATCGACGAGCGCTTCCTGAAGCTTACCAACATCGTGCTGCAACCGCACCACGCCAGCGGCACGGTGGAGACCCGCAAGGCCATGGGTCAGCTCGTTCGCGATAATCTCGCGGCCCATTTCGGCGGACAGACCTTGCTGACACCGGTCGTCTGAGAAGGGATCACATCATGAAGTCGATCGTCATCCACGCGGCAAAAGACCTGCGGATCGAGGAGACCGATCCGGGCTCCCCTGGCGCCGGACAGGTCGAGATCGCGGTCGAGGCTGGCGGCATCTGCGGCTCGGACCTGCATTATTACAACCATGGCGGCTTCGGCGCGATCCGCCTTCGTGAACCCATGATTCTTGGCCACGAGGTTGCGGGCACGGTGCGGGCCCTCGGCGACGGCATCTCCACACTTGCGGTCGGCGATCGCGTGGCGATCTCGCCCAGCCGGCCCTGCAATGCCTGTCGCTACTGCCTGCAAGGCATGCAGAACCAGTGCCTCAACATGCGCTTCTATGGCAGCGCCATGCCGATGCCGCACATACAGGGGGCGTTCCGCCAGCGCCTGGTCGCCGAGGCGTGGCAGTGCCACAGAATAGCCGACCACATCTCCATCAACGAAGCCGCGTTTGCGGAGCCCTTCGCGGTGACGCTGCATGCCATGAACCGCGCCGGCTCGCTGCTCGGCAAGCGGGTTCTGGTCACCGGCTGCGGGCCGATCGGCGCGCTTTGCATCCTCGCCGCACGAGCCCACGGTGCGCGCGAAATCGTCGCCACCGATGTCATGGAGGGCGTGCTGGCGAAGGCCCTGGAGATCGGTGCCGACCGTACGATCAATGTCGCGATAAATAGCGAAAAGCTCGCCGCCTATAATGTCGACAAGGGTAGTTTCGACATAATGTTCGAGGCCTCTGGCAATGAGCGCGCGGTACGTGCAGGGCTCGATGTCCTGAAGCCGCGCGGAGTGCTCGTGCAGCTCGGTCTCGGCGGCGATCTGTCAATCCCGCAGAACCTCATCGTCGCGAAAGAGATCGAGATGCGGGGCACTTTCCGTTTCCACGAGGAGTTTGCGCTCGCCGTCGACCTGATCAATCGCCGCCGGGTGGATGTCAAACCGCTACTGACGGGCATCTATGCTCTCGACGAGGCGGTCGCGGCTTTCGACATCGCCGGTGACCGAAACAAATCCATGAAGGTTCAGATCGCGTTCTGAAGATCCTTCGGTTGCGCTGGAGGCGCATCGGCATATCGCATTAAATCACGTCGGCGCCAACCGCCGCCAAGGCGGCGTGTGCCACATCGAAATCCTGCTCGCCGGTTCCCGAACCGACGCCGATGCCGCCCGCAAGGCGTCCGCCGAAGCGGATCGGCAACCCCCCAGGCAAATTGGTCACGCCGCCCTGCGAAGCGATACCGGCTGAGTGCGCCGCTTCGAACGCCATGCCGCCAGTAGCGGCATTTATTGACGCTGCGGTGCGCGCCTTCGCCTGCGCCGTACGCATGCTGAGGAACCGCGCGCCATCCATGCGCAGGCTGGCGAGGACTTCGCCGCTCGCATCGACGACCATGAGACATTGCGGCACGCCCATCGTGACGGCGCGCTGCTCCGGCTGCAACGGCTTTCAAAGCACCGTCATGCGTGAGGGTGATGGTCTTGCGAAACATCGCTATTGGGCTGCATTCGCTGCGTTTGAATCGATGCAGGAACTCAGGTGCTTTCGCGCTCGACGACGCGATAGCCGGTGAGCACGATTTCTTCGCCGTGTCGTTTCTCGTCGCCTCGGATCACCTGGATCAATCTGCGGGCGGCCTGTTGCCCGATGCCGTAGCAGTCGACATTCACGGTGGTGATGCCGGGATGGCAAAAGGCGGCTACCTCGTAGTCGCCGAAGCCGGCAATGGCGATGTCCTGCGGGATCCGCATGCCCCGGCGCTTGCATTCCATCAGTGCGCCGAAGGCCGAAAGGTCCGAAACGCAGAGTACGGCTTGCGTGTCCGGCCAGCGCTCCAGCATGCTGACGACGGCCTGGCCTCCCTGCTCGATGGATATCGGCGGCACGCCAAAGGAAACGAGGCGCCCGGTTGGCAGGCCGAGCTCCTCAATGGCTCTGACAAAGCCTTCGCGCCGTTGGCTGCCGCGCGTGTCGCGCGAGGTCGTGCCACCGATGTAACCGAATTTATTGTAGCCTTTTCTGGCCAGCGTCTTGACGAGAAGCCCCATCGCCTCTTCGTTGGAGAATCCGACCACCTGATCGATGGGTTTCGCCGGCAACTCCCAGGTTTCGACTACAGGGATGCCCGCGTTTTTAAGAAGCCGGCGGGCGCGCTCCGTATGGGCGCCGCCGGTCAGAATGATGCCTTCGGGCCGCCGACGGAGCATCGCTTCGATCAGCTTTTCCTCCTTCTCGACCGTATAGTCGGTGTAGCCGAGCAGAAGCTGGAGTCCCGTGCTCTCCAGTTCATCCGTTATGCCGCGCGCCGTATCGGCGAAGTTGGAATTGTTGAGTGATGGAACCATCGCGGCAACAAATCCAGTCTTGCGCGAGGACAGGCTGCCGGCCGATTGGTCGAGCACGTAGCCGAGGTCGTTGACCGCGACCATGATCTTTTCCCGCGTCGCCTTGGAAACGAGGCTGCCCTCTTTCAGGGCGCGTGAAACCGTCATGGTGGACACACCTGCCCGCCGCGCCACGTCGACCATCGTCGGGGCGTGGCTCTCGCCCGGTCTCGATGAGGCTGCCTTGGCCATCAGCGCTCTCTACCGGCCGGCCGCGCCGGTCTGATCAAGGCGGAGCGCCAGACACTTGGGCACGAGGTTTATCTGGCGTCCGGCCGCGTTCATGCACCACCTCTTAGAATCGGATCGACTTCGATAATGTTATCGATATCACCGAGAGCTGGCAACAACCAGGTCGTCATGTCCGCCTTGGGTTCTGGCGCTACAGCCATCTTCGCCAAGCGATACGGATACGAGCTGCATCTTCACACCAACCCCACCCTGAAATCCTCCAGGACCTGAGCCAGCCCTCGCGCGCCGAGAAGGGTCACAACACGCTTCGCCTGAAGCTTCGGTACCGCGCGATCGTAAATGGCAAGATTGGTCGCCTCATTGAGGCGCGAGGGATAAATGATCCCGTCGGACTGAGATGGGTGCTCGTGAAACGCCAGTGACCACCGGCGTGCCAGGTTCTGGCGCTGTGCCCGAACGACATCGGTCGGAACACCCATCCTGACGGCATTGTCGGCTCTGAGATCGACCAGGCGTAGGTCTGTCGTGGTCGCGATCTCCGCATATCGCCGTCGGGTCAACTCCACCTCCTCTATTGGAAGATCGTCAAGGATTCCTTCGCGGCGGTCGCGGAGCACGGTCTCGAGGAAGCACACCTTCAGGGAGTCGCCGAGGTAAAGAACGCCAAACCGGTTGGCGTCAACACGGCGTCGAGGATCGCTGAACCGGCTCGGCGACTTCCCGTATCCCAACGGATCGGGATAGGGACTCCAGTAGATCCGGCCGAACGTCCGACCCCGCGGTACGGTCTCGATTTCGAGCTTTGCGCGCCCGAAATCGGGTGGAGGTGGAACGCCGGGCATTCAGTCGAAATCGCCCCTGGCCATGCCTTCCGCCGCGGCCAAAACCGAGGCGTCATCGCCTTGCTGAAGGGCTCGAAGGCCGGTCCGGCCATCGAGGGCGCCATGGCGCGACACCAGAAATCGATAGACGGCCCAGGCACTGTTGCCCAACATGGCATGCAGCGCCGGCAATGCGCCGAAGGGACGACCGTCCTTGTCGAGTTGCCAGACAGGAAAGCGGAAACCGCGTTTGGCGCCATCGATGCCGAGCACCTGCCCACTCTGCCGCCTGGCGTTGACGGTCACGCGCGACGTGCCGAGCAGTCTGGCAAAGGCTTCCGCGCTCAGCATCTCCTCGCCGGCGACAATTTCGGCGACACGCTTGTGGCCACGCGCGCGCGCTTCGGCAAGAGCCGCCTCGAGTTCGGCATCGGGCTTGCCTGTATCCTCGACGGGAAACACATCCGAAGCGATCGGTTGCTCTTCGACCGGCGTGATCGTCTGCGCATCGGCGGCCGGATCGACCTCTACCCGGAACGATACGCGATGGCCGATCTTGCGGCTGCGTGCGATCGCTTCCTGATAGCGTTCGAGCAATACCTTCTTGAAGTCTGCCTGTGCCGGCAGCTTTGTGGTGAAGCTCAGGGCGGCAACTCCCGCATGCGATGCGGTCCCGCTATGATTACTGCGTTTTGGAGCGGCCATGATGAGAACCTCCTGCTGTCATCAATATGGTTGCAGAGCGCAAGTTCGTCAAGTTCGATAATTTCGTAAATCATGGAAGCGGACTAAACAATCCCCCAGGCGCGAAACCTTCCCCTGCCCGTCATCTCGCGCAGGCCGAGCTCGCCGACAAGATTGAGCGCCCCCTGTTTTGTCACGTTCAGGCTGTCCTGGATAAGGCCTGTCGAGACAAGTGGCCGCGACAGCACCAGTTCGATCAAGTCGGGCAGTTTCGAGCTGGCGCGGCGGTCGCGGAGTTTTCGCTCCATCTGGCTTTTGGCCAGCACCAGCCGATCATGTTCCTTCAGGCCGAGCAGGGCGGCGTCGTGGATGGCATCGACAGAGGCCAGCAACCGGTCGGACCGATTGCGCGCCGGCGCCGCTCGCGTGGAATGTTTTTGGCGCCGAGAGGCAGGCCAAAGCGTACAACGCCACACGAGGACGGAAAAATGACCATCACAGTGAAGGTCGCCGAGGCCAAGACCCATCTCTCCGAACTGCTGGCGAAAGTCGAGGCCGGCGAGGAATTGATTATTTCGCGCGGCAACGATCCGATCGCAAAACTCTCCCGAATCCACAAGGGTAACCGGCTGGACGTCTTGATCGACGAGGTTCGCGCCGCGCGCGCCAAGGCGAAGCCAGTGACCACCGAAGAGATCCTGGCCTGGCGTCACGAAGGGCATCGCTACTGACGATCCTGGCCCTCGACGCCTCCTTGCCGCTGCCTGGCTTTTGCGCGAGCAGCACAGTGAGGCGGCCGAAACAACAATCGCGGGACTGAGAGGCCAATCTCCAGTCCCTTCCCTGTTCTTGGCCGGCGCCGGAATCCCTGCTCCTCAAATTCGTCGCTCACCACGTTTGGGATTTTTCGAAACGCGAGGCCGACCCGGCAGGGCATGCCGGCTGACGTAGCGACGTCGCTGGTAGCCCAAGGCCTGTTAAGGGTGACAAAAAAACCGCACGCGTCGTCCACCGTGCACCGGCGGCTGTCGAGCTGGTCAATCTTGACAAATGGCGAAACCTGTCGGGAATTCAATGCGCCGGGGCTGCAGAGCGCAATCAAACTGGCGGTGCGCGCCAAGCCCATCCGCGGCCGCAAGAGCAGGAAGGCTGTGACCGCCGATATTCTGGCCGCCCTCCTGAAGACATGCGCCGGCGACCGTCTCGTTGACGTCAGGGATCGCGCGATTCTCATCACCGCCTTCGCCTCCGGCGGCCGGCGTCGCAGCGAAATTTCTGCTCTTCGCGTCGAACAGCTGGTCGACGAAGACCCGGTTCCGGCCGATCCCAACGCTCCCGGCGGCGATAAATTGCCGTGCCTGTCGATACGGCTCGGCCGCACAGAGAAGACGCAAGCCGACAGCGACGCTTTCGTGCTGCTGGTCGGCCGGCCTGTGCTGGTCTTGAATGACTGGCTGGCGTGCGCCGGGATCAGGGACGGCGCCGTGTTTGGCGGCATCGACCACGGGGCAATCTCGAAGCGCGCGTCCTGACGCCGCAGGCCGTCAATCTGATCCTGAAGCGGCGCACCGCCGAGGCCGGGCTCCATCCGCAAGCCTTCTCCGCCCACAGCTTGCGCTCCGGCTATCTCACCGAAACCGCACGCCGCGGCATTCCGCTGCCCGAAGCCTTGCAGCAGTCGCAGCATCGCTCCGTGCAGCAGGCCTCAAACTATTACAATGACGCGGAACGCACGCTCGCGCGGGCGGCGCGGATAATCGCCTGAGTCGCAATTCGATCCGACCCTTGCGGCGTTAGCTCCAGGACAATTGCTTCCGAGGCAGCCGGCCTCCCGGATCGATCACCTTGACCTGGTGCGGGAGCACCTCGCCCCAGCTCCATAGCACGAGGTTCTGATCACATGTGCCGGCACCTGGCGCGAAGCTGGGCACGACAATGCCGAACTTGCCTTCAGCAACGAGGCGGTCATGGATGCTCCATGAGGGCGGCCGTTTGCCATGGGCGAGAAAATCCATCCAGGCACAAGCCATATCTTCGAACCGGATCCCGGCGTCGGCCTGGCCTTGCGCCGTCCTCAGATCGACAATGTCATCGCAATCGATCTCGTATGAGCAAAGCACGCAGGGATCAATGCGATGTGCAAAACCCTGATTGGCCTCCTTCACGGCCGTCATGATGTCGAGCGCCAGATAAAGCGTAGGCACACCTTTCGGGTTGAACCTGGCACCCCGAATAGCCGCTCCGTCGCCTGAGATAGGCTGGAAAGACCACCGCGGATCATGGGCGCGGTAGCAAATTCCGACAAACCTCAAGCAAAGCCACCAACGGCGACATGATCCAGGTAGTCGCGAACCGCGCTGGCCTTGCCTTCCTTAACCAGAGCTTCCGCCGTCCGCCCGCCGAATGCCGGTATCGGCTGGGCCCGGTACCAGGCCATCGCCTGCTCCTTGCCTCCAGCCCAGTCGATCACCCTGCTGATGATCTCAAGCATTTCACGAAGGCGACCTTGCGTCTTTGCAGCACGGCTACGCTCAACCCTATAGAGGGTTTCCCGCGCAAGACCCGCCGTTTCGGCAAGCTGACCTTTGGACATACCGAATCCATCCGCAACCTGGGCGACAGCGATCTTCCCAGCCCGATCCATATAGGACAGCACCAACGGTTCGTTCTGAACTGGAACTTTCAATGCTTGGGCCATTCCTGTCTCCATTGCCATATTCAGAAACACATTTCTTGTGCATAAGATATGGCACTGCGCGGCGGACTACAAGTCTCGATTGGCGGATGAGACGTCGTTGAGGCCTCACCAGACGCATTCACACGTTCGTGTTCTGGCACATTCCTTGTGTGCACAAAAACCCCAAAAAACGGCCCCGAAACCGGCCAAATGCGCGCATAACGTCCAGTTCTCCCGATCGGCCGCCCATTGGCGATCCCCGTGTCTCGACCGAGGATCGGGCGACCGACGCCCAAGTCGACGAGGTCAAGGCGGCTGGCCGCCGCCTCGTCCACCAGGAGCACCGGCGCCTCGCCCTGCCGGCCGGTGCTGGCGAAGCTGATGCGCGAGATAGCCGCATGTCGCACACACCGCTATGGCGATATAGCGCCCAGAATCTCCAGGGTCGCCGCCGGCGATAGCCTGCCAAGACGGTCACCCACGCTTGCCCTGGGCACCCGTAATGGAAACGATGGCGGGCGCTACCGTGACGAACAGGATATAATGCAAACCAGCAGCAAGCTGGTTGAGGAAAGCCCCACCGTCATGAAGCCAATGAACGAAGAGCACCTCGCGGTCCTACGCAGGCACATGGTCGAGATGATTGCAATCCATACCGACCTTGCAAGCGAAGAACTGGGCAAGGCGGCGCTCGATGAGCGGGTGATGGCAGCGATGCGGCGAGTGCCGCGGCATCTCTTCGTGCCAGCCTCGGTTGCACCTTATGCCTACCAGGACATGCCGCTGCCGATCGGCTTCGATAAAACCGTCTCGCAGCCATTCATCGTCGCTCTCATGACCGATCTCCTTGCTCCCCAACCGCACGAGGCGGTGCTCGAGATCGGCACTGGCCTGGGCTATCAAACCGCAATCCTCGCGCAACTCGCCGGGCAGGTTTGGAGCGTAGAAATCATCGAGGAATTCGTAAGCCGTGCGGAGGCACTCCTGCAAGAGCTAGGCTTATCCAATGTCGGCATTCGTGTCGGAGACGGGTCTCGCGGCTGGCCCGAGCACGCCCCATTCGACAAGATCCTGGTCACGGCGGCGGCTGAGCAGACACCGCCGGCTTTTCTGAAGCAACTCAAGCCGGGGGGACGGCTGGTTTTGCCTTTGGGATCTAAAGAAGCACAGTTTCTGACTGTCATCGCCAAGGATGCGGCAGGGCAGCTCGAGACCCGGAAACTCATCCCGGTTCGGTTCAGCCGGCTCGAAACCGTCTAGTGAGGTGCGACAACTGGCGCGACCGCGCTTTTCCGACCGTCAATCTACCTCATTCAAACAGACGAGGACAGTAGGCCATCCTGCCTCTACCGTAGGTGGTCGTTCTGTCGAACTCATACGGGAGCAATTATTGTAGGTTGTGCGGAAATTGAAGCAACATGCAAACACTGTTGCAGTTCATACACTCGCATCCCGTAGGGGGGACATTCTCGAAGGACGATTGGGGTAACAACGATTTTCTCGGTGTTACCGCAAGAATTTACAAACCCCATTCGGTGATATGCCGCCAGGATGATAACAACGATGGGATATTCATCGTAAAATCGGGTTGGGCCCTCCTTTACCGCGGACTACTGGACGGAGAACGGCAGATCATCGACACTCCTCTGCGGGGGGACATTGTCGGTTTCCGTTCCGTGGACGGACCTCGTTTAGCGTCCCTGGCGTCCATAACCGAACTAGCTGTTTATGAAATTTCCAGCAAGAAACTGGTAGAGGCCATCTTGTCGGAAGGCCGGCTCGGCAAGACTATCGCCTGCTCCCTGGCCCGCCTGAACGCCATCCTTGCCGAACATCTCATGAATGCCGGGCGGCGGAACGCGATGAGCCGCACCGCCCATTTCCTTCTCGAGTTGGAGGAGAGGCTCTCGATCGTTGGCCTGTCGGCCCATGGACGATATGAGTGTCCCCTTACCCAACACGAATTGGCCGACATCCTCGGAATGACCACCGTTCACCTCAATCGGACGTTGAGGGAACTCCGCAAGGCCGATCTTGTCGCTTTCAAGGCCGGCTATGTAGAGGTGATCAACCGCAAGAAGCTGGTCAAAACAGCCGGATTCGACAGCGAGTACCTCAGGTAAAGGTTATTCCCTCTAGCTCGGGTTCAACCGTCTCTAGCGGGGCTTTCGCGTCGCCCCCTGCGGCGCGGTGCTGGGCGCCAGCGCATAGGCCATCAGCAAAATTTCTGCTGGAAGACGACAGTGCGCCGTCGCTGGAGCAGTTCCAGACGATGTTTTCCGGGCTGATAGTGGGCTTACCTGGCCGCAGTCTATCTTGACGAGGGCAGCCGCAAAGGCCCGATTATCATGACCGACGGCACATGGCCTATCGCATGAGGAGAACGTGCTGCCGAAATGCGCGTAAGCTGCCCATAAACGGCGGCAACTACAGCCGGGTGTTCTCGGACCTAAAGCGCTTGGCTACGGATGCCACGAACTGCACCCTGGTCATGCCAATATCCACCTTCAGGAATTCTCGTCCAAAATCGCGAGGAACTACCGATCCTCCCTCGAATGGCTGCTGGACTTGGGGTTTGGCTGAGCGGTCCCATCCTGATAATGGCATCATCGCCTACCCGGTTAGTCAACCTCGCAGAGCTATCCCACTCCTTGGCATTCCTTGAGCGGTCGGGAACCATTTCAACGGTTGGCACATGGCCAAAGGGATTGAATCTGACCGGACCTGCGCGTCACGATCGAACTCGCGGGAGCTTCAAGGCGGAGTGACGCGGTCTCAACACATGCCCTCAGGCGACCGTCGACGCGAAATTTTCTAAAAATTAACTTATGTTAGAGAACGCTTATAAATAGACGATAGGCTGCACAAGCTGTTCTCGGCTAGGGGCGAAGAACTGCTGAAACTGCTGGGTGAGCCTCACGCTTTCACAAGGGCTGGGTGTTCAATCACAAGTGCATTCAAACACAGGGCAGCGTATTCAAGCTTTCAGATTGCAAAGAATGAGGGGTGTTTTGGCAGCCGCAACGCGGCTTGTGCGAAAAGATTGGGGATTGACGTGGATTCCACAGCAGGACGGCATAAACACACGGCCAATCGGTCAGGAGTCCTGTCCAGAGAAACGAAAAGCGTCCACGGCCATGCAGGCAAAGGAAGCCTCCTCGTCCTGGACGGAAGGGCCCTAGACCGCGAGTGTCTCGCTCTTGCCCTCGCGGACCACGAACTCGGCATGGAAATCGCGGCCATGGGTTCGATCGATGAATGGCGCGTGAAGAAGGGCTCGGTCCCTCCCCTTGCAGCCATACTCTTGAACCTTGGCGGCCGGAAGGTCACCGATCATGGGATCGCAGACGAGATTAGGCATATTTCGTCCGAATTCAAATCAGTCCCTGTAGTTATCCTGGCCGACACCGAAGATCTTGCACACATATTGAGCGCTCTCGAATGCGGCGCACGCGGCTACATTCCGACCTCGGTCGGAATCGATGTCTGTGTCGAGGCTATAAACCTTGCGGCAGCGGGAGGTATCTTCGTCACTGCGAGCAGTGTCCTTTGCATGCGCCACCTGATAGGTTCGGACAGCCGCGACACGCAGCCTTTGAAGGGCATGTTCACGCTTAGGCAGGCCGAGGTCGCCCAGGCGCTCCGGCGCGGAAAAGCGAACAAGATCATCGCCTACGAACTCAACCTGCGAGAAAGCACCGTGAAGGTCCACATCCGAAACATCATGAAGAAGCTGAAGGCGACCAACCGCACGGAAGTCGCCTACAAGGTCAACGATCTCATCGCGAGAAGGAACTCTTCCTGAAGCGTTCCCAAGCAATAAGACGGCCCGCCTCGGGTGAATCCCGCGGGCCGTCTTATTGACAGTCGCGGGATCTCCGTTGCAGTGAATGGCATCCGGGAAGCGCCCGAGATACAGCCGAGGTACAGGGGCCAGCCGCGGGTTGCCCCTAGCTTCCTGATACCATGCTGTAGGAGGATTTTGGCGGGGTGCTCCGAAGCCCCGGCTTCGTCGCGATGATCTTGTTCTCCAGTCCTTTGGAAAGCTGTTCCAAGGCCGCGGTGTCGTCGGCAGTGTGTCCGCCTCGGGCCTCCACCATAGGTGCCAACCGAGACCCAATAGGGAAGGCGTAAATCCTCAGCCGAGCATGTAGACCTTACAGCCGGAATGGAGGATCCGCATGGCCCCGGGTCCGGGGAGCATGCGGCCGCCGAAGCTCTCTGCGCTCGATCCCAACCGGCAGGGCGGCGTAGACATACCGTCCCCTGTTCCTGCAGGATGTTCAGGCGTGGAGTGCTCACGCCGCTCTCGTCGTCAGCTACACTGCGCCGAGACGGCTGGCATGAGGACGATAAGGGCCGCCGACGGTGCACTGCCGGTGATGAGCACGACCTCACTTCAGTTGCGGACCAATAATGCTGGCCAATAAGGTGACGGCGGGGCTAAGTCCCGCCCGGCGAGGGTAGGTATGGGACATGGGCCGAAAGACTTCGCTGGGACCTGCATGGGCACGCAAGCCAAGAAGCTTCCAGGCGACAGGAAACTTGCCTCGCGGACGATCGATTGAGAAGGGAATGCGCGACTTCCGCCAGGCGGGAAGCTGACCGCAAATCGGGTTAACTTTCTGCCGCTGAATCGGCCGATCCATCTGCACTGTCAGGGAAAGTGTGTCTGGCCACCCATCTTATGGCTTCTTCGATCGTATCGAAATTCTTGTGCTGCCCGCTCAGCAGCCCGAAGCCTGTCTCGAGGAACCATTTGCCCTTCGTGGAGTAGGCTTCCTCGTCGATCTGAGTAAGGACCGCAACCAGTTGATCCCGTTTCCACACCAAAACCCCGGACTCTCCGCCCTCGACCGTTCCGATCCGCGCTTTTTTGAACGAAAATCCAGGAGCTATTTTTCCCTTGCCCACTTTGATGCACCCTCAACTTCAAAATGGATAGTAGAAACGATCGGCTTGCACATGGCTAGTTCTGTACTATCTTTGCTTGTAGATGTCTTTTTTGCCGGACCACTGTAGAACAACTAGTTAAGCAGATCACACTGTGAGTTCAAGGCCCACTCCATTTTCGACGGTCGCCCCGTAAGTCTTTTGCGAGAGAATGTTCGCAAACTGCTAAGTATTTTTCCCTTCCGGAGCGTGAAAGCCTCGGCGAAATGCTCGGGTGCCCGGCATTCCATCCAGCGCAACCTCGCAAGCCCAGCGAGTGTCTGACGGTCGAACCAGTCCTTGGTGCGCCGCGTTCCGAAGTGCTTGTCGAGGAGCTCGATCTTGCGTTCCAGCACGTCGGCCGTGAGCGGCACGTAGGCATTGGGGTGGCACCAGATGATCGCGGAAGACGTTCCAGGTCAGTTGGTTGAACCTCCCGGGGGTCCTGATGGGCGTCGAACTTGGCCTGGGTTAACACCACGTCGCTATGAACCCGGCATCTGTCTGCGAAATCCGCGACTGCAATCACTAAAGGCCGGGTTGTGGTCCCGTTGGAGGGTCCACCTCAGCGCCCCATTGCGATCCGTCGCTGTCAAGACCCGGAGGCGGTCACACAGGATGAGTGTTCTTGAGAAGGTGGTACTCCTTTTGTCCTTCAAGTAGCTCTTGCGGATGGTGAGAAGGCTGAGTAGCCGTGTTTTCGGTCCCTGACGGACCTTTGCCAGGAGCGGAAGTGAGCATACCATGGTTCATCGCCCAAACTGCAGCCTGGGTACGGTTGCCGACCCGAATCTTTCGAAGGATGGCCTTCACGTGTACCTTCACCGTCGCTTCGGCGATGTTAATCTTGCGCGCGATTGTCTTGTTAGACTCCCCTCCGATCAGGCAACGTATAATACAATCTTCCCGAGCTGACAGCATTGATGGTTTTCGATCAGCGTTCTCCATTGTAACAGCCACATTTGTAAACTCATGTACTGCTATTTCATCATATTTCAAACCATGTCTTATGTCCTGAATAAACGTCGAAGTTTCCGCAGGTAGAACCGTCTGCCCTAGCATAACCAATTCGAGAGCTTTGATGAAGGTGTCGTGAGCGGCAACTTTTGTCAAATACGCGTCAGCTCCCGCACGAAGGGCTGAAACTATGTCGTTCGGTCGACAGTGATCGGCTAGCGCAACGACATGGCTGGTCGGATAAATCCCTTTAAATTCTGAAATTTGTGCGAATCCAGCATCTGCATCAATACCGTCGACATCCATGATGAGCAAGATGGACCGGTGCTTGGGCAGCGGCTTCTGCAGGAGGTCGTGAACACAAGCCGCAGAGAAAAGAATACGAAACTTTGCTGCATCCAGAATTAGAACAAGGCCCTCTCGGAGTAACTCGCTTTGGCTGACAAGCACTGTCATAAAAGACTTTGTGATCATCAAGGATTTCATTGTCATCGTAGCCTCCCCTGACGCGATTGAGGTACGCGCGTCTCGCAAGGCGCTCCTCGCATAGTTTCTTTTTTGACCGTGTTACCTTACGCCAGGAAAACCCTAGACAAGAACACCCTCTTTAGGCGTAGGGTAACTTCGTCGAGGGGTACCCCGGATTTTCAAGCCCGAGGCCTTAGTGAGGAGTGCGAGCCCTGGGTTTCAGCCGCTCCGGGCGGCAACCAGCACCATCGTGGCGCCGCATGCGCGGACCGCGAGAGTTGCCGGACTTGGTCTCCCGTGGGGCGTGGGTGGTGCCGCCGCTCTGGCGCGGGGGGCGCGGCGTGTCAGGCGGGAGAACCGCTGGCCCAGGCGACCCGCGCCGCGACCAGCCGCCATTTTGGGATGACGGCGCAGGCCGAGGAGAAGGCGATCTTGGCGCGGCGCGCGCTGATCCTGACCAGCGCCCGAGCTTCACCAGCTTGAGGAGCAATGTGCCACAGCTGGCGTGGCGACTGGGTGTGGGCCAGCGCGATGAGCCGCAGCGCGCACAACAGCTCGGATACCTTCCGGGCATCGAAATGGGCGATGGTCTGCCTTCGTTGCGTTGCACCTGCGGTGAGCAACAGAGGAGTTGCCTGGCGCGCCCCCTGGGGCGGCCCATATCGGGGCAGCGCTGCCGGGGAAGTCCTTTGGGTGAGATCCGGCGAGAGAAATGAGTGAGGCGGGCCAGTTCTGCTATTGCTACCGCGGTAGAATTGCCAAGATTGGCGGCTTCGTCGAGGTTCGCCTCTTCAAATCAGGCGGGTCAGCCGTCGATCAGGGGATCGACGTAGCAGAATGATCGGAGCCGGAGATCGTGATCGGCTCGTTTTCCAGAGCCAGGACGACGAAGTTGGAGACGGCCAGCCATTCTGCGAATGCATGTTGGGGCCGCAGGGGGTTCGAGACGCTGCGTCGGACCACTATTTCCGGCTCTTCGTTGCGTTCGATCGCCTTTGTCCCGTTTGCCATCAAAGGGGTTCTCCTTCAGCGCAGCAACAATCTGCTCATTGGACGAGTTCGCCGGAGGGGGCGTTTATCCGGAAGGAGTGCCAACAAAGGGGTAGTTGTGCCGCTAGCGGTGAAGGGTCACGATAAGGTAGAGCCTTCCCCGTCGACCGAATGCTCGCGACTTCGGGATGGGCTGGCTACCATTGAAATTGAAAGCCACGCGCCATGGCCATGGATGCAAAACACAATTCCGAGCCCGTCACTCCCTTGTCACAGGCGGCCCGCCGCAGCGGAATGAAGGCCGTCCTGCTTGTCTTGGGGATCTCCGGGGTCGCCGTCCTGGGAGCGGGAGCGGTCAGAAACTGGGAGCCCATCGAAGTTGTTTCCAGAGCCGTAATGGAGAAGGTCGAGGATGCCTCCGCAGCCGTGTTGCAGAAGGTCGAGGATACCTCCGGAGCCCTAATGGAGAAGGTCGAAGATGCCTCCGCAGCCGTGGTGCAGAAGGTGAAGGACGCCTCCGCAGCCGCGATGCAGAAGGTCAGGGACGCCTCCGGCGCCGCGATGCAGAAGGTCGAGGATGTCTCCGGAACCGTGGTGCCGAGGATCCAGGATGTCTCCGAAGCCGTGGTGCAGAGGGTCGAGAATGTCTCCGGAGCCGTGATGCAGAAGGTGTCTGCTGCTATCGATAGCTGGCAAGAACAGCCGGGCCACGCCACGGCCGAACCCTCCCGTGCGCTCGTGTCGGGACCGGATGCGTCGGCCGCGACGTTCGTCGAACGGAGCGCCGTCCCTGAGGTCCCCGCTAGCGCCGAGCCCCCCCAAACCCTCAGCACGGGATCGGATGCATCGGCCGCGGCGTTGATCGAGCGGAGCGTCGTCCCTGCCGTTCCCACCAGTGCCGAGCGCCCCAAAACCCTCAGCAAGGCGCCAGGCATGCCAACCGGAGCCCTGTTTGGCGTCGGTGACCGCCTCAAGGTCGCATTCTACGAGCGCGTCGACGTCGAGGAAGACAAGTGGGGGGGCGCATCTTCGGCCTTGCACGGCATCCTGCAGCGTCCGGAACTGAGCGGCGAATATATTGTCCAAGAGGACGGCACGATTTCCGTGCCCTTGCTTGGCTCCATTCCGGTCGCCAACCGGTCAACGCAACAGGTACAGGCCGACCTGGTGAAAACCTTCAATCAACTGGTGGGCCGCGAGGGACTGGTCAACATCCTGCCGCTGGAGCGCCCGCCCATTTACGTACTGGGGCCGGTCAAGAATCCAGGCTCGTTCAAATACGCGGCCGGCATGACGGTCCTGCACGCGATCGCGCTGGCCGGCGGACTCGACCGCGCCGAGAGCGAGCCGTGGCAGAAGATCGAAGCCGTGCGTGAGACCCAGAAGCGGAGCGGGGCGATCGATGCCTTGTTGAAATTGCTCGCGCGCGCGGCAGTGCTGAAGGCCGAGCGCGACGGTACAGCACCCACTATCCCGCGCCAGTTGCTTGAACTGGCCGGCGCCACCGAAGCGGCTAACCTCGTCAACGAGCAGAGCGAGCGGCGCAAGGCCGTCGCCACGGCGCACAAGGATCGCGAGCGCGCGAACCTGCGGGCGCTGGAGGCCGCCAGGCAGGATGTTGTCGCTTATGGGCGCACGGAGTCGCTCGACAAACTCGTCAAGCTGCGCCAGGAGCGCGTCAACAGCATGCGCACGCTCGTGGACCGCAAAGTTCTCAGCATGACGGTGATGGATCAGATCCAGAGTGAGTTGTCCGACGCGGAACAGCGTCGGCAGGACGCCCTTAACCAATACGCAAGCGCCAAGCAGCGCCTCGCTTCGCTGGAGTCTGAGGTGTTGCGGACCCGGGCCGACCTCAGGAACGATCTGGAGATCGAGATCGAGACCGCGGAGAGCCAGATCGCGGCCAATGTGCGCGAGTTGAACGCCAGCGAAGGCGTCCTGTACACATTGCCCGTGGCCCGCGTCCAGTTTGCCAAGGACGCGAACAGCGCAACCTATCAAATCGTGCGGCAATCGGCAGCGGGGCCGGTCAGCATTGAGTCCGTCGGGATGACCCTGTTGCAGCCAGGTGACCTCGTCAACATCATCGTGGGCGAAAGCGAGCCAAGAGAGCCGGCCGGTTCGCCGGTCCCGACCTCGTGGCCGACCGGTGAGAGCTTGCCGGCCGCGTCGAACCCCTACGATGTCGAGCCTTCCCGCGTGGTGAGGGAATAGAGGATCGGTCCGAAATTGATGCCCGGCAAGGAGATTGGTCTGCATGGCTGGTCTGCGTAGTGAACTCGTCGGGACGAAAGTGGGAAGCGAAACGACCACTCGCCGTCGCCGACAGCTTGAGCCGCTTCATAAGGAGCATGTCCGCCTCCGCTCAGGAGTTCGGATCACTGACAAAGGTGCAGTGAGATGACATCGAACGGGATACAGGTGCCTATCAAGCGGGATTGGTCAAAGATTTCGGAATTTTGTCACGACGCGCGCACGCCCGAGCGGATATTTGCGCACTATCAAATCGAGAAAGCTCTGGCTGCTCAGCTGCTGAATTCAGATCAAGACGCTCGGCTCAGCCTCTATGCTGAAGTATACGGCAAACTTTTCACTTCCCTTGAAGATCATCCCCAAAATAGAAATGAATACAGAGACGATCGTATAGTCAATCTTCAGACCACCCTTTTAAGAACGCTTATCCAGAAAGGCGCGCGTTTCGGCGAATTGGGGGCCGGTGATTGTAAGCTTAGCCTCAGCATGTGCAGTCATTGCTCGTCAGTAAATGCAATCGACGTAACTGACGCGTTACTGCCACCTGGGGAGAAGCCCGTCAATTTTCAATTTTTGTTAGGATCGATGGTATTCATCTACCTTTCGCAGATAATAGTCTCGATTTTATGTTCAGCGATCAGTTGATGGAGCACCTACACCCCGACGACGCAGTAAGGCAGCTTTCCGAGGTCTATCGTGTTCTTTCACCCGGCGGTGCTTACTATTGCATCACTCCAAACGCCGTCACGGGCCCTCACGACATTTCGGTATACTTTGACAACGTTGCATGTGGATTCCACCTGAAGGAATATAGCTATCGTGAGCTGTCACGCGCGTTTACGGGAATTGGCCTTCGAAAGCAGGCTGTGCTGTTCGGCAATGGGGCCGTTAATGTGCTCGTTCCTGCCAAAATTGGGATCATGCTCGAAATGATCATGCAAGGAGTTTGGCGGCGGCGATCGAGACCCACTACGAATTCGGTTCTTCGGCATCTGATGGGGATTCGCCTGCTCGGCTATAAATGAGCGCGCGAGCCGCTGCGGTTTGAGACAATGCCTCGGAAACGCCTTCGCTGGTCCCGGCCGCTTTAAAAGGCGCCGTGTGAAGCGGTCGCTCGTCCTCCTGCAGCCGGCACAGACTAGGCTCTCCGTGAGTAGTCAAGAATAGGGTCTTCACTTTTAGCGCCTCCCGACATGAAGTCTTCTCCAAACAGGAAAACCCCGGGTGCTCCATGGACGAACAGCAGCGTGCAGCGAGGATACTCCTGGCATTCCCGCCGCAATGCGCAAAGTATCAGGAAGATGGTTGTATATCAGGACCTCTTGGTGTCTCAGCCATCGGTGCGGAACCCTATCGCGTGGCTTCAGTAGAACAAGCCATGCGCCAGGATATGGTCATCGACGTTACCGTGGAGGACTTGCCGGACATCGCGACACTCGAGACCGCTTGGAATGAGCTCGAAGCGCGAGCAACGCACTCATTCTATCTGTCCTGGCTCTGGATCGGAACTTGGCTGCGGCATCTGCCGGGGGGCGCGCAACCACATGTTCTAGTCGCTCGGACGTCAAGCAGGATCGTTGGCTTGGCGATTATTTGCCGGCGGAGGGCGTGGAGTTTCGGGCGGCATGCGCGGGCGCGTTGGCTGCTCAATGAAACCGGAGATGTTCGATTCGATCGATTGTTCATCGAGTATAACGATATTCTTGCGGAGCGATCCCTGGCCGATGCCACTCGAGCGGCATGCGTCGAGGCCTTGGCGCATCACTTGCGCCGCTCTGACCAACTGGTGTTCTCCGGAATTGATTCCGACTTCGAATTGGCCGCTTGTCGCACCGCGGGCCGGGCCGGGCTCCTTACTGAGGTGAAAGCAGAAGATACGGCACGGTGGATCGATTTCGCCAAAGTCCGCCAGAAAGGCGCAAATTACCGCGCCACATTAGGCCGCAATACTCGCCAAGCGGTAAGCCGTGCCATGCGGTTATATGCGGAACGCGGCCCCGTTGCGTTCCGGACTGTCGAAGTGACATCGGAGGCGCTCGCCGCGTTTGATTTGCTGGCCGAGCTTCATCAGGCGCGATGGGGACGCAGGGGAGCCTTTGCCAACCCGAGCTTCCGTCGATTTCACGAGGAGCTCATTGCGCGCGGCGTTCCCACGGGGACCGTCCGCATTTCACAGACGTTGGCCGGGGACCAGACAGTCGGGGTCCTGTACAATTTCGTGTGTGACGGCCGTGTTCTCAACTATCAAAGCGGCTTTCTTTATGAGCGCGATGGCCGGCTCAAGCCAGGGCTTATCAGCCATGTGCTGGCTATTGAGGACAGCATCGGACGCGGCGAGTGCGGCTACGATTTTCTGGCAGGCTTCGCCGGGCACAAGTCCCACCTGGCCAATGCGGAGCATCCCATGAAGTGGATCGCAATAGGCAGAGACAGTCCAGAGCGCCGCATCGAGGCACAGCTGCGCGGTGCCAAGCGGGTGCTAGGGACCATTGCTGCTCACATGAAACAGGCCGCGGCTTGAAGCGTCGACTGAAAAAAGGAGCCGCCACTTTGTATCAAGTATTGGGCAGGCTCTTCCACAATCGATCGGCGGGTTCGGCCCTTCGGCAGGCGAGGACCAAGGGGAGGTTGGATTTGCTTACTTTATGCGATGTGACCGTTGTCGGTGCTGGCCACTTTGGACTATCGGCAGTGCCGGATAAGCACAGCGCGTATTCCGTTCAATTCGGGATCAGAGCACCAGTTCGCGCGGCGGGCTCCCTAATCTATGTTTCAGCGTGGCGGAATTGGTAGACGCACCGCACGGTTAATGCGACGCCGAAAGGCTTGTAGGTTCGACTCCTACCGCTGGAGCCATAGATTACAAGTAGCCGCGTAGCCACCATTTTAAGTGGTTGAATAAGCGCCTTTCGGCCGCCTTTCTTCCCGTGCAGGAGTACCCTTGGTCCACCAGATCCGCCGCCGGCAGGGCGAGGTTCACCGCAGCGGCCGCGGCGCTCGTCATCCGTCATCCAGCAGTTGGAGCTCCGCTGCAGCGAGATCGCCCGCGGGGCGATGATGGGCTTTGCCGGCGCCACGCAGGTTGCAATCCTCACCATCGACGTCCACGGTGTCATCCGGTTCGCCAACCATGCGGCCGGCGCGCTGTTTGGCTGGGATCTTACGGAGATATCGGGCACCGATCGTCATGATCGTCCCCGAGCGGCTGCGTAACGCCCACAATGCGGGACTGGCGCGCGTCGCCCGCTGGGCGGCGAATCCAAGCTCGCCGGAAAGACGGTCGAGATCGCCGCCCGCCTCGCCCAACTCTATCTGCGTGCCTCCACCGCCGAGCAGGACGCCAGCCGGGCCCGCTGTGGAAACCAAGCCGAAATCGGCGATGTTCGAACGGGACTGGCGATGCGGACCTATTGAGAACCGATCAATTACTCAGAAGAGGTAATCCGAATTGGATCTTTAACGACGGCGCTATCGCGTCGTCCCCAGAAACCAAGTCTTCCATAAGGCATAAAAGCCGCGCGGCCAGGCCGGGAGGCTTCCGTCGTCCAGCAGCAAAAGCGCATCGCCCAGGCGCCCACTCAGCCGCACAAGCGAAGCGCGGAGATTGCTTTGATCTGATGTAATTCCGCATCCAGGTAACTGCTTTTTGGCAAAAGCCGGCGCAGCAGCCTTGCTCGTCAGAGCAGGAGATCATTGGAGCGCCAGTTCATTGTCAATCCGGCAAGATAAAGTTGGCAGTTTCGCCTCCGGCAGACCCCTTTGGGAGCAGCAGCATGTCTGGGTCGTTTGATGTAGCCCATCTATACCTCGAAATAGCCACCAGGCGCTCCTTGTTTTCGCCCTTACGCGGTTGTTTCACTAGGGAAATCCGCAAGAATGGCGCTGCCGTTCATTAGAAAGAATTGCACTTGTGCGCATGAGCGCTCCCAGCGATCGGAATCCACGTATGACTTCTGACTGCTGCCCTGAGTTCGACTTTATCCAATTTTGTGGCGCGGGCGGGGACGAGGGCCATGACGCATTGGGCACGAGCTGGAATTTTCATGCTGTCTCGGGACATCGATCAATTCGACCCGTCAGATTCGGCGTCAGTCAGCCTCTTGCGGAGCCGGCACCGCCCCCTCCAAACTTGGATAAACTCGAGCTGAGACCCGGGATCATAATGCCGGTCCTCGAGAACGATGGTTTGGAGATCCTGGCATTCATGCTCGATGCGGAGCAGAACGTCATCCGCGAGATAGGCGTTTGCCTCAACGAAGAGGAACGTCGGCGCGCCGAGGGGTTGAGACTGGAGCGGGACCGCCGCCGCTATGTCGCTACCCGCGGGCAGCTGCGCCGGGTCCTCGCCTCCAAACTGGGAATCTCGCCGTCCGACATCGAACTAGAATATGGACGCCTAGGCAAACCCCACCTCTCGCACCGCATGCCTGCTCGCGATTTGCGCTTCAGTGTCTCGCGATCCGGAGATGTCGCGGTCGTCGCCCTCTCGACCAGGCAGGAGGTTGGGGTGGACATCGAGGCAGTTCTGGCTGTGCCCGAAGCGGACGAGATCGCAGCGCATTGCTTTTCTGCCTCCGAGTATCGGTCTTACACCGCCCTTGGTCCGAAAGACCGGCTGGAAGGCTTCCTCCGGCGCTGGACCCGGCTGGAGGCTATCTCTAAGGCCCTGGGGTGCGGCTTAGGGCAATCCCTTTCTTGGGATGAAAGGGAATGGGCTGTCCGTAGGTTCGTACCGAAACCTGGGTACATCGGGACCGTGGTAGTCCGGAATTGGGTGGTAGTCCGGAATTGAAGTGCCCGCGATGCCATAATTCACTTACGATGCACCGCGGATAAACGAGGAGCTCAACCAATTCCATTGGACTGCACGCAAGTTCATTCGAACCGGACTTGTTCCCCACACTTCGCGGTGGGTCGCGGTTGAGAACACGGGACAGCGCTTCACTGACATGTCCCGGGCGTATGGAGAAAGCGCGGCAGTTTCATCGATGAAACCGTCGTGCTGGAGAAACTGGGACGCGGGAACCACTTCGGCTCCGTCGTGAATCATGAAGAAAGTGATCGGAAGACCTATGTCGGCGGACGTGATGCAGTTCCCGGAGCTTCTCGCAGACCTCGCGGTCAAGGACATCAAGATCTGGGTAGAGGGCGACCGGCTGCGGTGCAACGCCCCAGCTGGCG
The DNA here is from genome assembly GCF_040322715.1 of Mesorhizobium sp. M0106. NCBI lineage: Bacteria > Pseudomonadati > Pseudomonadota > Alphaproteobacteria > Hyphomicrobiales > Phyllobacteriaceae > Mesorhizobium > Mesorhizobium sp. M0106. The sequence continues at coordinate 34,943 of NZ_JAMYUA010000013.1, read as the reverse complement.
CACTGACGGCGGAGTTTCGCGACCAGTTGCGGGACCGGAAGGGCGAGATCATCGCGTTTCTGAATATGGCCACGGCGGCGGCCCGGCAACAGCCTGCAATCATTCCCCTGCAGTCTGGCGGAACACGCACGCCCATTTACGCCGTACCCGGCCATATCGGGGCGCCGTTCTCATTCTCGGACCTGTCGAAGCACCTGGGCGGCGATCAACCGTTTTACGCACTCCAACCGTCTGGCTTCGATGGGCAGAGCGATCCGATGGACCGCGTCGAAGATATCGCCGAGTACTTCGCCCGCCAGATCGTCGAATATCAGCCCACCGGTCCGTACATCATCGCCGGTTACTGCTCCGGCGCTGCAACCGCTTTCGAACTGGCGAAAATGCTGGGTCAAAGCGGAGCGGAGGTCCCGTGCATAGCGCTCTTTGGCCCTCTTCACCCCACCACCTATAAGGAATTGCCGCGTCTGCTGTATTTCTATGCCAGGCGGAGCGCCGATTCGTGCCTGCGAGAGATGGCGAAGCTGCCGACATTCGGCGCCCGTCTCCGATATTTCGGCAGTCGCCTCCGGAATCTCGGCGAGCGCGTCCGCGCCGCCCTCGTGCCCCTCGTTCGCAAAAGCAAAGAGCCTGTCACGACAGATCCGGTGCTGGCGAGCAGAGCTCGACTCAAATCGACGGCGATCACGGCTTTGCGGCGGTACATTCCCACTCCGTATTCGGGTCGAGTATGCATATTTCTTCCGAACAAGGCCTGGCTGCGATCGGGTGCAGCACCGCACCGATGGCTTCGAGTGGTGCCGCATGCCGAATTTTATTTCGGGCCCGAGGACTGCAACGGTCCCCTTATGCTGGAGGAACCGGACGCGCCTGCCATTGCAGAGCTTTATCGCCGGGCAACCCAAAAAGCTGAATGATTGACGTGATTTGATTTTTTTGACTTCCGCAATGGGGAGCGTATCTCATGAATGAAGTCCTTCCTATCGCGGCGGAGGGCGTAATGCTTCCCCTGCTGAAAGATGCCGATCATCAGGCGCTGGTTGTCGAGTACAACGCCACGGCAGCGCCCTACCCGTCGGACAGGACAATCATCGATCTCTTCCGCGACCAGGCGACGCGTAGTCCTGACGCTGAAGCGATCCGCTTCGGCGATGCAACGCTGACGTACCAGCAGCTCAACGAACGCTCCGACCAGATGGCCATGCATCTGACATCGACCGGCGTGGGGCCGGGTCGGATTGCCGTTGTGTTCATGGAGCACTCCATTGAAGTCGTCGTCGCGATCTTAGGCGTCCTGAAGTCCGGCGCAGCCTATGTGCCGGTGGATGCGGCAACGCCGAAGGGGCGTCTGGCAACAATCCTGAAGGACATTGCCAACGGGACCGACGGGCGGGCGCCGGTGGCGATCACTCAGGCGCGCCTGCAATCCGTCATTTCCCCGAACTTTGCCGACATTTTCGTGCTCGACGCCGATTTCGGGTCGATTTTACATCAGCCGGACTCGGCCCGACCGTCCGCTGCCACTCCGGACGGCGCCGCCTATATCATCTTCACCTCCGGCTCGACCGGCACGCCCAAGGGCGTCGTGATCGAGCACCGGAATCTGGTGAACTACATTGGGTGGGCCGCTCGGGTATACAGTTGCGGCGAACGTCTCGCATGGCCCCTTTTCTCATCCCTCGCCTTCGATCTGACCGTCACGACGCTCTTCACACCACTCATCACCGGCGGCCGCATCGTGGTCTATCTTGGTGATCCCGGAGTCCAGAGCATGGTCGTGCTCAAGGTCATCGACGACAATGCCGTCGATATCATGAAGCTGACGCCGGCGCATCTCGCGATGATCCGCGACCGCAATCTTGAGACCACAAGGCTGCGCAAGTTCATCGTGGGTGGCGAGGACTTCAAGACCGAGTTGGCTCGCGATATCACGAAAGCCGTCCCCCATCCTATCGAGATCTACAACGAGTACGGACCAACCGAAGCCACTGTGGGCTGCATGATTCACCGTTTCGACATCGACCGGGATCAATCCGCATCGGTGCCGATCGGCGTTCCGGCGGCCAATGCGGGCATCTACGTGCTCAACAAGGCACATCAGCCCACTGCCCGCAGCATCATCGGTGAGATGTTCATTGCCGGCGACGGTCTCGCGAGAGGCTATTTCAATCGCCCTGACCTGACCGACGAGCGTTTCCTCACGGCCGTCGATCCGAGAGATGGGTTTTCGAAGCTGCGGCTGTACAGGACGGGCGATCTCGCCCGCTGGAACTCGGAAGGGCGCCTGGACTTTCTCGGCCGCGCCGATCACCAGGTGAAGGTTGGTGGCGCGCGTATCGAGCTGGGCGAGATCGAAGCCCGGCTTCTGCAGCACCCGCACGTTCAGGAATGCGCTGTCGCTGCCATCGCCACCTCGGTGGCGAAACCAGAGACACAAGTGCGTTATTGCGAACGGTGCGGTGTTGCGTCCGGCCTGCCCGGCACGACGTTCGATGCGGCAGGCGTCTGCAATCTGTGCCGGGCCTTCGACACCTACGTCGACAAGGCGCAGACCTATTTCAAGACATCGGATGACCTCCAGGTTCTCATCGCGGAGATGCAGGCTAACCGGAAGGGACCTTACGACTGTATCGTGCTGTTGAGCGGCGGCAAAGACAGCAGTTTTATGCTGTGCAAGCTCGTCGCCATGGGGGTGAAGCCGCTTACCTTCACCCTTGACAACGGTTTCATTTCGGAAGGAGCCAAGGCCAATATCAGGCGGCTCGTGAACTCCCTCGGCGTGGATCACCACTGGGGAAGCACGCCGCATATGAACGAGATCTTCGTCGACAGCCTGAAACGGTTCGCGAACGTCTGCAACGGCTGCTTCAAGACGATCTACACCCTGGCCACGAACGTCGCCCGCGAACTAGGGATCGGGTACATCGTGACTGGGTTGTCCCGCGGCCAGTTCTTTGAGACGCGCCTGACCGAGGAGGTCTTCAAGCGGGACGACTACGATCCGGCCCGTCTGGACGCGCTCATCGCCGAGGCGCGCAAGGAGTATCACCGCCGCGAGGATGCTGTGTCGCGCTATCTCGACGTGGATGCCTTCCGGAACGACTCAGTATTCGAGGAAGTGAAGTTCATCGACTTCTACCGCTACTGGAGCGTCCCTCTTGAGGACATGCTCGATTTCCTGAAGACGCAGGCGGGATGGGATCGGCCTGCGGATACAGGACGCTCCACGAACTGTCTCATCAACGATGTCGGCATCTACGTTCATAAGAAGCAGCGGGGACATCACAACTACGCCCTTCCCTACAGCTGGGATGTGCGTCTCGGCCAGAAGACGCGCGATGAAGCCATTGACGAACTCAACGACGAGCTGGACCTATCCCGCATCAAGGAGATCATGGCCCAAATCGGCTATGTCGAACCGCCAGCGGCCGAAGACGGCATCGCACGACTTGTGGCCTACTATGTCTCGTCCAAACCCCTGACCGTGGCGGACCTGCGCACCCACCTCGCCGAAGAACTCTTGGAGTCCATGATTCCGACGCAGTATGTTCGCCTCGAACGGATGCCACTCACGTCCAACGGCAAGATCGACCGCTCTGCGCTTCCCGAGCCGACGGCGGAAAACATCCAGCCTGCACAAGACTTCGTCGCCCCCTCGACGGCGACCGAGAAGACGCTGGCCGCGCTGTGGTGCGATCTCCTCAAGGTCGAGTCGATCGGCCGTGACGACAACTTCTTCGGCCTGGGTGGGCACTCGCTGCTGGTGATGCGGGCGGTGTCGCGCATGCGGCAGAGCTTCGGCGTCGACGTGCAGCTTCGCAACCTTTTCGAGCGCCCGACAGTGGCCGGACTGGCGGAAGTGATCGACGGAATGCTCTGGGTGGCCGATTCCGGAGCCCCTTCAGTCTCGGAAGGACCGAGAGAGGAAATCGAACTCTAGCTTTCCGCAAGGCCTCCGAATGGCCTTTGGGTACCAATCTGGACGGAAGCTTTTGCGTTGGACTGCAGAGCAGAGCGGATGAAGATGATGGACAAAGCTTGGGTACCGGCGCGAGGATCGGGGCTGCCTTGGGCGGCGGGGGAATATGAGCTCTTACGCGACCAGGTGCGCCGGTTCGTCGAGGAGGAGATCAAGCCGCGTGCGGATCGCTGGGAGGAGGACGGGTTCATTCCCCGTCCGATCCTGCGCCGCATGGGTGAACTCGGCTTCTTCGGCATCCGCTACCCGGCCGAGTACGGTGGTTCCGAGATGGACGCGGTCGCATCGACGATCTTCGCCGAGGAGCTCGGGCGCTCGACTTATGGCGGCGTCGCAAGCGCGACGCTGGTCCATACCGACATGGCTTCCGTGCATGTCTTTCACGACGGGACCAAAGCCCAGCGGGCCCGCTGGATGCCGGGCATTATCAGCGGCGAGGTGATCACCGCGGTCGCCATCACGGAGCCGGATGCAGGCTCGGACGTGAAGGCCATCCGCACGCGCGCCCGCCGAGAGGGCGACTCTTACGTCCTCGACGGCACGAAGCTCTACATCACGAACGGCGTCCACGCGGATCTCTACTGCGTCGGCGCCAAGACCGATCCCTCGGCAGGAAGCCACGGGATCACGATGTTCCTCGTCGAGAAGGGCACGCCAGGCTTCAGCGTCGCCCGCGAGCTGGACAAGCACGGCTGGCGCTGCTCCGATACGGCGGAGCTCGTCTTCGACGGTTGCCGTATCCCCGCCGAGAACGTGCTCGGCGCGGAGGGACAGGGCTTCTACTCCATCATGCGCAACTTCCAGAACGAGCGCCTTGTCCTCGCGGGCATGGCGATAGGGGCGGCCGAGGCGGCGATCGATATGACCCTCGCCTGGGTGAAAGCTCGCCGCGCATTCGGGGGCGTCTTATGGGACATGCAGGCGATCCGTGAACGTCTCGCGATGCTCTCTGCGAAGGTGGAGGCAGGCCGCCAGTTTCTCTATGCCACCGCTTGGCGCATGGCGGCGGACGAAGATTGCCTGCGCGAGGTCTCGATGGTGAAGGCCATCTGCGGCGAACTCGTCAACGAGGTTGCGTATACGTGCGTGCAGTTCCACGGCGCTATGGGCCTCATGCGCGAGAGCCCGATCGAGCGCATAGCGCGTGACGCCCGCGTCCTATCCATCGGCGGCGGCGCGACGGAGGTGATGCTGGAGGTGGTCGCGTCGATGTCGTGAGCCTGATGCGCAGCATCCCACCGCGCCAACCGTCCGGCTCTCCAGTTCGTTTCAACTCGAATACAATTCGTCATGGCTCGGCGGAGTGGAGCACCGGTCTCCGAAGCTGGCCAGTTAAGTGTGGCCGACGGGGCGGGTCGCTACGACCAGGGTTGAAACGCCGAATTTCCGCAAAGCCGTTTTTTCGATCCGTGGCATGAGCCGCCGGTAGGTCGGTATCACGCTAGCCGGCAGCCATTGATAACGCTCCAACACCGGCAGCACATAGTCGACCTTCTGTATCTCGAAACCCGCCGCAGCCACAATATTCCGCAATTCATGCGGCCAGTAGTTCCGTGCCGCCATAACGCGAGCCGACCACGAACTCGGCAGCCAAGGAAGCAGTGGGATAGGGAAACCGAAATTGCGGCCCAGAAACCGCATCCCATGGCCCTCGAATGGAAACCAGCGATTTGGACTCATCACGACCAGATGACCGCCGGGCCGCAGGACTCGCCAAATTTCGCGCAGCGTGGCCGCCTCATTGGCGACGTGCTCAAGAACCTCATTCAACAATGTCGCATCAACGGACGCATCCGGTAATGGGAAGTCGTCGGTGCAGCAGTGGTATTCGATCGCATCTGGCCGCCGATTAAGCTTCTCATCATTCACCAGCTTGCGAGCGATGGCCTCGTCGATCCTCGATCGTTCAGGATCGACACCAATGACTTTCTGGGCACCCCAGGCGACCAGGGCCTCGGTGTAGCCGCCCTCGGCACAGCCGCAGTCGAGCCAGACTCCCTGTAGCAGTCCCAGGTCTCTCAACTTGCCGAGCCTGTAAGCAACATTGCTTCCGATCGCGGTCGAGTCGCCGGGATGGGGGTAGCGTGGCGCAGTACGCGCGCGCGATAAAGAATTCTCGCTTGTCGCGATGACCCGCAGGCCATCCAATTGCGGTCGATAACGTTGCGCCATGAGCGGTGTCTCCTCAAGTCTCAGATGGTTACGCAACCGGCGGCCCTTCGTGCACAGGACTGCCGGCGGAATTCAGGTTCATCGCGAAGGCCAAAGTCAGGGCCGCGCACACGCCCTCGATGCTAACGGCGAGCGTCCAGCCCAGGACCAGGCCTTGAAGTCCGCCAAGCTTCGCCCCCGCGATCACGAGGCACAGCTCCAGCAACCCGCCCAGCGCGAACCAGCGAGATGCCTTGCGCATCCTGTCGCCCAGCCGCGCCAGCGTGCAGGCATGAAATTTGAGCGTTGATCCCAACAGGCTGAAGCCGAGGAAGCGCAGGCTCGAACCGGCGATCTCAGGATAGGCCGGATTGAAGACCGCAAGGATCTCCTGCGAATAGGTGAAGACGAAGACGGCGCAGACCAGCGAGAAGAGCAATGACGCCGTCAGCGACATAAGGATGTCGCGTCTCGATTGTTTCGGGCTTGTTCTGACCACGGGGAACAGGATCGTGGCCATGGCTGCGGGAATCAACGAGGCCAAGGAGACCAGCATCCACAACGGCATGAAGGCGGCATTGGTGGTCGGCGACAGGAGAACCAGCACAAGGTAGGGCATGATGGTGCCCGGGGCCTGCAAAGCCACATCGAGCGCGTAGTGGTCGAACACCTTGCGTCGGAGCGCATGGAGCAGCTGGAAATCGGGGATCCCAAAGAGGCGACGCGCGCCGCCCCGGGTCAAGAGATCGACGCCGATACAGGCCGCCAGCAAGCCGGCCACCCAGGTCAGAAGAAGCGCGGCATTGGAGGCGTAGCCGGCGGCCGCGGCGAGCAGCATCAGCTTGAACGTGGAGAACAGCACTTGCCGGATCATCTTGCCGGTGCTGCGCAGGTTGCCCATGAACGCCGTATCGGCCACGATCCCGAGAACGGTCAGGCCGCAGCCGAGGACGAAGGTAGCGCCGACGAACAAGCCGTCGATCGGCCCGGTCGGGCTGTTGAGGTACGCCTCCCCGAAGACAAACAACAAGGCCAGGCCGACCGCCAGCGCCACCCCGACGCACGCTGCAGCGGCCACGAGGCCGCGCTCCTTGCCGGGATGCCGGACGATTTCACCCATCAGCAACGTCCCCAGCCCGGCGTCCCCCAGCAGGCCGATGAGCGCCATCACGGACAGGAGGGCGGAGACGTTGCCGATCACCTCAGGCGGAAACAGCCGGGCCGCGAGCCACCAATAGACAAACCCGAGACCGGCCGTTGCAGTCGTTCCGATCGCCAGAGCGCCGGAATTCATGACGAACGCGGCGCTCTTTCGAAGCTCCCGGCGCAGGCGAATAATGGCCGTCCCGGCGGGGTCTACCGGCATGACGGCTCTCCCGAACCTTGGTTTGCCGGCACCGCAGGCCTGCTGGCGGCTGGGCGCAGGACGTCCCGGTAGACCTGCTCGATCCGGGTCACGACCGCTCCGGCCTTGAGGCATCCAACCCTGGCGAGGCTTGTCGTCTCCAGGCGGGCCAGCAAGGCGCGGTCATCCAGAAGTGTCTGCATTGCGTGGGCGAGGGCGTGCGCGTCGCCGGGCGGCACGAGAAGCCCTGTTTCCCCATGATCGACGATATCCGGCATGCCGCCGACATCGGTTGCGATGACTGCCTTGCCGGAAGCCATGGCTTCCATGATGACCGTCGCGCAGGCTTCAGGTCCCACCGATGGTAGCACGCCGAACAGTGAGCGCCGCCATGCATGCATGATGGCGGAATGCGGCCACGTACCGAAGACGCGGACGTTCGGCGGAAACTCGGTTGGTGTATCGGCGGCCCGGCGCCCGATCAGGACCAGCTGCGGCGCCCGCTCCAGGCCGGCATAGGCTTGCAGGAGAACGTCAATGCCCTTGAGGCGCGCCATGTCGCCGACGAACAGGATGAATCCATGCCCAGGTAGCTCCCGCAGGCAGGGATCTTCCGGGCCAAGTACCTCGACATTGTCGGGCACGAAGTTGGGAATGACCTCGTAGGGGGCGCGGCCTTGGGTGAGGCCGGTGTGGCTGGCCACCGCGTGGCTCACCGCGATGAAGCGGTCCACAGCGCGCCGAGCGCCGAAGCTCGAAGCCCAGTTGCCCAAGGTGGTCGCGGCTGCCTTCACGGCTCCGTAATGCCCGGTGGCGCAAGGTAAGCACTTGGCCGGTGCTGGGCCACTGCAGAGATGGGTCCCCAAGTGCATGAAGTTCTTCTTGGCGCAGACAAGGCCGTAGTCGTGCAGAGTGACCACGAGGCGTGCCCCACTGAGAACTTTGACCGGCAGGAAGGACGCGTAGATCCAGTTGTGGGCGTGGACGATGTCCGGCCTCTCCTGAGCGACCAGCCGCTTCAGGGCTAGCACCAGTTCGGGATCCGGGAAAGGTGGTGCGTGGCGGCGCTCGGGATCGGTGTGGAGGCCTGACAGACGCTGGAGCGTGCCGCGCAAGCGGTGCACGCGAACCGCGCCGTCCAGCTCGGTTGCGGGCGATCCGGGATGCATCAAGGTCCCGACGCTGACATGATGGCCCCGCTCCACCAACGCCGCGCCGAGATTGCGGACGTGCCGCTCCTCTCCCCCGATCACCGGAGGATAGAACTGCGATAGCAGCAGGATGCGCATGGTACAGCCTCGTTTTAGATCCGCGGCACAAGCGTCGAAACGCTGCGATAGAGCCGGTTGTCTTCCGGTCGATAAAGGCGCGCCTCGGCCGTCTGGCGAGTTGCCAAGACGGGCACCGGGATTTCCCGCGCCCAAGTGTCGCCCGGCGCGATGGTGAGCGATCGGAAAACGGCGAACGGCTGCCCATCGAGGGTGATTTCCAGGTCGAATCGCTGAGGTCGAGTCTCGGCGCTCCTGATGCCGACGGTGATCCGGCCGGACTCGCCACCGGCCGACGGCAACAACCAGAACGCAGTGTATTTGAATTCCCGGTAGGCCGCTTCGTCTCGGACGGCCAACGCATAGGCTCCGGTCGCTACAAGCAGCGCTAGCATGAGCGCAGCCCCCTGCCAGAGCCGGACCCGCGCCGGAGCCGGCCAGGCTGGCAGATCGGGAGTGTCGCGGCGGCCGGCGGCCACCAGTGCCGCGGCGGCCGTCACCGCCCAGAACCACACCGCCCAGCCGAGCGGCGTAAGGAAGCCTGCGGCGTTCAGGGCAAAGCCCCCGGCGATGCTGGCGGCCAGGCTTGCTCCGACCGCGTAGACGAAGTGTTCCAACGCGGAGGTTGTCCTGACGCCAATGGCCCGCAGCACCGTGTGGCCCGAGACGAGGAACACCATGGGCGCGCCCAGGGCAGTACGGAGGAGCAAGCTGTCGCTGACCGCAACGGCCGCCACCGCGGCCCCCGCCCACAGGCACGCGGCCAGAAGGTCCCACTTGCTACAAAATCTCATGCAATCCCCTCACATCATAGATGACGATCCAGCCGTTGTCGTAGATGCGGGTGACGCCCTTGACGTCATTGAACTTGAGCAGCGCTGCGCCCGAGAGCGGCGCTCCCTGCCGCGCTTCCCACGGCTGGAAGTAAAAGCCGAGCACCGGCGGAGCCGTAGTCAGGCGCAGGTCAATCAGCAGGAAATCGATGTTGCTTCGCGCCAAGGCCCAAAACTCGTCGGGCCCCAATGTCTCGGCCTCGAAAATTCGCGCGGGATCGACGCCTTCGACGATGGTGACCCTAACGTCCTGCCGGCCGTAGCCCGCAAGCAGAAGGCGGTTGATGCGGTCGGTGGTGAAGCGGTTGCCAGCACCGAGCCATTCCTTGGCCCAGCGTGCCGTTTCGATCCCCATCGGCTCGATGGATTCGTGATCCGCGGCCACCCTGTAGCGCCCATGGATCGGATTAATCGAAGAGCTCGTGACGCCGCCCAGGACGATGATCACCAGAGCAACGGCCGGTGCGATGCGGCGCCACCCGCGTGGCGTGCGGCCCTGCCAGAAGTGGACGATGCTCACCGCGACGACCAGCCCGACGGCGATGAACACGAACGTTCCCATGCGGTTGCCGACTTCCCATCCGGCGACGGTCAGTCGGAAGGCCACCGAGACTGGGAGCCCGAAGGCCAGCAAGCTGAGGAGCACGAGGCGGCTATCGCGCCAGCGGCGTTTAAGAATGTCCTGGATCGGACGCCAACCGGACCGCGCACCACTCGGCGCTGCCATGGCCAGCGACCGAAAGAATCCCGTTGCCAGTCCGAGGGCCACCAGCAGGAGCGCCAGCAAGGTGGTCAGCCGCATGTAGAGCGCCTTGTCCGGCGCTCCGAGGTGCTCCGACCGCGGGGTGGGCGCGCCCAGGATGTTCCGGAGCAATGTGTCGAGACCGGACTCGATCACCGGGCCGAGATAGCCTGTGAGAGGGATGCCACGGGCCTGCACCCACAGGGACGGCAGGGCTATGGCGAGGATCGCCGCGAGGCCCACGGCAGTGCTGGTCTTGATCCGCAGGGGATCGTGCCGGCGCAACGTCTCGAGCGTCGCCAGCGCTCCGAAATAGATGGCGGCGAAGGCGGCAGAGAGGTGATGCGTGACCGCGAGGCTTGCCAACAGCAAGGCAATCAGCCCGAACGACTTCAGCCTCGGTCGCCCGACGAGATCCTTGGACGCTGCTTCGACCGCGAAGGTCAGCACGCATAGCACGATACCGAGGCTCTCGTAGGAGAACATCGAATCGAACAGGAAGAAGGTTGAGCAGCCCATATAGGCCAGACAGGCGATGGCCGAGATACGCGGCGACCCAGCGATGCTTTCGAGGAACAGAAACAGGGCACCGATGAACGTGCCCTTGAGGATGGCCAACAAGAGCGTCCCCGCCACAAACAAGGGCAGTCCCGTCAGATCGACGATCGCCGTCGTCAGGATTTCCAGGGCGGGATAGGTTGGCCCGATCGGGAAAAGCGGGTTGGACAGGAACAGCCGGCGGGCCGTGATGAGATCCTGGGCCGCGATCCAGTGCAAGACCTCGTCGTAACCGCTGAAGCTCGTCGGGGAATAGACGTTCTTGCAATAGAACAGGGCTTCGGCAAGCAGCAACAGGAGGAACAGGCGCTCACCCCGGGCTGTTGTCGGCCAGGCGATGCGAAGGCTGGTCGGAGCGACCAGGAGAACGACACCGGACCAGAAGAGCGGCGGCGCCACGTCATAGCCGCGGCGCCCGGCCGCGTGACCGGCCACGACCAGGAGTAGAGCCGCGGCGATCGTCAGGCATAGAACCGCAATCCATCCGGAATTGGCGCGTTGCGACGGGGCATCGGCGCTGCCGTCGCGAAGGTCGGGACCGACAACGGCCGAGACGAATCGTATCCCGGCCTGAAGCGGGTTGATCCTGGTTCCCGCGCTGAAATGAGCCGGCATCATCAGCATCATGCCCTCGTCGCAGGAGGCCACGATGTCACGCCGCCGGGGCCCAAGCGGAGCATGGATCGGCTGCCGAGAACATCATAATAAACGTGGTTCAGCGCATGCGCGCAGGCATCCCAGTCCGGCAGGGCCAAATCCGGGACCTCCCGATGCGCCTCCAGTTCCTGGGCCATGGCGGCGGCCAGCTCTCCAGGACCGGCGTTGGGCGGAATCGCCCGGCACAGGCCATTGGCGGCCAGCTCCCGCAGACCGGACGTGTCGCTGACGAGGACCGGACGGCGCAGCGACAGGGCTTCCATCACAGCGATCGGATGGGCTTCGTATTCGCTGAACAGCACGAATAGCGCGGCGCTCGCCAGCAGGTCTGCCATTTTCTGCCGCTCGGATCCGGGGATGCCCGCAATGGTGACCCGCTTCTCGAGGCCGAGCGTCGCGACGAGGCGCCGCAATTCTCCCTCGTAAGGGCCTGTTCCAACGATGTGCAGTCGCACGTCCGGTACCCGGCGGATCAGTTCGGGCAAGGCCGCGATCGCCCGGTGATGGCCCTTGTAGCGCTCCAGCCTGCCGCCCGAGACGATCAGATGCGGATCGACCTTGATGCCGGGGCTCGGAGCCGGCATCGCAGCGCCGTTCGGGATGACGACAAACCGTTCGCGCGGCACGCGCATTCTGGCGCTGAAGAAGCTGGCCTCGAATTCGGAGACGCCGATCAGCCGCGCGGCGCGGGCCACCAGCGGTCGAAGCAGCGCGTGCTGTGTGCCGCGCACGGCATTGCGCAGCCGGGAGGAATGCCCGCCGCTGTGGAAGGTCAGGATGAACGGCAGGTCCCCGCGAAGGGTCGCGAGCAGCCCGATCGGCGCCACGAAGCTGTTGTAACCTTGGAAATGGATCAGATCCCATGCCCCGCGCCGGATCGCGGTGTAAATGCCGGGCGCAACATAGAGGTCCAGCTCCCTCGGCCAGGCCGGCACGCGCTGCACGCGCATACCGCGCACCTCCTCCTCAGCCGGCAACTCCCCCGAGGGATCGGTAGTGAGCACGTCGACGGCGTGGCCACGCGCCACCAAGCGGGGACCGACTTCCTGGATGTGAGTTTCGATGCCACCTATGAGGGGGTAGCAGCGAGCGGCAACCATCAGGATTCGCATCAGGTCTGTCCACCGACAACACAGGCTGTCGCGCTCCGCCTGCGCTGTTGGTGCACCCTCTCGCGCAGGATGGTTTTCAGGACGCGCCAGCCGTCCGGCATGGCGCGCAGATGGCTCACGCCGCTGATGCGCGGAGCCTCGAAACTCGCCACCTCGACGATATTGAGGTGGTTCTTCAAGGCCCGCACGTTGATGAGGGTCTCGATCTCGAACCCATCGCAATCGCAGTCCAGCGTGGCGACGTGCTTGGTCCAGAAGGCTATGTATCCGTAGCATAGATCGGAGAACCAACCGCCATAGAGCAGCCGCACGAACAGGGTCAGCCCCTTATTGCCGAACATCCGGAACAGCGACATGTCGTCGGTGCCGGCGCCCTGGATAAAGCGTGAACCCTTAACGAGATCCGCGCCGGCCATCAGCGCACTGACAAAGACGATCGCCTCCTCCGGCACCATGGAGCCGTCAGCGTCCAGCATGACGATGATTTCGCCTGTGGCGGCCAGGAATCCCGCTTGCAGTGCAGCGCCCTTGCCCCGCCGGGGCTCCATCACGACCTTCACGTCCTCTCGCAGGCGGCGCGCGACCGCGACCGTATCGTCAGTCGAACGACCATCTACGATAATGATCTCATGCGCCCAGTTGGGGATGCGCGGCAGAAGCCACGGGAGGTTCTCGGCTTCATTGAGCGTCGGGACGACGAAGCTGACTCGGGGCAGAGTCAGTGATCCCCGCAGCGCGACATTTAACGGGTCAGGCGGCGATGTGGCACCGACGGGGGCGAGAATGCCGGAGAGACGGGCGTTCATGGCAGCGCTTTGAGGTCGTACGATGGGACCCATCCGGGGAGCATATTGTGCTTCCATGACCCCATGAGCTCCCCGAAAATCCGGTGCTCCACATAGCGCGCACGCAAATGCGCGGCCAGCGACAAGCCGCGGCGGCCAGCTCCAATGACCGCCACATCCACGGATGTGCTTGATCCAACCATATGCGGACTCCCGGCCGTTATGAAATGAAGATGAAATGAAAGAGGATTGGCAAGCTTGTCGCCCCCTAATATTGGGTTGTGATGCGACGATTACTGATGCAGATCTGAAATGGAAGGACGATAGATGGTTATGAAAAGCAAATAGATGATTAGCTCTTTTGGGGTATCCCTACAGGTTATTTCCAGCCATACGACCAGCGCGGATAGTACGGCAGCGGCACCGATCACCTTCAGCAGCTGTGTTGGCAGCGTTGCCAAACCCGTTTTAGACCTCTGGGTCCACCTTCAACCCCAGCGAGGACATTCATCGACCCGCGGCTGGGACTAGCTCACAGCGACACTTTCTATTGAGCGAACCGTGCAGAAGGCAGCGAAGCTCGCCGGCGCGAAGAAATGAACGTCCAGCGCAACGCTGACTTGCCACTGGCCAGAAGCTGCGAAGTGCAGGTGGGCTCGCTCCTTCACTCGGCCGTGATTTCCGAGCTTATTTTGTGCCCGAGAAGGGTCGAGCGCGCCCGGCCCTTCGCAGGCGGGGCACCTTGCGCTCGACCGCCTGGCTACGGGTAACTAACCCGGGCAAAGCCGGCCAAGAGAGCGACCGCCCACGCGGTCCCGAGACCCCGCGCGGTCCCGAGACCGGCGCGTTGGGTATCAGCACACGATACGAGGTCGTGACCTCTCGCAAACCCCGGATATGCCCGAACAGGTCGATCACCTCCAGGCCAGACCGGCGATTGTAGGTGTGACACCCCAACGCTCCGGACCAAATGCGACCGACCGGGGTCTGGGCAAACTCCGACGCGCCGAGCGCATCAATCTGGCAGAACGTCACCGCGCCGCCATAACCGCGCGCGCAGTCTTGGACCGGGCGTAGCGTGCGTCCGCCATGTCGGATGACGGCGCCTGCGGGACGGCTGAGCCTTGCATCGAGCAGGACGGGGTTGGCGGCATGGGGCGTCCAGGACCCAGTCAGGCTCTCGGCACGGTAGAGGCTGAGAAGATCCCAGGATGTGGACCTCCAAAGCCTTGGGCTGACGAAAAACCAAAAGCCGCCCTCATGGCAGAGCGGCGTGGTATCGTAGCCCTCAATGCCTTCCATGAGACAGGCCTCCCGCGTCCACCGGTAAGGGAATTCCACTGCCCTGTAGAGGCTGACATTCTTGGCCGCCCCCGATTCGGGGATCATCCAGATCTGCCCATCCTGCTCGAACACGAACGGGTACGAGAGGTGATGCGGTTCCTCTACGACGATCCGGGATGCGCCGGCTGTCCCGTCCCGGTTCACTGCCACGACCGCAATGCACCCCCGGTTCTTCGAGTAGAGGTACTGTTCGACAAAGATGAAATTCTGCCCCTGGTGCCGGAACGGGAACGGGTCGGCAAGGTAGCTGTCGGCATTTCCGGTGAGCACCCGGAAGGCTGCTTCGCCTTTGTCGAGCAGGCTCGCCGATTCATCGAAGCGCCAGCCAATCCCCCACATCCTGCCGCCCCTCGCCAGGACGTCCAAAAGCCCGATCGCCTTCGATGCAACCGTGCCGCTCGCCCTTGCAAGCGCCGAAAGCGCGCCAAACGAGGGCACTGCCGTCCGCGGACCGCGGATACCGGACGCAGTTGAACCGCTTTCCTCGCACAGGGCTTTGAGGATCAGCGGCACAGCGCAGGAAAGGGCGCTGTCGAGCCTCGCTGCCAATAATTCACGGTCTGCACTGGCCGGACGCGCCGTCCACGGCCGCAACGGGCGCGCCGTGTCATGCAGGTCGACGAGAAGATCCTGATGATTCACCCAGGCCGCCACAACTCCGATCTCGCCGGGTGCGCCGTTGAAGACCGGGGTGAGCACGCGCCGCCCCGCCGGGAGCGATTCTGCGCCGCTCAAATCGATCACCACATCCACTTGGTCGGCCGGAGGCGGCGGCAGGCACCGCAGCGCCGCCTGGACGGGGTCGATGGCGCCGTTCCCGCGAAAGCCACAGACCAGTTGTTCGAGTTCCAGCAGCAGACGGCAGATTATCGGCAGCGGGCAGCGACCGGCCGCCAAAGCGCAGAAGACTTCGTTGCCGGGCACTTCAGCGAGCGCTTCTGCCAGCCAGAGGTGCCACCGCAGCAGCCGGGACGAATCGAGACTCAGGCAAATGCGCATTGTTGTTCTCACGGCCGATTTCAAAAAGCCAGCTTACAGCTTCCACGAGAACCACCTCAGGCGATCCGCCTACCCTGGATTCCGCCGCAGGCACGCGAGCCAAGGGCGGCAGATAGAAAGCCGCAGCGCGACAGGATGGTTTCCACCCACCATGGTTGCGGGGACTCGCCATGTCGGGAGCCGAACACTTGATTGGGAGATGCCTGAGCACGGGTCCATACTCGAGCGACTGGAAACGGCTAAGCACCACTATGCCCGAACGACGCCGTGGCTGTGTGAGGTCAGAGGAGGTAATCCTTAGGGGCCATTGCACCCTGTGGCCGGCGAGAGCCAAATGCCAGGATGATCATCGACTGGCAACGAGTGAAAATGGGCTGCGGAACGCCGGACTGCGGGTGCTGGTGTCCGCGTTGCTGTCCGTTCCGGCAGTCGCGAGCGCCGCGGACGATCCGTCGGCAACATCCCTCATCAAGACTTCCGGAACGAACTTTGCGTTGGACGGCAGGCCGTTCTTCGTGACCGGCGTAAACAACCACTATCTGACCTACCGGTTGCAGGCTGAGGTCACCCGCGTGCTCGACGACGCGGTGGCGATGGGCGCCAATGTGGTCCGCACCTTCTCCAGCCGGTGATCGGGTCGCTCGACGGAAGCAAGCCTACGATGGCGCAAACCTCGGCCCTGGTTGGTAACTTTTTATGCTGAAAACCGGCTTCCGGGTAGGCCGAATCCCGCGTGGAAGCCTGCGTTTCAAAAACCAAGACCATCGCACGTCTATCAAAGAGTTTGGACAGACATTGGCAGCTCAAGTCGGGAGAATTCCTAGATGCGTATTCTGATGCTTGCGCAATCCTATATGTCGATTGGCGTTGGCCAGCGGGGCCACGTCCGCAACCTAACTATCGGTCTCGCCCGCCGCGGTCATGACGTTGCCGTTGCCACAATCGGTCAGCCTGGATCCAAAACCGGGCAGCCCGAGGATGGCGTCAGCAGCGAATGCCGGCAGCCGCCCCCTACCATCTCAGTGATTATCTGTGCCTACTCCGAGGACAGATGGGAGCTGTTGCTTCAGTCGGTGGCCTCGGTTCAGGAGCAGACCTTGCAACCCCGCGAGATCATCGTATCTGTCGACCAGCCCCTGTTCCACCGTTGTGCCGCGCACTGGGCTGACTTCGCAGCATCCGCCCCTCCGATACGGGTGATCCAGAACAAGTATGACGGGCACCTGGGGGCGGCCCGAAACACGGCAGCCGAGACAGCCACTGGAGAGATCCTGGCGTTCCTGGACGACGATGCGGCGGCCGACAGGGACTGGCTCGAGATTCTCATCGAACCCTACCGGGATAAGCGCATCGGCGCCGTCGGCGGGCGCCCCATACCGGTTTTCGAGACGAGCCGCCCGGCCTGGTTTCCTGTGCAGTTCGACTGGGTGTTCGGATGCGCTTATGACGGCCTTCCGACCAGCCGAGGTCCTTTGGCTCACCTCATAGGAGCCAACATGTCGGTGCGGCGGACCCTCCTCGAGCAGGTGGGAGGGTTCCACTCCGACCGTCACGACGACATGGACATGTGTCACCGCGTGGCGCACCTCAGGGGCAGTGAGGCAGTCATCTACGAACCAGCGGCGACCGTTCGCCACTTCGTGCCCGCCTCACGGCCGACCTGGAGGTACTTCTGGCGCCGCTGCCTGTTCGTCAACAAGGGGAAGGTCGAGGCCTTTGCCCAGATGGGCGACGCGGCCACACTGGGTGCAGAGGCCCGCTTCGCCTGGTACGCGCTGACCAAGGGCCTACCGCGGGAGATTTTGCAGGCGGCCAAGGGTGACGCCCACGGGCTGGCCCGGTCCGCGGCGATAGTCGCTGGCGTGGGGCTGGCCGCGGTAGGCCACGTCGCCGGCCGGATCGAGCTGGTGCGGCGCTTGCGCCGGCGGCGCCAACAGGCAACCAAGCAGATACTGGACACAGCCGCGCAAGGCGATGGGCGCGGCAAGTAGATGCCGTCTTCGATAATCATTGGTTCGGGTCCGGCTGCAGCCGCCGCCGTGTTGGCGCTGTCCGATAAACCGGACGAGAAGGTAACCGTGTTCGATCCGGGCACCGTGCTTGACGCGGAGACGCAAGAGGTAATCTCCAGGATGTCCAAGCTGCGTGTCGACAACTGGGATGAGGAGGACGTCCGCGGGGTCAGCCTGCAACCCAAGCGGATCCGGTCCGATTCGCTGCCTGAAAAGAGAAGCTACGGATCCGATTTCCCGTTTGTCAACAAGGGCCAGCTCGACGGCGTCCACTCCGAGGGTAGAGTCAACTCAGCTGTCATATCAAGCGCCTACGGGGGGTTCAGCAACGTCTGGGGAGCCCAGATCATGCCCTTCAGCGCCGCCTCGTTCAAGGGATGGCCGTTCGACTTCTCGGATATGGAAGAGCACTATCGGACGATCCTGGGTCACATTCCTTTCGCTGGAGAGTCCGACGATCTCGAGGAGTGGTTCCCGCTCATCGGATCCCCGGACCCGCTTCCGCCGCTGGCGCCGCGGACGCAGATGGTCCTGGCCAACTACGACCGGCACCGCGATCGAGTGCGCTCCACGGGAATAACGATAGGCCGCGCCCGCCTCGCCTTCTCAGCGCCCGAATGCCAGCCCTGCGGGCTGTGCATGACTGGGTGCCCGCGGTCGCTAGTCTATTCGGCCTCGCACAGCTTCGATCGCTTCAGGCGCAGCGGGAGGATCGCCTACCACAGCGGGCTGCTGGCGGTGCGAGTTGACCAGGAGGGCGACACGGCCGTCGTGCAGGCCCGGGAGCTGTCCAGCGGCCGGATCCAGCGATTCACCGCCGACCGGGTCTTCGTGGGCTGCGGAGCAGTCGGGACCACCCGGCTGATCCTGGGCTCGCTCGGATCGGACCAGCCGGTATATCTTTCGGAATCGGCTCAATTCGTTCTTCCAATGATGTCCATGAAGCCGACCCCCGACCCACGTACAAGGCGCGAGTTCACACTCAACCAGTTCAACATGGTCATCGTCCGGGACGACGAAGGCTTCGATGTCTCACAGATTCACTTCTATCCGTTCAACCAGGCATACTACGATGCGCTTCCCGGCTTCCTCCAACACCGCGCCGCCGCCTTCGTGACGGATCGGCTCCTGAGCCGGTTGACGGTAGGCCTGGGCTACTTGCCGTCCTGGGCATCACCCAAGGTCCGGGTCACCGCCCAGGTGTCCGCAGCTCCTGATGAGCTACCCAAGATCACCCTCACTTCAGAGGGCTTCGGCGAGGCCAGGGTCAGGGGCAAAGACGTGCCTCCGATGCTGCCTGACGTAATAAAGCGGATCCGCAGGGCGGCACCTTACCTTGACTTGTGGCCAGTCACGCCGCGGATGCTGTGGTCGGGCGGGGCTAAGAGCTACCACTTTGGCGGCAGCTTTCCCCACGCCAGTGAGCCGGATACCGGGAGTGCGACGACAGACCGCCTCGGGCGGCTGGCGCGCTGGGACCGTATCCATCTCATCGACGGGTCGGTTTTCCCAAATGTTCCAGCTACTACCTTTACCCTGACTGTGATGGCCAATTCTCATCGCATCGCCTGCGAAGCGATGCAGCTGACGGGTTGAGCGTTCTATGCGTGTCGGTATCACCGGAGCCAACGGATATGTCGGGACCATCCTGCGTGCCGCCTTCGCCGAAGAAGGGCATGAGGTCATCGCGTTCGCCCGTTCGAACCGGGTGACCTCCGACTCTGCCGCCGCAATGGTTGGCGTCGCCGAGTGGCGCCCATACGAGATCAAGCGCCCGCCGTCGGGGGCCGCATTGAGCGACCTAGATGTGCTCATCCACGGTGCATGGGACCTGGCTCTCGTCAGCGCCGGCGATGTGTGGGGTGTCAATGTGTCCGGCTCGCAGCACCTCCTGCGTAATGCCGCCGACGCAGGGGTTCGCCGGGTCATTTTTATCTCCTCGATGTCCGCCTGTAAGGGAACCCGACAGTTGTACGGTCAGGCGAAGCTGGCCTGCGAGCGCACCACCAGCAGTCTGGGAGGTGTCTCCACCCGCCTCGGACTGGTGTACGGCCCCGGTTGGGGCGGGATGGCAGGCGCGCTCCGCAAGCTCACCAACCTGCCAGTCACACCTCTCATCGGAGCGCGCTCCCATCAGTTCACCGTGCATGAGGCGGACATGGCAGCCGCCATGGTGCGTATTGCCGAGTCGGACATGCCCCTGCCGGAACCGGTAGGGCTGGCCAACCCCGAACCGGTACCGTTCCGACGGCTCATGAAAGAGATCGCCGCATCACAAGGCAGAACACTGCGCGCCGTCGCCGTGCCCTGGCAGCTTGTCAGTGGCGTCCTCAAGGCAGCTGAGGCCCTGCATGTCCCCCTACCCTTCCGATCCGACTCCATCCTTGGGCTCGTGCACCCGGCGGCAGAGGTTCCCGGTGTAGAGCGGCTCAAGCAACTCGGAATCGAGTTTCGGAGCTTCTCGCTGGAGCCCTAAACAGTATGGGAGATCCCACGGCCTTGCCGTGTGACACTAGCAGTTGGACGTTTCCGGGCGTCGACGACTTTCGCCTTCGTGAGCCTCCACGCTTGAGCCGCTTGAGAGGCTCAAGTCTGAAGGCCCCCGGCTTTGCCGGGTGGATGGCTACTCTAGCACATTGCGTGGATATTCTCAGTCGAAGACCGGCGCGATGCGCCAAGAGACATTACCCGCAAACAGCGAAATTGTGCGGTCGGCGCGGTAGCGAAGGCGTCTGGATGCGCGAGGCCGGCGAGATCGCTGAGGAAGCTGAGGCGGCCGGCCCTCGCGACGCCGTCAGCGCGTCGAGCCAACGACCTTCATGCAGCCTCGCTCGGCACGCGGCCTATCGGAGGTAGCTCATAGGAAAGCATTATCGCGTCTACGTTCTGAACGAACACGGCCAATTTATGGGCGGGGTCAACCTCGCCTGCACGGACGACGATGCAGCGAAAGAGTACGCCAACCGGTTAGCAGTATGGCCATGAGGTGGAGCTTTGGCGACTGGTTGCGCAGTTTGTGCCAAGGCCGCCGTGGAAGTCGCGATGAAATTCTCGGACGACCTGATGCGCGAGTCCTCCGTCGCTCAGAAGTACGACGAAGCTTCGCAGCGGGGAGCCGGTTTTCCGAAAGAGACTAACGAACGGCGTTCAGTTCAAGTCGCTGTGCGAAGCGCTGGCTCGCAGACCTGTCAGGAAGAAACAGCACATCGGCAGATTTGGTGCCGGTTGTTCTGGCCTCAATCTCGGATTGGCTTGCCTTTCGGCGCCCGGTCCGGGTCAGCCAGTATGCCTCGTATCCGTTATCCGACAAGAGGCGCAGGACTACCAAAACCGACGCCCCGAACTTGTTCAATCCCTGGTCGGAAAGTTCGACGAACAGGGCCGGGCGGGCGAACCTCAGGATCTCGATCATGCCCTGAAGCGTCAGCAGTTCGGCACCCTGCACATCGATTTTCACGAGCGCCGGGCGCCGGGGTCCCTTGTCCGCGAGCAGTCCGTCGAGCGTCACGGCGGTGACCGGCACGCCGGTACCGTTCTGGGAAAGCTTGTGGTCGGCCGGATAAAGCGGGTTGATTTCGAGAAAGGTCGTGCCGGGCTCGGCGGCGGCGACCACCCTCAGCGCCTCGACGCGGCCAAGGAGACCCGCGCGCTCGAGCGCGCAAATCAGGCCGCTGTAATTCTGATCCTCCGGCTCGATGGCGATCACCTTTCCGCCATCACCGACCCATTCAGCAAAGCGGAGCGAGAAGAAGCCGACATTGGCGCCGACGTCGATGACCAGCGATCCGTCTGGCACGAATTCCCTGAGCTGACCGATTGGGCCTGCTTCAAAATACCTTTTGTACAGGGGATAAAGCGCAAGATAGGCGCGGTGGAAAAGCGGAAGACTCTGCAGGCCGAGCTTGGCGGTCAGCACGTATAGCCTGATAGCCGAATCTCTTAGGAAAACTTTGAGCATTCAGGAACCATCCATGACACCGATGCAGGATTGTTGACAGTGACTTGTCGAGGGGCCCCGCTCGGAGGGCCGCATCGCAACGATCTTCGTTCGGCTATGCAGACTTTATCACTCGATCAAGGCCTGATCGCGGGAATAAGGAGCTACCTCCCGAGGATCGGCGTCGACACACCGCCCCAAGACCACCTGGCTGGATAATGCCGCCACCGCCACGAGCCGGGAGGTTTCCAAATTACGAACATCAGGAGCACTTCCTCGCATCACCGGCTGGCGTGGCTCAGCTCGGAAAAACCATTGTTTGGTCCCGGCGAACAGCTTCGCTGAGTACGCTCCCGAGCCCAGCCCGGTGACCCAAAAAAACGTGGTCTGGTTCGCCCTGAGGCATGTGGACGGCATTCAACGGCGGCCGACGGACGAAGTCCAAACCCTTGCCCGGACCGCACTATGTTTATGGCTTCCTCACGCCGGCGCCGAACGAGCCGATCCATCCCAAGGTCATGCCGTAATCACACCGCGGATGAGGAGCACGACGTTTGGATGTGCGTGCGACATGGGATGAGGCGACGGCGTTGCTGCGGCCGGATGATGGGCTGAAGATTGTAATGCGCGGCGAGGACAAGAGGGTCAGGCAGCAGCCTTAGACCGACTGAGACTTCTATAACCCGGTGCCCTATGGTCGCATCGAGGCCCACCTGCCGCGCCGCAATAAAGTCGGGGTAACCAGTCCTCGTCGTTTCACTATAAGCTTGGCTGTGCCATCGGTAAGCGGCGGCGACCATTGCAATCGCATCTTGGTCAAGCCCCTCGTTACGAGGAGGGCAATATGAAAAGTATATCGAAGTACATTTGTTTCACAGCGCTCATGATCGTCACGTGCTGCACGAGTGGTGGAGGTGGTGGATCGTCGCTGCTACCGCCGGCTGGGTACACTACCAGTCAGCTGATATTCGAGGACACCTTCACGGGGCACTCGCTCGACTCCACGAAGTGGACACCGGCGATCGCGGACCAGAACGGTATCTGGCAGCAGAGCGTGCCGTCGCCGTACTCCGCGGTGAACGCTGGCGGATTCAACGCCGAGTACTTCGACCCGGCTCAGATCAGCACTGGCCCATCAGGCTTGAAGATCGTTGCGACGAGAAGCAACCGGTTCGCCGGGTACACGTGGAAGTCGGGCGCCATCTGCACGCACGGCAAGTTCACGTTTGCCGGTGGCTACGCCCAGATACGCATGAAGCAGCCGGACGTCAGCACTGGCGGATGGCCAGGCTTCTGGCATCTCGAGGGCGGGGCCGAGATCGACACGCAGGAGGGCGGGTTCCTCAACGGCTCCGTGTCGAGCAACGGAGTGCTGGCAAACGCCTTGTTGGCTGCCACCAACGAGCAGCGGTTCTTCGATGCTGGTGTGGACCTGTCGGTCGACTACCACGTCTGGGGCATGGAGTACATACCGGGCGTGTCAATCAAGTTCTATTTCGATGGTGTGCTCAAGCGAACCGTCACTACGAACGTGCCGACCGATGCCATGACCCTGCTCATTAATCTGAGTATCGCCAACAGCAGCGCGTCTGGCTGGCACACGGCCTACGACAGTTCGACCCCGGCAACGCTCGAACTGGAGGTGACCGACGTTCAGGTCTACCACCTGAGCATGACCGACAGCATCGAGGGGTGACGATACGAAAGTGAGCGCTGCGTACTGCTCGTAGAACGGAGCAGGAACTAAGCGGCGAGTAGCGAGACTGGCCGGCGCAGCGGCCGCAAGCCGTCGGTGGGCGTCGGATCGGCGCCCCAGACGTAGTCCCCCGTCAGACCGACATGCTCTCACCCTAGCGGCGCGACGTGCTTCACGAACTCGGCCTCAACGGTGCGCTTCCCGCAGGTGAGCATGCCGATAGCGAGCACATTGACTTTCATGAACCTCAGGAGGTCGATGTCATCCTTGTCCCATTCGATCACCTGCGATCGATCATGGCAGCGGTTCGATCGGCACGGTTCGTCGACCCGCACGGCGGCGGTTATCCACGCGGAGGCAAATGAGATTGATGCGGCGCGCCCGACGCCTTCAGCTGAAGCGCCTCGCAAGTTGGGCGGTGAGCTTGTGCGAGGGTCTCCGCGGCGCCGATCGGTTCCGCGAAGGCGCGACGGACTTCGATCAGTTCCTGCGGGGCGGATCGACTCGATTGGCTTGCCGACATGGCCGGTCGCGAGGCCGACGAGCCAACCGGCTCACTGGACAGTGGTACCAGCGATGAGAACCTATCACTGTTCGGGGGCCTTCATCGCGACGGTCACACCATCATCCGGTTCCGCATGCCACCGAATTCGCCGATCGCGCGGGCCGACAGATCACGCTGCACGAATCCTCAACGACGATGTGGCATCGGGCAAGAATTCGCTTCTGAACGCCATGAGGTTGCTCCCATGAGTCTTCTGGAGAGCCTGCGAATCGCCACGCACGCGCTTCGCGGGATCAGGCTGCGGAGCGCCTTGACCGTTCTTGGGATCGCCGTTGGCGTCGCCGCACAGGCGAGCGCGGTGCAATTCAGTCCGGATCAGCAAAATGGGGCTACCCCTGAGGAACGATCGCGGATCGGAGAAAACCATGCGATGAATTCAGAATGACGCGTGAGACGCATGACCTTAACGACGAGCGCAGAGCTTAACGCCAAGCCCGGTCGAACTCCCGGCTCTCCAGCGGTCAAGGCTTGTAAATGGAAGTTGTCATTGCAATCCCGAAGACTTAAGGCGCCAAAGCTTACGCACGAATAGGGCAAATCCGATTGGGTGAACCGCACGCTATTCTTGTATCGGGAGTTGCGGGCTTCGTAGGAAGCAAGCTCGCAAGGCTCTTTGTTGATCGTGGATATCCGGTCTTCGGCTTTGATGACCTGTCACGAGGTTCTCGGCAAAACCTAAGTGGCCTCCTCACGCATGAGAGGTTCATTTTTGAGAAGGTGGATCTCTCAGACGCCGGTGCAGTGAGAAGCCGCTTTATGAATTGTCACAGTCGCATTCCGATTTCCGAAGTTTGGCACATGGCTGCCAATTCGGACATTGCTGCGGGAATCGCCGATGCCTCTGTTGATCTACGCGACACCTTTCTATCGACGTTCAACGTGTTGAACGCGATGAAGGAGGCGGGGGTTCCGTTCCTTGCTTTCGCTTCCAGTTCAGCAGTATACGGCGATTTGGGAGAGGCTCCGATTAGAGAGGATGTCGGGCCGCTGCTGCCCGTTTCCAATTACGGTGCTATGAAGCTCGCATCGGAGGCGCTAATCAGCGCTGCCGTCGAGAACTGGCTAGCTCGGGCTTTGCTCTTTCGCTTTCCGAACGTGATCGGCGTCCCAGCAACACACGGTGTCATTCTAGATTTCGTGAGAAAGCTTCGGATCACGCCAAACAAGCTGAATGTTTTGGGATCGGGGCGACAGCAGAAAGCATATCTTCACGTCAATGATCTGATTGATGCAATTGTATACTTGCGTGCGAACGCATCCGAGCGGCTTGGCTATTACAATATCGGCCCCGGGGACAACGGGGTAACCGTTAGCTTCATAGCGGAGACGACTGTCGGGGCTGTCGCACCGGGCGCGGGGATCGAATATGGAGTTGAAGACCGCGGTTGGACGGGGGATGTTCCCCGATTTTCCTATGACATAGCAAAAATCAGTGCACTCGGTTGGCGGCCCCAGCTTGGTTCGGCTGATGCTGTTCGAAAAGCCGTCGTAGAAATCGTGCGACAGGAAGGACACCTGTGATGCAGGCGGTTGTACTTGCGGGCGGTCGAGGGACGCGGCTCAGGAGCCGGACAAGTGACTTGCCTAAGTCGCTGGTCAACGTTGGCGGCAGGCCACTTCTTGAGCATCAAATCGTCCTCGCCAAGCAACACGGTATCGAGAGGATCTTGATTCTGGTGAACCACGCTGCCGAGCAAATCGTGGAGTTTTGCAATCAGCGCGAGAATTGGGGGATTGACGTTCTTTGCGTAAATGACGGTGCGCCTCGCGGGACTGCTGGAGCAGTTCTGTCCGTTTTGGATCTGCTCGACGACGACTTCCTTACGATCTATGGCGACACGATGCTCGACATCGATCTCACCCGCTTCAAGTGCTTCCATGAAAAACACAAGGCAGCAGCCGCAACAGTTTTCACCCATCCGAATGATCACCCGCATGATTCCGATCTGATAGACACGTCAGAAGACGGTATGGTTACCGCGTTCTATCCATATCCACACGATCCCGGTTGCTATTACCCCAACAAGGTCAGCGCGGCTCTTTACTATATTCGAAGACAAGCTTTATTCCGGTGGCGCGCCACAGTAACTCCGCTCGACTTTGGCAAAGACCTTTTTCCTGAAATGCTTCGGGCCGGTATGAAAATTAGAAGCTACAACAGCCCTGAGTACATAAAAGACGCCGGGACCCCGGCGCGACTTGACAAGGTTTGCGCCGACTTTGAATCGGGCTGCATAGCCCGAGCTTCCCTCACTTCTCCGCAGAAAGCAGTATTTTTGGACAGGGATGGGTGCATCAATGTTGACTATGGACACATCGATCGTCCCGAACGCTTCGAACTGATTGACGGAGCTGCGGCCGCGATCGCTTGTTTCAACCGAGCCGAATACCGGACAATTGTCGTCACTAACCAACCCGTTGTGGCCCGAGGCAATTGCTCTGCACGAGACTTGCGGATGATCCATAACAAGATGGAGACTGAGCTTGGCCGCTGTGGAGCTTTTGTTGATGCCATCTATTTCTGCCCGCACCATCCAGATCGCGGCTTTATCGGTGAGGTGGAAGAGCTGAAGATCCGCTGTGAATGCCGCAAGCCTTCTATTGGGTTGATTAATGAGGCCGTCGAGGCATTCAATATCGATCGCAGCCAATCCTGGGTCATCGGCGATTCATCTACGGATGTCGCTCTTGCAAAGCGGTCTGGCATCAGATCGATCCTCGTCGAGACGGGCGCGGGCGGGTTGGATAGCAAGTATCATGTCACGCCTGACTATACTGTCTCAGACTTGTTGGAGGCAGCTAAGTTCATTCTCGCCGTTCATCCACCCTTGATAAATTCAGCATCTGATCTGATCTCCCATGTGAAGCCAGGTGATGTTTGTTTCGTAGGGGGCCTCTCCCGGAGCGGAAAGAGTTTTCTTTCCAGCGCTATCGCGGAGGTTCTTCGCGGGCGCGGCTTTGAGACGGAAATCGTTGCTCTTGATCGCTGGATACGGTCCGTCGCGGATCGCGAACCAACCGTGATGGGTCGCACCAATGTGGACGAGATCAGGCAGGTTCTAAGCCGCTTAGTGGGAGTTCGCTCTCGCGAGACGCACGAACTGCCCTTTTACGAAAAGCTCAGCCGCATATCGCATCCAAGATCGGAAAGGATAACCGTTTCTCCGGAAACCGTCCTGGTCGTGGAAGGAACCGTCGCTCTTTGGCTGTCCGATCTGGTTTTGGGCGGTCGTGCACACACATTTTTCGTTGATATTGATGAGGAGGTGCGGATGTCCAGAGTAGCGCGAGAATACTTGCGGCGAGGTATGGATTGGGGGACTGCAGCCAGTATTTACAGTTCGCGCCAAGAGGACGAGACACCGATCGTGTTGGCATCGCGGGCGCAAGCTGAACATTGCGTCCAATTGCGGGCGATTGAGCTGACAGAGGCAGTTCAATGATCATTAGTCAGACGCCGTTTCGAGTCAGCTTTGTGGGAGGTGGTAGCGATCTTCCTGCCTTCTATCGGCAGGAAGGTGGCGCCGTCCTAAGCGTTGCTATCGACAAGTACGTCTACGTGAATGTGAACCGCAAGTTCGATAGTGGCACTCGAATCGCTTATTCGAAAACGGAAGAAGTAGACAGTGTTGAGCACATCCAGCATCCGATTGTAAGGGCGACGATGGGATATCTTGGGATCCCTGGAGGAGTTGAGATAACAACTATTGCCGATATTCCTTCGAAGGGAACAGGACTTGGATCCTCAAGCACTTTTACCGTTGGCCTTCTGCATGCACTAAACGCGTTTCGTGGGCAGTATGTCTCCAAAGCAAGGCTCGGCGCTGATAGTTGTCGCATTGAGATCGAACTTTGTGGCGCTCCCATTGGAAAGCAAGATCAATACGCCGCCGCTTTTGGGGGGTTGAATCTTATCGAGTTTCACCCTGATGAAAGCGTCTCGGTGTCACCAATCATATGCCCAGGTGATTTTATCGCTTCAATTGAGAAACAAGTTCTCATGTTTTACACCGGCATTACGCGTAGTGCTTCAGACATTCTCGTCCGACAGTCAGAGGGCATCGCAAGAGCACCGGACAAGCGGAAAGCGCTCAGGCGGATGGTCGAGCTCACGTATCACCTTCGTGATGAACTGCATCGATGCAACCTCGACGCCTTCGGCGAAATCCTCCATGAGAACTGGCTCTTAAAAAAGAGCCTCTCTGAAGAAATCACGAACGATGTAATCGATGGCTGGTACCGAACTGCGTTGCGAGCAGGTGCCACGGGCGGCAAGTTACTTGGAGCAGGTGCAGGAGGTTTTCTCATGTTCTTCGCGCCTCTCGATCGCCACGACGCAATCAAAGTAGCCCTCGGGGAGCTAAAGCATATCCCTGCGAAGTTCGACTTCGTCGGGAGTCGCATCGTTCATTATCAACCGACATCGGAGGCCACCCAATGAATGACTTCAGCGGCAGCGCTCAAGTATATTTCGAGAAGCTAGAGACCGTTCTGGCTTCATTAGATCACCAGAGCTTTGATAACGCAGTAGCCTTGGTCGCGCAGGCACAGGAAGACGGCAAGCAAATAATCACCCTTGGAAATGGTGGCAGTTCACTGACAGCGCTACACTTTATCACGGACTGGAACAAGAGCATCTATCTCTCTACGAAGCGCCCGTTTCGTGGTCGGACGCTGATCGACAATGTGGGCCTTACATTTGCCTACGCCAACGATGTTTCTTTCGAGGATGTATTCGTCGAGCAGCTGAAGAACATCCTGAACGATGGCGACTTGGTCATTGCCATTTCGGGCAGCGGGAACTCGGAAAACGTTTTGCGCGCTGTTCGATACGCTAATGATCATAGCGCAGTCACGTTGGGTCTTTGTGGATATAGTGGAGGAGCGCTCAAGCAGATCGTCCAACACGTGGTTTGGGCGAATGTGAATGACATGCAACTAGCGGAAGATATACATTCTATGTTCGGGCATGTCGTTATGCAGCGTCTTTGTTTTGGAGGTACACAACAGTGGAGCGATTGGCGACAACGGCTCAGCGCTGCTGGAGGCCTCAATTCAAATCGAGCTGGCGCCGAGACGGCTTGGCAACCCTGATCGAGAACAAGCCATGCCGCAGTTGGACGAACGCGGCCAATTTATAGGCGGGGTCAACCTTGCCTGTACATACGACGATACGGCGAAAGAGCAGGCCAGGCGGTTCGCAGACGGCCGCAAGGTGGAGCTTCGGCGCCTGGTTGCGCCGTTCAAATTTGACAATCCGCGGGACCGGCCCGCGGCTACGAAGCGCCCTCGCGCCCGAGGGCGACGTTTCAGCCATTTCAAAGAGCCACTTAAGGACCATACTTCCCTTGGGTCTTCGCGCTGTTCAGATCTTGAAAAATTCGATCCTGATGCAGGCGCGCTGGCGTGGCGATCAAACGGCCTGTCCGGTGCTGTAGGGGCTGCGCTCGATGACGGTGCCAGCCTTCCACCTCGATCCGCGCAAACGGCACGGTCGAACATCCGGGCCTGCAGTTCCACCCACAAGCACGTCAGCTATTCTAGTCCGCCACGCAGCAACGGCAGATATTCCGGCTGCCCCTCTCGATCACCTCATGGACACGGGCGGTGCGCTCGAGCCACGGATGCCCAAACCAGCGCAACATTTCAGCCGAAGGACACGGTTTTGGTAGGGCGTCCGGAAGGCTGTTTCGGTGCGGCCGTTCGACACACTGCCTACATTAGAAGGTGTTAATAAGTTATCGTCTAGCCTCATTCTCGCCGCAAATGGCAGGTTGGGTTACGTACATCGTCCTCGAATGATCAATTCACGCAGGTACAATGCCGTGTGTGAATAAGTTAGAGAACGAAAATACCTGCGTTTTACTTAGGGACGCGGGTCGAATTAAAACAAAAAAACGCAATGAGCTAATGGTATACGGTACTTACACTATACGACAAGCTCGACGGTACGTCTGCCGGAAGAGTTGCCCTCACTTCAATCCGGCTGCGGCTGGAACCGTTGAACACCTTGCGGGGCGTCGGCAGCGACAGCGTATATGGTTCAAGGAGGAGGCCCTGATGGGCATTCCCGTTGACAAAACTCACCTTCGAGGGCGGGCTCAACGTTAAGCTCGCTCGACAATATGTCTGGGGCGAGGACTTCCAAATCTCCGCTACTTTGCAATCCGTTCGCGTTGCCTAGCTGCGGGCATGCTCATGTCGCGTGCCTCGGCCATGCGCGGCAGTAGAAATCCCTTTTTTCAACCTCAAAGAGGATCACCGAATGGCACTTTCCACACCTGCAGGCTTTGCCTCTAGCGACTTGGTCTACGAGGAGGACTTCTCCGGTACGGCGCTCGACAGCAACTGGCACACCTACATCACCAGCAATGCCGCTAATGGCTGGCCGTGGAACGACAATGGATCGGGCGGAAGTGGGATGGGCAACCAGTTTAACGCCGAATACTTTATGCCGAGCCAAGATACGGTGAGCAACGGGCTGTTGAATCTCACGGCAATCCAACAGCCCGTCAACGGCGTGGTTCAGGGGACGGCACAAACATTCCCGATCACGTCCGGCGCCGTCAGCAGCTATGGCAACTTCGAATTCAACGGCGGCTACCTTCAGATCAGCATGCAGGCGTCGAGCGGCGACGGCGCGTGGCCAGGCCTCTGGATGATGCCCGGCCAAGGCGCGGGCAGCAGCGGCGACAATTTTGAGATCGATATACAGGAGGGTGGCTTTACCGGCTCGGGGCCCACAGACCATAATTTCGCCTGGCACCTCCACGGGCCGTCAGGGGCGACCGGTGGCGTCGTCGACAGCGGCGTCGACCTCACGGCGGGTTTCCACACGTACGGCATCAACTGGGTGCCCGGTGAATCGATCACCTGGTATCTGGACGGGAAGCAGATGGCGCAAGTGACCAGCGCACAGGCAGTGATCCCGGATGAACCGATGGAATTGATGATGAGCAATTCGGTCGCGAATTCGAACGCGACCGGATGGCGTACGGCTCTCGACAGCTCGACCCCATCGTCAATGCAGATGCAGATCGACGAGGTGCAGCTCTATCAAAAGATAGGTAGCGGCGACACTGTCACGGGGGCGAACGTCGCTCCCCCAATCACTGGCTCGACCGCGACCGAGACTGGGTCTGGAACCGGGACTGTCGCTCCTTCCGGCGACACCAGCGATGGCACCTTGTACGGCACCAGCGGCGCCGATGTATTGCATGGAACCACTGGCCACACGATGATCGGCTATGGCGGCAACGACACTTACTATGTCGATAATGCCAACGAGAAGGTGGTTGAGGCAGTGGGCGGCGGCAACGACAGTGTGATCGCCTCGGTGAGCTATGCGCTTTCGGCCGGCTCGGAGATCGAGCATCTCGCCACCAACAACCCGTCCGGCACGAAGACGATGACCCTCACCGGCAACGAGTTCGCCCAGACCATTGAGGGCAATGCCGGCAACAATGTCATCAACGGTGGGCTCGGCGCCGACGTCTTGACCGGTTACGGAGGCCACGATGTCTTCTCGTTCAATACTGCTCTTGGAGCCGGCAATGTCGATAAGATCACGGACTTCAAGCGCTCCCAGGACACGTTCCATCTCAGCGATACCGTTTTTGCCGGGCTTCAGCCGGGAGGGCTTCCATCCAAAGCTTTCTTTGTTGGTGCAGCCGCGCATGACAGTTCCGATCATATCATCTACAACAGTGAAACTGGGGCGCTCTCTTTCGACAGTGACGGGGCCGGCGGCGAATCGCAAATACAGTTCGCCACTCTTTCCCCACATCTCTCGCTCGCCGCAGCCTCATTCTATGTGACCTGAAGGAACGCGGGGCTGCCGTGACCAAACAAGGACTGGATAAACAGCACCTCAAAGCCACGATCCCGAACCGAAGTCAGCGTAGCAAAAGGCGGGAGCCTGGTTTTCGGAGAAGATCTGCTCAAGCGAAAGAGATGGGTTCCATCCCGATGCCATCGGGATGGAACAGGCTCTAGTTGTGAGCTTCTGTAGGTTGTCCATTCGGACCGAATCGAGGAGACTGGAGTACCAAGCTTCGGGTCCGAATGAACATCCCAGACTGGCAGGCGCAGCATCATCAGCTACTTTCTCTCGCCAATGATGCAATACAAGCAGGAGACACTGCGAGAGCGGTAAGCAGCCGGTTTGCAGCCGACGAAAGTTCGCCCTCCGGTTTCAACTCGAGAGCGCCGCAATCTTGTCGAGGCGCAGCCAAAGCATGCGATACGTCAAAGGCGGGAGCGGTCGGCTCGAAGCTGCATGACCAAAGCCGGGTGTGGAAGGTCGAACTGCAACAACTCGCTCGCGAGACAGGCCTCGCGCTCCACATGGCGTCACCATCCGACGGGCACATCGATGTGGAGCAACATCGAACACCCTTGTTCTGCCGCATCACGGACGGCGCCCTCCTCGATCGCGCGACCCGGGTCGAGCTGATCGCAGTAACGACAACCAAACGGGCTGAAGTTGGGCGCGCGGTCGATTCCGCGAGCGACGAAAAAAGGGAACAAGTGAACGATGTCGAGATGGAGGCGCTCGCCATCTAAGGCGACGCGTTCATCCGATGGGACTACATCATCCGCCCGAGATCAGTGGCAAATCGGAGCAGTTGACGGGTCCTAGCCAGCTCCCTCCCCTGCGCAATAAAGACCAATGCTTGCAGGTGACGCCGATTTGGGAAACTATTGACCTGCTAGGCCTCTCACGCGGTTGATGTGGTTCAGGCTGCCGCAGCTCAATTCGTGGCGATCTCTAAAACCGACCTCGTTGTGCTGGGAAATACAAGTGCTGACGTCGCGGCGCTCATTCCTGAAGCTCTTTGGCGCCGTGTCGCTCGCGACATTCGGTCTGGCGAGTTATGCGCTCGCGATTGAACCTCGGTTTCGACTGCGTGTCACTCGCTACAAGGTCCTACCGCCGCGCTGGCCGACCACAGCCAAGCCCCTGCGCATCGTCGTGATCGCTGACATCCACGCCTGCGAGCCTTGGATGCCGGTTTCCAGGATCGACGAGATCGTCGGTGTTTCGAATAGCCTGCAGCCCGACATCATCCTTCTCCTTGGCGACTATGTGATGGGCGTGCTTCCGCGTTATGCCACCGGGATCGTGCCCGACACTGTTTGGGGCAATTCACTTTCGAAACTTTCCGCGCCACTCGGCTGCCACGCCATTCTCGGCAACCACGACTGGTGGCACGGTGTCGATAGCGTCCGCGCAGCTCTCGTCGACAATGGCATTCCGGTCCTCGAGAACACTGCCACGCTTATCCGTCAGCAGGATGGCCCAGCATTCTGGCTCGCGGGTCTTGGCGACCAGTGGGCCGTGCAGTTGTCTGGCGGCGTGTATAAGGGCGTCAACGATCTGCCTGGAACACTGGCCGCAATACCGGACGACGGCAATCCGATATTGCTCCTTGCCCATGAACCGGACATCTTCATTACTGTCCCTGACCGTGTCAGCCTGACGTTATGCGGCCATACGCATGGCGGACAGGTGCGCTTGCCATTCATCGGCCCACCCATCATCAACTCAGCCTACGGACAGCGCTTCGCCTACGGGCATGTCGTCGAGGGTGGGCGGCACATTATCGTATCCGGGGGTTTGGGCGTATCGTGGCTGCCGGTGCGTTTCGGCGTGTCGCCGGAGATCATAGTCGTCGATATCGGCTCGAAAAACTCTCGTCCTGTCGACGAATGACATCTGCTGTCCCAGAGAGACCTGCGTGCGCGGACCGTTCCGCGCGAGGGTATTTATGGTCGTGTACATGCGGTCGGGGTTTCGCCGTGTTCCCATCGCCTTCCAAGACGAACGCAGCACAGTCCATCATCCTTTCTCCGGACGGGCGGAGTTCGGCGGATAGCTCTCGACCGGAATGTTTTAATGAGCTGAGCCAGGCGTCCAAAACACCTTTCTTCGACATTCTCGGGGAAGGGAAAACCTGAATGCGGTCAGCGGCAGCTTGCAGCCCATCCTTGTCGTTGGCGCCCGAGCAAAACGCATCTTGGAGCCTGCAAATGGGCATGCTTGCACGAGACCTCCTTTCGGCCATCGGCGGGCATACTCCTTTTGGATGAGGCGGCGCGAACCAGCGTTTTAGGACTACTCCAATTCCTGAAGGGGCCCGCGCCCGGCGGCGTGCTAGGACTGTTGCGCGCAATAGCGGATCAAAACCGTGACCCTCGACATACTCGGCCAAGCCAGGCCGAACACATTCGTCTTTGAAAGCAGTGCTCTCATCAAAGCCACTGGCTTCGGGAATACGACACGCGCTGGTGGTTCGGCCATCCAGACCGGGAGAAAAAGCCCGAACTCAACCTGATGGGCATGCAGGCGATCGGCATGGCGTTTCGCACCTTGATCGGCCGAATAGGTATAGTTCCCGACACCATCACTGGTCACTACTTGCACAGCTGCCATCTAGTCTTACTGAGTCAGAAGCCTATGATATTGTCATCAATGCTGAGGTTCCGGACCAAGCCGATGGGATGGACTTAGCACTGCCGATCCGGGCAAGCGGCTGGATAAACGACCTCGTTGTCCTCGAAGAACTCGACATGAATGCGGCGCTCGCAGCTGCCAAAAAGGCTGCCGGCGTTTACAAGCCCGCCGGCTGATTGGACAACTGGCTGTACATTGAAGGCAGCACGGTTCCGGTTGAACGCGCCGTGCTGCCAAGTCTCAAGGAAAGACACGCTGCGGTTTCGGAAAGCCGAAGCAGGCGCGGCATTGGTTCTGCTTGATACCGCGCCGACAGCGAACGCGACCGGCTCAGGAGGTCAGAAACGGAGGTCATGCCGAGTATCGCGGTAGGGACGCCCATTACTGGGCGCCCCCCGCTCAGATCCGAGCGAGCCCGATTTGAGCACTCGGCTCCTACCTTGGGTGGCTGACGGCGAAGCGCGCATTGGGCCACGGGTGAAGGATGCGTGGTTTGGGGAGCCAGTC
>NZ_JAMYUA010000012.1:0-162368 GCF_040322715.1 Mesorhizobium sp. M0106 | reverse complement strand
CCACAGACGGTGTCTTCGACGCCTGGTTCAGACATCAGAAAATAGAAACCATCGACCTCAATGTCCTGGCGCGATAGCATGCAAAACTGTTCGCGATGTCCTCGCACATCTGTTCGCGATGTCCCCAGTCCAAACACCCACAAGGGGGAGGGGAACTTTTGCGGCAGCGCCACTCAGCGGCAAACTTCGACGATTCTAGCCGAAACAGCAGCGGCATCGTCCCCCTCCCCCTTGTGGGGAGGGGTTAAGGGTGGGGGTACGCGGCCTGGCAAATGCCCCAAACTTCCATATGCGATTCCCCTGCTGCACAAGGGCGGGCGGGGTCACCGGCGGTCGGATACGATGATGATCGCCGGGGCCGCCAGCATCGCGACGAGGCCGGCGCCTGCGAAGAACGCGCCATAGCCGAAATACTGCGCGGCGTAGCCGGCCGCGATCCCGCCGGCCATGCTCATCAGTGCGTCCATGCACTGGAACAGCGTGAAGTCGACGCCCGCCTGTCTTGGATCTGACCAGCGCATGAACTGCGCGTAAAGCGCGACGAAACCGAGAGCCATGAAGCCGGACGAGCTGAGCACCGCGATGGCCATCAAAGCGGTGGTCGAGAAGCCACCAAGAAAATCGAAGACCGAAAAGAAGAACAGCGATCCGCCCTGCAGGAAAAGCGCCAGGACGAGCACGTTGCGCGGGCCGAACCATTTGACGAGAGCGCCGCCGGCGAGTGCGGCAGCCAGGCCGACGAACATGCTGCCGACGCCGTTGACAAGTCCGACCATCGGGAGGTCGAGCCCGGCGTCGATCAGGAATGGTCCGAGCATGGCGAGTGCCGCCTTCTGGGCCAGGACATAGATGGCCGACGCTGCCAGGCCGCGCCGAATTTCGGGACGCTTCAACGCGTCGAGAAGGCTGGGAACATGCTCGCGCGTCTCCTCGCGCGCGCGGCTGGCCGCGCCGAGCAGGAAGGGCAGACCGAGCGGCAGGAGCAGCAAGGCCATCGCCCAAACGGCGATGCGCCAGCCATAAGCGTCGACCAGAAGCAGAAATAGGCCGGCGCCGATGGCCGAGCCGAGGTAGGCGCCGCCGACCTGCGCGGCATTGCCCCAGCCGTGGTTTTCCCTGGCCAGGCTCTGCACGGCGAAACCATCGCAGGCAATGTCGACCGTCGAGGCGGCGAAGGCGACGATGGTCAGGCAGGCCAGAACCGGCCACCAGGCCTCCGGGCCGAGCGCGCCGACGGCCCACAGCCCGGCGATGGACACGAGCCCACCGGCGGCGACGATCGTGCCGGTGCGGTTCTTGCCGACCGGCGGCAGCCGATAGCGCTCGACGGCCGGCGCCCATAGAAACTTGAGCGCCCATGGCAGCGCGATCAGCGAGACCAGGCCGATCCGGTCGAGCGGCAGGCCCTGGTCGCGCATCACCGCCGGCAGGCCCGCCCAGGTGATGCCGCCGATTACGCTCTGCGCGACGTAGAGCCCGCCGATCGCCAGGACGATCGCGACAGGCGTCGATGCCCGGCTGGAAACGGCGATCGACATCAGAAGCGGTAGCGCAGGCTAGCGAACAGCGAGCGGCCCTCGTCGCGGTAGCAATAGCCGGCCGAGCAGATGGATTTTTGAGTGTCGAACAGGTTCTTGGCGTTGACCTGCAGCTTCACGCCCTCGAGTTTGGGATTGCGGTAGCCGAAATCGTAGGAGAGCGAGGCGTCGACGAAGGCGCGCGCGTCGTTCTTGAAGGTGTTGGTGTCGTCGCCATAGCTCGAGCCGGCAACGCGAACGCCGCTGCCCAGCCCGAGCCCCTGCAGCGTGCCGTCCTCGAACTGGTACTGCCCCCAGAGCGACAGGATGTGATTTGGCGTCGCCGACAGTTCCTTGCCTGCGGTTCCCGTGGCGCCGCGTTCGATTTTCACGCGCAGATAGGTGTAAGAGGCGAGTATGCTGAGGCCGTTGTCGAGCGAGGCGCTGGCTTCCAGTTCGACGCCGCGCGAGTTCAGGTCGAGCTGGCGCTGCTTGTTGATGCCGGTCGACGCGTCGAAGACGACGCCATCCTTCTGGTCGATGTCGAACAGAGCGGCGCTGACGGCGGCGTTGTAATCGGCAAACTCGTATTTGACGCCGATTTCCTTTTGCGTCGCGATGGTCGGACGGGCGACGCGACCGATGGGGCTGCTGACATCGTCATAGACGAAGCCGATATTGGGCGAGAACGACGTCGAATAGTTGACATAGGGCGTGATGCCCCATTCGGTCTGGTAGGACAGGCCGAGCCGGCCGGAAAGGGCACTGTCGTCCTGCTTGGACTTGGTGAAGTCGGCGGCGGTCGAGGTGGTGTCGGCCCAGTCGTAGCGACCGCTGGCGAACAGGGTGAAATCGTTCCACTCCATCTGGTCATGCAGGTAGGCGCCGAGCTGGTTCATCTCCTGCCCGCCAGAGTAAGGAACCGGAGCGGCCTTGATGTCGTCGACGGAAACGTAGGAGATACCGTTGCCGGCGTCATAGTTCGACCAGGCGTAATCGATGCCGGCTACCGCCGTATGCCTGACCTGGCCGGTATCGAATTCGAACTGCGCCATGTTGTCGACGACGAAGTTCTTCATGGTCTCGGTGTAGTGGCCCCAATAGCGTTTCAGATCCACGCCGGCCGGGTAATGACCGCTATATTCGATGTCGGCGTCGACGGCGCTGTAGCGAAGGTTCTGCCGGACCGTCAGCACGTCGTTGAAACGGTGCTCGAATTCGTAGCCGATGCGGCCCTGGGTCTGGTCGAAGTCGTTCCAGACGGGATCGCCCTCGTAGAGGTTCGTCAGAGCGCCGCCCGAATTGTAGAAGGCAGCGGTGCCGCCGGTGACGGATTTCGAATATTCGCCGAGGATGGTCAGCTTGGTGTCCTCGTCCGGCTTGAAGGTGACTGCCGGCGCCAGATAGATCTTGTCGTCGGGATAACCGGGCAGGTCGGTGTCGCTGGTGCGGCCGAGGCTGGTGAAGCGGTAGAGGATGCTGCCGTCGTCGTTCACCGGGCCGGAAGCGTCGAGTGCGGCCTGGAAGCGATTGTGCTCGCCGAGCAGCATTTCGACCTCGCGGAACTGTTCTTCCTTGGGGCGCTTGGTGACCAGATTGACGATGCCGCCCGGACCGCTGATGCCGTAAAGCGAGGAGGCCGGCCCCTTCAGGATGGTGACGCCTTCGATGCCGTAGGGCTCGGTCTTGAACCAGGCCGAGGGGCCGTTGTACTGGCGCAGCCCGTCGCGGAACATGCCGTTGTAAAAGGCCTGGAAGCCGCGCAGGAAGAAGGCATCGTAGCGGGTGTCGAAGCCGAAGCTGTTCGGATTGGCGCTTGCGACATAGCCGAGCGATTCGTTCAGCGTGCGTGGCTTCTGGTCCTCGATCTGCTTTTGCGTCACAACCGAAACGGCTTGCGGAATCTTGACCATCGGCGTGTCGGTCTTGGTGCCGATGCGGTCCTTCTTGGCGACATAGCCGTCCTGCACGAGGATCTCGTCGCTCTCGGCATCGACCTCGATCTTGTTGAGAACGGTGACGCCGCCCTGGTCCTGGGCGTGAGCCGGCCCGGACAGGTCGAGCAGGGCCATGCTGCCCGGCAATGATAACCCCAGGAGCCATGTCATCGTCCGTTTCCGCATCAACTCGTCTCCACTCTTCCGTACATTGACGGAAGGGGCTCTCAAATCTGAGTATTTGAGTCAAGTTATTTTTTGAGCTCGTGCGGGTGCTGGCCCGATACGGTCGGCGACAGCAAAGTGCGACCGGTTTCAGGAAAACCAGCTGCCAATCAGGGAGAGGCAAGCTGCTATGGTTTGAGGCTTCTCGCCACCAGCCGCGCCACGCTTGGGCCGACCAGAAGCACGATCAGGAAGCGTGCCGATTGCAGCGCCATGACGAAGGAGATGTCGACATGCTGCGCGGCGGCGGCGATGATGGCGACGCTGTCCATGCCGCCGGGGCTGGTTGCCAGATAGGCGGTCAGCGGATCGATGCCGAGCAGGCGGCTGATCAGGAAGGCGAGGCCGCCGCAAAAGACGATCAGGGCAATGATCGAGCCGACGATCTGCGGCAGCGCGCGGGCCGCGTGGCGCAAAATGGCCCTGGTGAAATTCAGGCCGATGCTCCAGCCGATCATCGTATAGCTCAAGGCAAGCAGCCAGGGTGGCAACTGCATGGTCACGCCGAGCCCGAGATGGATCACGGTGCCGAAAATGAAGGTGCCGAGGAAAAACGGCGACGGCAGCCGGAAAAGCTTTCCGGCGAGGCCGCCGACCAGCGCCACGCCGAATGTTGCGGCCAAGCCTTGCGGGTCGACCGGCGGGAACCAGACGATGGCCGGCACCTCGATGCCTGAGGTGTCGACCCAAAGCTTGGCCACTAGGGCTGCCGTCATCGAGACGCAGATGACGCGCAGATAAAGCATGAAGGCGACGAGGCGCTGGTCGGCGCCGAAGGCACCGGCCATCAGCACCATGGCGGTAGCGGCGCCCGGCGACGAGCCCCAGACCGCGGTGGTGCCGGGCAGGATGCGCCAGCGGCTGATCAGCCAGCCGAGCAGGCTGGATGCCGCGACCGTCGCCATCACGACGCCAAGGAACAGCGGCCATTCCTTGTAGAAGACGGGAAAGATATCGGCCGAGATGGAACTGGCGACGAGGCAGCCGACGACCGCCTGGGCTGAGCCGAACAGAACCCGCGGCACGCGCACCGTGGCGCCGTTGGTGCCGGCAGCGATGGCCGCCAGCATCGGTCCGATCAAGAGCGCGGCGGGCAGGGCGGCGAGTTCCAGCGCGCCGGCAAACAGCACCGAGACCACCACCAGGACCGGCCACTGCCAGGCCCTGTGGATCCGCGCCAGATGCTCGATGGCCGGCGGGTTCGGGGAAGAATCCATAGATGGGCTCTTAGACCGGTGGCGAAAAAATGCGAACCCTTTTTGCGCGGAAAAGGGCTTGGATGGTAATGGCACCAACCATCCGCAGCGATCCTTCGCACCCCCTCTGTCCTGCCGGCCTCTCCCTCTATCCCGCCTTCACCGCCGGCAACCCGAACCCGCCAACAGGATGCGTCTCCACCTGGAACTCGAAGCCGGCGATGATCGGCCGTGCCTTGGCGATTGCCGCCTGGACTTCGGGCAGCTGCAACGAAGCCTTGTGGCTTTCGGCGTCGGTCCACACTTCGGTCACCCAGATCGCGTCGGCATCGGCCGGGTCGGTGGCGATGATGTAGTTCAGGCAGCCGGGCATGGCGCCGGTGCTGGCGAGCAGGATATCCATCATTGCGTCACGCTGGCCGCGCATCGCCCGCATCTTGCCGATCAGTCCGTACATTCGCTTTGCTCCGTTGAGATGACGCAACCAGGAGTATGCAGTTCGCCGTCTACGGCATCAACTGCCCGCCATTCACCTCGATCACCTGGCCGGTGATGTAGCCGCTCAACAGATCGGAGGAGAGGAACAGATAGGCGCCAACGCAGTCCTCGGCGGTGCCGGCGCGGCCCTGCGGGATGGTGGCGATCATGCCCTTCATCTGGTCGTCGGTCGAGTAGCGCTCGTGGAAAGGTGTCGCGATCGTGCCGGGCGCCACCGCGTTGACGCGGATGTTGAAACCGATCAGCTCCTTGGCCATGCCGCGCGTGACGTTGGAGACGAAGGCCTTGGCCGAGCCGTACAGGCCGGCGCCGCCGCCGGCGCCGTTGCGCGCGGCGATCGAGGAGGTGTTGACGATGAAGCCACCCTGCCGCTTCAGCCATGGGATTGCCTTGCGCGAAGCTGTCAGCACGGAACGCGCGTTGAGGTCCATCACCGCGTCGTAATGCGCCTCGGTCTGCTCGGCATAGGCCACGCGGCCGAGCATGCCGCCGGCATTGTTGACGAGGCCGTCGAGCCGGCCGAAATGTTGCGCACTGTCCTCGACGACGCGCTCGACATCGGCGGGAATCGAGAAATCGCCCTGGGCGAGGAACACGTCGCCGCCGCCGTTGCGAATGGTCGCGGCCAGGTTTTCGGCAGCCGCGCGGCTCGAATTGTAATGCAGTGCGACGCGGCATTTCTGCGCGGCGTAGGCGAGTGCGAGCGCCGCGCCGATGCCGGTCGAGGCGCCGGTGACCAGGACCGCCTTTCCGGCAAGGTCGGGGATGACGAGAGAGGGGCTGACAAGGGTGGTGGTGGCTGGCACGTCTATTCCTCCGGGGACTCTGCCTGCTCTTCGTAGGCCCTCGCAGTCCTCGCGTTCAAGTCCGTAAAAGTTTAGGGCGGTTCACCGTTTCACGGAAACGGCGAACCGCTCCCTCTTTGTCTTGACGCAATTCCGGACGGCAAACCGTTTCACACTTTTCCTGGAATTGCCCTATGGCCTGAGATAGGCGTAGCCCTGGCGTTGCAATTCGGCGAGCTTGACGACCCCGCCCCTGTCGGCTGCATGGAAGCCGTCGAGCAGGTCGGCCAGGCCGATATCCATGCCGTGCATGGTGTTGGCGCAAGCGTGCGGGCTGAGCCCATCCTGGACAAGGCCGGCGAACCGCCCGGAAATGGCGGCCGATATACCCTTCGACTTGAAGGCGGCAAGTGCCGGGCCGTGCACGACAAGCGCGATGTCGACTTTGCCGTCGGTGCCTTCGAAGTGGTTCTTGATGTTGCCGAGCACGAAATTGACCTTGTCGAGATCGCTGAGGTGATAGGCGACCTTTTGCCTTTCCTCTTCGACGGCCTTGACTTCAATGGCTGCCGCCTTGGTGGGGCGCAGCCCGAAAAGCCCGGCGGCTCCGGCAAGACCGACGCGGAAAATATCGCGGCGTCGCATGGCTTCATCTCCCATTTGGCCGGCGCGCGCAATTTGCGTGGCCTCGGCCTCGATCCTAACATAAATTGAAGCCACGTCTTGTCGGGGCAGGGGGAGCCAGCATGATATCAAGGACCGTGATGGGCGCCGGAGTTGGGGTTGCCTTGCTCGCCGCCGTCGCCGGCTCTGCTTTCGCCGACGACACGCTCAAACTCACCGAGCTCAGCCCCGACGGCAAGGACGCCTGCTTCGGCCGCGTCTATGACGCCGCGCATCTCAAGTCGCATCCGCAGCAGAAGGTGACGCGCATCTTCTTCTATTACGGCCGCGATCCGGTCAGCCGGCCAAACGAGGAGCCAAGCGCCGGCATCGATTCCTCCTACAATGGCTTCATGGCGACGACGGTGCGCGGCGCCGAGGCGCCTGAATGGCTTGGCGGCTGGTGCAGTCATGAGTCGGAGGACGGCAAGACCGGCCCGATCCGCTGCGGTATGGACTGCGACCGCACCATGGCTTCGCTGAAGGTCGACGACAAAGGCCGGCTGATCGTCTCGGACGTGCAGCCCGACCTCTATCTCGACGCCGGATCGGAAGACGAGCTCGGCAAGGCGGAGTACGAAAGGCAGGCGCTGGGTAAGGACGACAACGGCTTCAGGCTCGATCCGATGCCGGCCGCCACCTGCAAGGCGGAGTTCGCGCGCATCGACCCGATCGATCCGGCACTTGGCCCGCCATTGCGCGAGCGGCTGAAGCCGGACCAGGCCTTCTGCTACGGACGCGACTACGACGCCGAGCATCTCGGCTCGCATCCCGACCAACTGACCCAGTCGATCAGGGTGTTCCGCGGACCGGTCGAGCTGGCGTCTTTCGCCAAGGAGGGCGATCCGGCCAATTGGCCAAGCGGCGCCGATATCGCCGTTTCGGTTACCACGCGGCAGAAATCGGCCAAGGTCACGCAGGTCTATAATTGTCAGGGCGAGGGCGACCAGTGGCGCTGCGCGGCGAGCGCGAAGACGGGTGCTGCGTCCTGTGACATCGCGCAAAGGGAGGTCTTCCTTCGCCGCGGCGCCAACGGCACGATGATGCTGGCCAACCCGAACAGCGGCCTGCCGATCATCGATCTGTGCTCGAAAGCGGCGGAAGGTGACACCAGCTCCGACGACAAGGTCTACCGGCTGGAGCCGATGCCGCAGGCTGCCTGCGGGCTGTAGCAGTTCAGAGACGCGATGCCGGCGGGACAGAGGGGGGTGCTGTCCCGCCGACCTCAAGGTTTTTGGATGGCGGCGTCCCGCTATCGCTTCACGCGAACGGCACGGCCGTCGTGCCCTTGGGCAGTTTCGCCTCGTCGTCGGGCTCGACATGGATGATGACCCGCACGGAAGGGATTTCGGCCTGCAGCGCGTCTTCGATGCGGTCGCAGATGACGTGGCTGGCGCCGACAGACATGTCGGCGTCGACGACCAGGTGGAACTCGATGAAGGTGGCGCGGCCGGCGATGCGCGTCTTCAGGTCGTGGACCTCGAGCGCGCC
The DNA here is from genome assembly GCF_040322715.1 of Mesorhizobium sp. M0106. Lineage (NCBI taxonomy): Bacteria > Pseudomonadati > Pseudomonadota > Alphaproteobacteria > Hyphomicrobiales > Phyllobacteriaceae > Mesorhizobium > Mesorhizobium sp. M0106. The sequence goes on along the minus strand of NZ_JAMYUA010000012.1, from coordinate 154,056 downwards.
CTTGCAATTGGCCGAGATGATGTCGCGTATGCGGATATGTTCCTGGGTGTCGACGGCGCGGTCCATCAGCCCGTTCATCGAGGAGCCGATGACGTGCCAGCCCTGCCACAGGATGTTCAGCGCCACGATCACCGCAAGAGCCGGATCGAGAACCTGCCAGCCGGTCAGCACGGCGCCGACCAGGCCGATGAACACACCGACCGAGGTCGCCACGTCGGTCATGATGTGCCTGCCGTCGGCAACGAGAGCCGGCGATTTTTCGCTTCGGCCGGTGCGGATCAGCGTCAAGGCCCAGACAGCGTTGATGACCGTTGCGACGCCATTGACGGCAAGGCCGGTCCATGGCTGTTCCAGCAGGGCGGGATGCTGCCAGGACCACCAGACCTCATTGAGGATCAGCAAGGCGGCAAGCACGATCAGCACGCCTTCGAGGACGGCCGAGAAATACTCGGCCTTGTGGTGGCCGAACGGATGGTCCTGGTCGGCTGGCTTGTAGCTGACCTGGATCGCCCAATAGGCGGCGGCAGAGGCAATGACGTTGACGATCGATTCCAGCGCGTCCGAATAAAGCGCGACCGAACCGGTGACGTACCAGGCCACCAGCTTCAGGCCGAGCACGACGCAGGCGACGACGATCGACCAGAAGGCGAGGCTGGCGACCTTCTGCCTGGCGGCGGCTTTGATTTCCGCCGCGGTCACTGGGGAAAAGATCCCAACACTGAGCCCTCGAATTAAGCGGCCTTTTCCTTGGCCTTGCGCGGCAGGTGCGCGACGATGTTCTCGATGATGCGCATGCCGGCATTGTGGCCGAGCGTCATGATCGACTCCGGGTGGAACTGCACTGCGGCGATCGGCTCCTTGCGGTGCTCGAAGGCCATGATGATGCCGTCCTCGGTCTCGGCGGTGACGACAAAACCATCGGGCAGCCGCACCGGATCTGCAAAGATCGAATGATAGCGGCCGACCGTCACCTCCTTGGGCAGACCGGAGAAGATGATGCCCGGCTTCGACACGCGGATGCGCGACGGCTTGCCATGCATCGGGATGTGCAGTTGGCGCAGCTCGCCGCCATAGGCCTCGGCCAGCGCCTGCAGCCCGAGGCAGACGCCGAAGATCGGCAGGTCGCGCGCACGGGCCCGCTTGATGGTGGCGGCGCAGTCGAAGTCCTTCGGCGTGCCGGGGCCGGGCGAGAGCACGACCAGGTTTGGCTTCAGCCGGTCGAAGATCTCATCCGGCACTGGTGTGCGCACCGTCGAGACATTGGCGCCGGTCTGGCGGAAATAGTTGGCGAGCGTATGGACGAAACTGTCCTCGTGGTCGACCAGCAGGATGTTGACGCCGTCGCCGACACGCGCGGTGCTGCGTTCGGTGCTGGCGGCATTGCCTGATTTGGCGTCGCGGATGGCGGAGAGCATGGCGGATGCCTTCAGTTCGGTTTCGGCTTCTTCTTCCTCGGGAATGCTGTCGAAGAGCAGCGTGGCGCCGGCGCGCACCTCGGCGATGCCGTCCTTGATGCGAATGGTGCGAAGCGTCAGGCCGGTGTTCATGTCACCGTTGAAATTGACCATGCCGATCGCCCCGCCATACCAGGCGCGCGGGCTCTTCTCGTTCTGCTCGATGAAGCGCATGGCCCATAATTTCGGCGCGCCGGTGACGGTGACCGCCCAGGCATGCGACAGAAAGGCGTCGAAGGCGTCCATGCCTTCGCGCAGCCGCCCCTCGATGTGGTCGACGGTGTGGATCAGGCGGGAGTACATTTCGATCTGGCGGCGGCCGATGACGCGCACCGAGCCCGGCTCACAGACCCTCGACTTGTCGTTGCGGTCGACGTCCGAGCACATGGTGAGTTCGGATTCGTCCTTCTTCGAATTGAGCAGCTTCAGGATCTGCTCGCTGTCGGAGATGGCGTCGTCACCGCGCTTGATGGTACCGGAGATCGGGCAGGTCTCGACGCGGCGGCCGTTGACGCGCACGAACATTTCCGGCGAGGCGCCGATCAGATATTCGCCCTCGCCGAGATTGATGAAGAAGGAATAGGGCGAAGGGTTGATGCTCTTCAGCTTGCGGGAAATCTCGGAGGGCTGGGTTTCGCAGCGTTCGTAGAACATCTGCCCCGGCACCACTTCGAACAGGTCGCCGCGCTCGAAGCTCTTCATCGCCTTGCGCACCAGCTTGGCATATTCGCCGGGCTCGTGGTCGCCGCGCGGCGGGATGCGGTCGGCGGTCCTGAACGGCTCGACGATTTCGTCGCGCGGCAGGCCTTCGGTCGAGAAGCCATCGCCGGAATAGTCGTAGCGGTCGGTCCAGGCCTTGGTCGAATAGTGGTCGACGACGAGGATCTCGTCGGGCAGGAACAGCACGAGATCGCGCTGGCTTGGCTTGCGCTCGAGCTTGTAGTCGACCGGATCGAACTGGAAGGCGAGGTCGTAGCCGAAGGCGCCATAGAGGCCGAGATTGGCGTCTTCCTCGGTCTTGAACAAAGCCGTGATGGCGCGCAGCACGGTGAAGACGGAGGGAACGCGGCTGCGTTCCTCTTCAGTGAAGATACGATCGGGCTTGGCGACCTCGAGGCGGATGAGTTTGTTGGACGTCTCGGCGATCGTGACATCGTCAAGGCCGGCAAGCACCGCGCCGATCACCGGCAAAAGCACGTCGCCGCGGCGGTTCAGCGCCTCGATGCGCATGGCGCGGCCGCGTGCCGAGATCACCACCGGCGGATCGATGATGGCGGTGTCCCAGCGCGTATAGCGGCCGGGATATTCGTAATTCGAGGAAAACACGGCGCCGCGGCGCGAATTCAGGCCATCGACATAGCCGTCGATCGCCCCCTCGTAAGGCCGGTCATGGCGCTGGCGGGTAATCGCCACGCCACCCGCCGTGACGAAGCGCTCGGCGCCATTCTCCAGAATTTTCGTCGTCATTGCCGTCTCCATCAGCGTCTTTGGGGCAACGGACCCGGGAATGGCTTGAAAAAACAAATGGCCGCCCGGACATTCCGCTGCGGCCACCCTCGATTGTCACGCGAACGCGTTCGAACAGGCCGCTGTCAGCGAGCCCACCACCAAATGGTCTTGATCGAACGCATATTCATGGCGAAATCCATAGCCGCGAAAAGCGGTATGCGCAACAGGTTTGAAAGTCTGTGGGGTGGCTGCCGCTTTCGCAACCCATGGCACATGGCCAAGACCGGCCGTCCTGCCTAGACTCTGCATCAAACAGCAGGAAGACGGGAAAACATCAAATGACCCAGCAGTTCGACCGCGCACGGACGTTCCATTCTCTCCATGTCAAGGGAAACCCGATTGTCCTCTACAATGCCTGGGACCCAGGCTCCGCCAAGATCATCGAGAAAGCAGGGGCCAAGGCCATCGCCACCGGAAGCTGGCCGGTCGCGGCCGCTTTCGGATTCGCCGATGGCGAGAAAATCCCGTTGGAACTGGCGCTCGAAAACATCAAACGCATCGTTGCGGCGGTGGATGTGCCGGTAACCATGGACCTCGAGGGGGGTTACGGGGTCGCTCCGGAGGTTGTCGCCCGCAGCGTGACGCTCGCCGTGCAGGCTGGAGCCGTCGGCTTTAATTTCGAGGATCAGATCGTCGGCGGCAGTGGGCTGCACGACATCGCCATACAGGTGAGGCGGATCGAAGCGGCTGCAGCGGCGGTGAAGACGTCGGGTATTCCGGCCTTCATTAATAGCCGAACCGACATTTTCCTGAAGACTAAACCGAATGCGCACGACAAGGCTCTTCTCGATCAGGCGATCGAGCGGGCGCACGCCTACGAAAGGGCCGGAGCGCATGGCTTCTTTGCGCCGGGGCTTGCCGATGAAGGCCTGATCGAGGCGCTCTGCGAGGCAACGGCATTGCCGGTCAACATCATTGCCCTGGCGCATGTGCCGCCGCGCCAGAGGCTTGCCGAACTCGGCGTCGCCCGCGTGAGCCATGGTCCGGTGCCGTACCGGCAGATGGCCGAATGGCTGGAGGCCAAGGCGCGACAGGCGATTTCGGGGTAGCCTGGCGGGGTGCGTCAGTCCTCCAGCGTTCCCGACCTTGCATCGGCGCTCGTCCCGTCGCCGACCAGCTTCACGAGGTCTTCGCCGGCGCGGATGATGCGGCGGGAACGCCGCGTCAGGATGAGGCCCGCCTGCGGCGCCAACACTTCCGTGCGGCCGTCGGGCTCGCCGGGCGCGTGGACGATGGTGGCAAGGCGCGCACCCTTGGTGACGCGGTCGCCCGGCTTCACGTCGTAAAGGATCGCGCCCGAGCGGGGCGCCGGCATCATCTCGATGTTTTCGAGCGGCGCGACGAGCCCAACGAAGCTGCCAGGCGCGGGCAGCGCCTGATCCTGGATGACGTCGCGCGCCACCAGCAGCCGGTAGAGCCCTTCGGCATCGGCGCCGGCGAGGGCGCCGTCGACATCGAGTATGCCGCGATATTCGACCGTGGTGGCGACGCGCGGGTCGAGGCACGCGACGTCGGCGGGAACGTTCTGATACGGCATGATCGAGGCGCCTTCGAAGGTGCCGTCGGGGTCTTCGTCCCACAGCATCACCGCGTCGACGCCCATGGCCGCTGCACAATCCGCCATGGCCGGCCACAGGCTGGTGTGGACGTAAAGATAGGCGAGGCCCTCATCGTCGCAATGCAGGTCGAGCACGATGTCGTGGCCAATGGAGAGCTGCAGCAGCCGCGTTTTCAGCCGCTGGTCGACCGTGCCGTGCGCCGGCAGCAGCGTGAGGTCGGGCGCGGCGAGCCGCGGAAAGCCGCGATTGAAATTGGTGCGCGTGCCCAGATGAAAGCGGCCCTGATGGTCGCCGTAAAGATATTGCGCGCGGCCGATCGGATTAGCCCAGGGCACGATGGTCATATTGCCGGTGATGCGGCCTTCGGCTTCCGCCTTGCTGAGCATCGGCATCAGCGTGTCGATGGCGACGACGCCCGGCAATTCGCCGGCATGAAGTGCCGCCTGCAGATAGGCGGAAGGCGCCGTCTTGTCCGTTCCGGCGAAGCGGAAGACGGGGAATTCGTAGGAAACGCCTTCGCTGTCGCCGGCGACGCGTTCGATGGACTTCTGCATGGGATGGCTCCGGGAGAAGAGGCGGAACACATGCCCTTTTGCCGCTGGGCTGTCGATTGGTCCAGTCGCTGCCGCTATGGGCGCACGATTCTACCCGGCCGTCACACCAGCGGCTTGAGTTTCTGGGCGATGGTCGGCAGAAGCTCCGAGACGTTCGGGTGGATGTGCACGGCGCGCGCCAGCGTGCTGACCGGCGCCTTGGCATACATCAGGTCGAGCACGCAGTGCACCGCCTCGTCGCCGCCCGGGCCGAGCACCGAACAGCCGAGGATCTCCTTGGTGTCGGCATCGACCAGGATCTTCATGAAGCCTTGCGTCTCACCTTTTTCGACGGCACGGCTGACGCGGGTCATTGGCCGCTGGCCGACCAAGGCGCGGCGGCCGGATTTCCTTACCGCGGCTTCGGTCATGCCGCAGCGGCCGAGCGGTGGGTCGATATAGAGCGCATAGGCCTCGATGCGGTCGCTGACCTTGCGCGGATCGTTGTCGAGCAGGTTGGCGGCGACGATCTCGTAATCGTTGTACGAGGTGTGGGTGAAGGCGCCCTTGCCGTTGCAGTCGCCCATCGCCCAGATGCCGGGCACGCTGGTGCGCAACTGGTCGTCGACGACGATGAAGCCGCGTTTGTCGACCTCGACGCCGGCTTTGTCGAGGCCGAGATCGTCGGTGTTTGGCGTGCGGCCGAGCGCCAGCAGCACATGCGAGCCGACCGCAGCCGCCTTGCCTGGCGAGAAGGTCACGGCGATTTCGTTGCCTCGCCTGGCGAAGCGGATGTCGTCGGCGCCGAGATGGACGGCAATGGCTTCGTTTTCGAGGATCGACAAAATGGCGTCCGAGACATCCTCGTCCTCGCGACCGATCAGGCGCGGGCTTTTTTCGATGACCGTGACTTCGGAACCGAAGCGGCGGAACATCTGCGCGAATTCGAGCGAGACATAGCTGCCGCCGACAACGATGAGATGGCGCGGCAGCACGTCGAGATCCATCATCGAGGAATTGGTCAGGTAAGAAATGCCGTCGATGCCAGGCAGGTCGGGCACCGAGGCGCGCCCGCCGGTGTTAAGGAATATCTTTTCGGCGCTCAGCAGATCGTCGCCGACGCGCACCGTGTTGGCGCTTACGAAGCGCGCATGGCCGCGATAGAGCGTGCATTTGTCCATGCCGGCAATCCAGTCTTCGAGATTGCCGCGGGCGCCGTTGGAGACCTTGTCCTTGCGCGCCTTGATCGCCTTGTAGTTTACGCCGACGGGACCGGACAGCGTCACCCCGTAATCCGCGGCCGAGCGGGCGAGATGCGCGGCATAGGCGCTTGCCACCATCGTTTTGGTCGGCGTGCAGCCGGTGTTGACGCAAGTGCCGCCGACCAGCTTTCGCTCGATCAGCGCCACGCTCATGCCGGCCGCATTCAGCCGGCCGGCGAGCGGTGGGCCGGCCTGCCCGGCACCGACGATGATGGCGTCGAATGTCTTTGCCGTCATGCCGCCGCCGCCGCGATCAGAAGCCCGCCGACGATCGCCACCGCGTCCTCGATGAAGGCGGCCGGCGGGTCCTTGCCGAAGGCGGCGGCCAGGCGTTTACGCGCCTCGGCGCCGCCCAGCGTGCCGATCACCGCGCCGATGGCGCCGGCGATCAGGCCGCCGATGGTGGCGCCGCCGGTGGCGCCGATCACCGCGCCGGTGAAAGCGCCCAAGACGATACGCGTGCCGAATTGCTGCGGCACCTTGCGGCTCGGCGCCGAGGGCAGCTGGTCGGTGACCAGTTCGGCGATGGCCAGGATGGTGAAGATGCCGACGGCGATCCAGTGGCCCATGAAGCTGGCCCAGGTGTCCGCGACCGGCAACCAGCCAAGCCAGGCGCCCCAGGCGACGGCGGCGGGCGCGGTCATCGCGCGAAGCCCGGCAACGATGCCAATCAGGAGTGCAAAAATGTACAGCATGATTGATCCCCTCGATGGCCGGCTTGGGACAGGTCCGAGAGAGCAAGCTACCATAGGTCCGGTATTTGACCAGAGGTGGTGTCGCCGCCGGCGCTTCCGCATTTGCAGCACTTGTGCTTTGGCAAAGATTGAGACTGGAGTTGCGGCCATGGCCGAAAGCGAACGCATGAAAATGGCGGCGGGCGAGTGGTATTGCTGCCTCGATCCGGAACTGGAGGCGTTGCGCATCACGGCGCGAGACGCGGTGTTCGAGCACAACAGCCTGCCGCCCCGGCAGCGTCGCGACATCGGGCCTGGATTGCGGACGCTGCTCGGCGCTGCGGGCGAGGGCGCCCGGATCGAGGCGCAGTTCCACTGCGCTTATGGCTTCAACATCTTTCTCGGCGACCGCGTTTTTCTCAATGCCGGCTGCATCATTCTCGACACGGCGCCAGTGCGCATCGGTAAGGGAACGCTGCTCGGCCCGAATGTGCAGATCTATTGCGCCGAGCACCACAAGGAGGCTGCCGGGCGACGGGCAGGGCTGGAGATCGCCAAGCCGGTCGAGATCGGCGACAATGCCTGGATCGGCGGCAGTGCCGTCATCCTCGGCGGAGTCAGGATCGGCGATGGCGCCATCGTCGGCGCCGGTGCTGTGGTGACGCGCGACGTCGCGGCGAACACCACGGTGGTCGGCAATCCGGCACGGGTAATCAGCAACAACTGAGCACCGTGCTTCTGTTGCCGGTCACGTCCTCGTTCTGATGGACATGGGGGCGGCTATGTCACTTGGCTGGAGGTGGATGCAACCGTGTGTCGAGCGCAAACGCCTCCTGGGTCTTCATGGCGTATGCCCCTCTGGCGAGGCTCGCGTCGAAGATCAGGTTCCAGCTATGCTGCGATACGGCGCTCGGAATCACCACGAACCGGTGCCGTTGCAGAAGATCGTCGCCAAACGCCTGTTGCCAGGAGCTCGGAATGCCCGGGCGCAACCACTTGGGGTTGGGCACGGCGGCGGGGTCGACGATATGCACATCCGCGACATCGCTGACGATTGCTGCCGTCATGACATGCGCAATCGTGTCGAGCGCCCTGAAGCCCTTATGGACCGCAACCTCGAGGATCGCAGTCGACGGATCGATCGAGCAGTAGACGGCGCGCACGCCCTTGCTGTTCCAGCGTCCGCCCACCCTGTATGCGCCCTCGCCACTATCCCATGTAGGCGCAAACGCGGCTTGATCGAGGCGCCATCCGATGAGGTCGGAGCCACCAAGCGCCGCCGGCAGCGGCGTCATGCATAAACGCCATATTCAAGCCGTTCCAGATAGTCTTCTACAAGCTCGATCCCCGCCGGCGTCGCCAGAAGGTCGATTGGACGACGCTGGTCGAGCCCAATCGCCGGGCGCTCCAGCCATTGCTCTGCCTCCGCCTGCGAACCGAACACGTCGGTAGCTTTCGACAGGATCTCCGCGAACTTCCAGGTTCGTCCGCTCTGGTCCTGACTGAGAGGCTTGGACGGAGCATCCTTGCGGCGCTGGTAGGTGCGCAGGCTCATGCCGACGGCCTTCTCCAGCGAATCGGTCTTCTGGATGAAGACGAGTTGCCCGATAAGATGGTCCAGCGCTGAAGCCGGCAGGCCGTGCAGAAGCAACTCGTGGGCATCCAAAGCGCTGCTGAGGCGCCTTGCCAGAATGCGGCTGCCGCCTAGCAATTTCGCCACCTTCTGAAGTTCATTGTTTTTTGCTGCTGGCGCAGCCTTTTCCAATGCCATCGCCACGGCGAGCCCTCTTCGCGTCATCTGTCGCTTTAATATATGACAGATGACGCAGAGCCTTTCAACCACGACAGGATCGAGAGCAGGGCAATCGCTTCGAGAGAAAAGATAGCCTACTCGGGCCAGATGGCAGTCCAACGTCGGCACTGAAGCGATTGCCCTGGAATCTAGCGCGAGCCGAATTTCACCTCGGCATGTGCGCCACGCGCTCCTCCTGAGCACTCTTCGAGAATTCGCGCCGGTACTGCGCCGGCGAGGTTCTGAGGCGCGCTGCGAAATGCTGGCGCAGCGAGGTAGCGCTGCCGAAGCCGGCCTCGAAGGCAACCGTGTCCATCGATTTTTCCGTTGCTTCCAGCAGCCGTTGCGCCAGCTGGACGCGCTGGTCGGTCAGCCAGTCGCCGAAACTGGTGCCGATCGTTTTCTGGAAACGGCGCGTGAACGTCCGGCGGGTGAGGCCGGCGTGACCGGCAACGCTGTCCAGACTGTGCGGCTCACCCAGGGTTTTGCGCACCGCTTCGAGAGCCTGGGTGAAGCGGTCCGCATTGCCGGTCCTGGCGATGGGACGTTCGATGAATTGCGCCTGCCCGCCCTGCCTGTGCGGAGAAAGCACAATCTGCCGGGCAAGGCGAAGTGCCGCCTCCGCGCCGTAACGAGCCCGTACGACGTGCAGGCAGCAGTCGAGCCCGGCGGCGACGCCGGCGGATGTCACGACATCGCCATTGTCGATGTAGAGCACTTCCGGTTCGACGAGAATGTCGGGATAGAGTTCCTGCAGCTGATCCGCGTAGGCCCAGTGCGTCGCCGCTCGCCGCCCCGAAAGCAGTCCGGTCGCCGCAACAGCGAACGTTCCCAAGCACAGTCCGACGATCAGCGCGCCGCGCTCGTGCGCGCCAAGCAACGCGTCGATCAATGCCGCTGGAGGCGAGCTCCCGAGATCTTTCCAGCTTGGCACGATGACGATGTCGGCGTCATCGAGCGCGGAAAGCCCGTGCGGGACGCTGATGGTCAGACCGGCATCGGTGCGGATCGGCCCGTCCTCAATCGCGCAGACCCGGAAGTCGAAGCGCGGCAGGCCGAGCTCCGTGCGATCCGCGCCGAACACGAGACACGGCACGGAGAGATGAAACGGGCTGATGCCATCGAAGGCGATGGCGGCAACGGCAGGATCGGTCATGGGAGCTCCAGCAACGGGTGAGGCCGATTGTCCCAATTCTTTCGAATAATGTCAATCGGGACACTTTTTGCAATCCGGTGCCGAGCTTATCGTCCGCCCATCAATGTCCAACGGGAAAGGAAAACCCCATGTCGCAACCAGCCAAAGGCAAAGCTCCACGCCGCGCCCTCATCGTCATCGATGTTCAAAACGACTATGACGGCGGCAACCTCGCCATCCAGCATCCGCCGTTCCGCGACAGCGTCGTCAATGTGGCGCGAGCGATGGATGCGGCCACCGAGGCAGGCGTCAAGGTGGTGGTCATCAAACAGTTGGCGCCGGAAACCTCACCGGTCTTCGCCAAGGGCAGCCATGGCGCCGAGTTGCACCCGGAAATCGCTAGGCGAAACCGCGACCACTACATCGAAAAGAACTTGCCCAGCGCCTTCACCGGCACGGACCTCGAGGAGTGGCTGCGCGCCAACTCTATCGATACGGTCACAGTCATCGGCTACATGACGCACAATTGCGATCTGTCGACGGTCATCCACGCCGTGCATATGGGCTTCGAGGTGGAGTTCCTGTCGGACGCAACGGGGTCGTTGCCGTACGCCAACAGCGCCGGCTACGCTTCGGGGGAGGAAATCCATCGCGTGGTGACGATCGTATTGCAGTCGCGCTTCGCGGCCGTTCTCAAGACCGCCGAGTGGATCGATTGCCTGAAGACCGGCGTGGTACCCCAGCACGACACACCCTATGCCTCCAACCAGCGCGCGCTGGCGCGAAGCGCGGCTTAGGGACGAGCTCGTCGCGAAGTCGCCAAAAAGGGCGCCGCAGCGTTGCGGCGCCCTTTGCCGTTCAAGCGTTGATTATCCCTAAAACAGGCCTTCGACCTGGCCCATTTCGTTCAGGAAAATCTTTTCCGAGGATGGCGCTTTGGGCAGGCCGGGCATGGTCATCACCTCGCCGCAGATGATGACGACGAAGCCGGCGCCGGCAGACAGCCTGACCTCGCGCACCGGCACGGTGTGGCCGGTTGGCGCGCCGCGCAGATTCGGATCGGTGGAGAAGGAATATTGCGTCTTGGCCATGCAGACCGGCAAATGACCGTAGCCGGCGTGCTCCCAGGCGTGGAGCTGGTCGCGCACCGATTTGTCGGCGATCGCTTCGGAACCGCGATAGATGCGCTGGACGATGGTGTTGATCTTCTCGAACAGCGGCATGGCGTCGGGATAGAGCGGGGCGAATTGCGACGCGCCGGATTCGGCCAACGCCACGACTCTTTTGGCCAGTTCCTCGATGCCGGCCGATCCCTGGGCCCAGTGCTTGCACAGGATCGCCTCTTCGCCCATCGAGGCGACGTAGTCCTTCATCGCCTGGACCTCGGCCTCGGTATCGGAGTAGAAATGGTTGATGGCGACCACTGCCGGCACACCGAACTGGCGGATGTTCTCGATGTGGCGGCCGAGATTCGCACATCCCTTCTTGACCGCCTCGACGTTCTCCTTGCCGAGGTCCTCCTTCTTGACGCCGCCATTCATCTTCATGGCGCGAACCGTGGCGACGATGACCGCCGCGGCGGGCCTCAGGCCGGCCTTGCGGCATTTGATGTCGAAGAACTTTTCGGCACCGAGATCGGCGCCGAAACCGGCTTCGGTGACGACGTAGTCGGCAAGCTTCAGCGCCGTCGTCGTGGCAACGACGGAGTTGCAGCCATGCGCGATGTTGGCGAAGGGGCCGCCATGGACGAAAGCCGGGTTGTTCTCCAGCGTCTGCACGAGATTGGGCTGCATGGCATCCTTCAAGAGTACGGCCATGGCGCCGTCGGCCTTGAGGTCGCGGGCATAGACGGCCGACTTGTCGCGGCGATAGGCGACGATGATGTCGCCGAGGCGCTTTTCCAGGTCCTTCAGGTCGTTCGACAGGCACAGGATGGCCATGACTTCCGAGGCGACTGTGATGTCGAAACCGGCCTCGCGCGGGAAACCGTTGGCGACGCCGCCGAGCGAACAGATGATCTCGCGCAGCGACCGGTCGTTCATGTCCATGACGCGGCGCCAGACGACGCGGCGGGTATCGATGCCGAGCTCGTTGCCCCAGTAGATGTGGTTGTCGATCAGCGCCGACAGCAAGTTATGGGCGGTGGTGATGGCGTGGAAATCGCCGGTGAAGTGGAGGTTCATGTCCTCCATCGGCACGACCTGCGCGTAGCCACCGCCGGCGGCACCGCCCTTGACGCCGAAATTCGGTCCGAGCGAAGCCTCACGGACGCAGACGATGGCCTTCTTGCCGAGGCGGTTGAGGCCATCGCCCAAGCCCACCGTCGTCGTCGTCTTGCCTTCGCCGGCCGGTGTCGGGTTGATGGCGGTGACGAGGATCAGCTTGCCATCCTTGTTGCCCTTCACCGACTTGATGAACTCGGCCGAGATCTTCGCCTTGTCGTGGCCGTAGGGCAGAAGATGTTCGCTCGGAATGCCGATCTTCTGGCCGATCTCCTGGATCTGCTTCTTCCTGGCGCCGCGCGCGATCTCGATGTCGGACTTCACTTCGGCCATGGACGACTTCCCTCTGAATTGGACTTGACTAGTGTGGTCGCAAGAATAGCCCGGCATTGCAGGCGCGGGCATGTTCTACCCCTGTCGCTGCCGCGGCGTCAACTTTCATGCAACTATGTTTCCTACGAAGAAAATGCCTCTGCGGCCGGCTGCCCTGCTACAGGTTCTTTTCGCGCCGGTTGCCGCGCCGTATAGAAGCCAGAGCAGGCGCGGTTCCGCCGTCTCAAAACAGCCGCGTAATACGCGAAAAGCGACAGAAGCAACGGCGCAAATTCACCAGCGCCGGCTGTGCGGGACGATCCGCTACTGCGTCAGGACGTTGCTGATCTCGACCATGTTCGAGCGCACCCTGAGTATGTAAAAGCCCATAGTCGTCAGATGTGTCGGCAACAGCCAGCCGTCCTCGCGGCCATTGGCGATGATGAAGGGCTGGATGCGCAGTGCCGAGACGAACTGCGCGTCCATCGTATCCCACAGGTTCTGCAGGTGCTTTTCCTTGATGACGTCCTCGAAGTCGGCCTGTGCGCCCTTCATCAGCCCGTAATAGGCATAGAGCTGGCCATAGGCGAACCAGAAGCGGTCGTCGGCGCGAGTGTCGAACCAGCCATTATTGTGGTTTTCGGCACGCTCCTTGAGGATCGCCGAGGTCGAACCGATGTCGGACGAGATGCGGTCGATATACTGCTTGAGATTGTCGGCGCGGGCATCGAACGTCGCCTGGCAGGCTGCGAGGCGGGCGTTGAAGGAACGCAGCTTGCGCACCGCGTCGCGATAGTAGCTCGGCGTCGGCGTCTTGGGGCCGAACGGGTTCAAGCCGAAATACCAGGTTTCCTCGTCGAACTGCAGATTGCCGCGGGCATCCTGCAGGTCGGCGTCGATCTGCGAGGTGGTGCGGACGCGGCCGAGATTATCGGCAAGCTCGGTCGCCGTGCGCCGCACCGCCTGGTTGATGCCGCGCTGGAACGAAGCCTTGTTGTCCATGAACGGCGTGTGATCCCAGTCGATGCCGAACAGGCCGAGCTTGTAAAGGATCATCGACGACACCCAGGCATTCTGGTTGACGTTGAAGTCGGTCAGGTCGGCCGCAACCTGGGCAATGGCTGAATTTCCGCAGGTCTTGGCCGTGTCGGTGCCGGCGCCGGCGGAAACCTGTTCACCGGCGGAGCTGTTGCGTTTTTCGAACGTGTATTTGTCGACGTAATTCGGGTCGAAATTGTTCCACCACTGGGTGGCGTAGAAGAAGTTGACATAGAGACCGATCAGCACGAGCACAGCCAGGCCGAGCACCGCCTTCAGGATCCAGCCGCGTTGCGTGTACCAGCGCCCCGCCCACAGGAACGGCCACAGGATCGCGCCGATGAGCAGGCCGATGCCGCGGCCAATCCACTGGAAAATCCGGGTGAAGAAACTCACGATCGGATCAAGCATGGCGATGTCACCCCTCAGTCAGTCAAGCCGTAGAGGCGTGTGCGAAACGCCACCTTGTCCTTCAGATATGTGGTTTTCAGAACGTCCACAACATGCGATCGCCAGGCGTCGCTGAAGCCCTCATAGTCCCTGTAGAAGCCCGGCTTGTTGAAGACGTAACGCGAAACGAAGTCCTGCGGCACGAAGTCCGAGATCAGCTGGTTGGTCAGCCAGGCGTCGGGATGGTCCGGCTTGGCGCGGATGACCAGGAAGCGCTGCTGCGGGAACACGTCCTCGATCTTGAGATGGCCGAGCTGGGCGATCTCGCGCTTGGCGGCGTTGAGGAAGGGAAAATTGCCGTCCCTGGTGATCAGATCGGTATGGCCGTGGATCCAGGTCTGCAGCCAGACCTTGTCGACGTCGGTCAGATTGCGGTCGGGATCGGCGTCGCGGATCAGCGCGCGCACCACCATTTCGGCGCGATGCTCGAGATAACCGGAGGTTTCGATCCATGAGGCGCGCGGCAGCTCGATGCGGCCGGTCGAGGCGAGGAACTTGAACACCTTGTCGGCATCGTGGATCGAAAGGTAACTCACCTGCCACGGCCGCGAGCGGCGGAAACCGGGCGCTGCCGGGTCGCTGATCACCGTCGTCACGTCGGGATCGACGAACACATAGAGCCCGCCGAAATGGCTGGTCCAATAGGCATTGTGACGGAAGATCACCTGGTCCGGCACCAGCGCATTCTCGCGGATGTCGCCGCAGACCTTCGCCAGCTCGACCATGTGGGCCAGCATGGCGTTGTCGCGCCAGGCATCCGGCTCCTGCTTCAGCCGGTCGACCAGCTTGCCGAGCTCGGCGGCCTTGCCGAGCACATCCTCGGCCGACAGCACCTTGAACTCGACCTGGTTGATCGACAGCAGGTCCTCGATGTCGTCGACCTTGGGGACCGAATCCTCGATCTCGCCGTAGATGACGTCCTTGATCGTCAGCGCATCGATGGCGCGCTGGTTCTTGGACATGAACTCGTACATCAGCAGCGAGGTGTTGGAGAACGCCGTGTGCACCACCGGCAGGTCGATCTGCGACGGCGTCAGGATGATGAAGCGGCGGTTGACCTCGTTCGGATCGAGGTAGCTGTAGTCGCCGCATTCCTCGGCGACCTGCGGCGAGAAGCCAGTGCGGTCGATCTCGAAGCTTCTCAACTTGGTCGGCTTCAAGCCGAACGCGACCATCGCCTTGTTGTAGCGCTGGATCAGGTGCGGCTCGTCGATCGTCAGCAGCCGGCCGTAGATCAGCTCGTTGTCGCGCAACAGATCGGGTTTCTTGGCCATTATTCCTTCTCCGCGTTCACGGGGAGACGGTGCCCGAAGGGCGGATGAGGGGCGCGAACGCACCTTCTCCCCTTGTGGGAGAAGGTGGCCGAGCGAAGCTCGGTCGGATGAGGGGTGTTCCAGCTTGACGAATACCCCTCATCCGTCGCCTTCGACGCCACCTTCTCCCACAAGGGGAGAAGGTGGCGTCGGCGCATCTCACGCATTCCACAGCCCCTTTTTCTTCAACCCCTCGATCTCGCGGACGGCACGCTCCCGCAGACGGGTGTCGCGGATCATCTTGGTCACCGCCGCATCATCGGACTTGTCGGAATAGCGGAATTCGGAATCCGCGTAGCGGTTGATCTCCTGCATGACCATGTCCATCGAGAATGGCCCGCGCAGCTCCTCGATCATGGCTTTCTTGTCGTCGTAACCCTTGTGCATGAAGGCTTCTGGCTTTTCGAACCACTCGTCGGGCAATTCGATGTCCATGGCGCGCATCTTGATGGCATCGGTGACGTTCTTGATGGCGCGGCCGGTAAAGCGCGGCTCGGCATCCTTGATCAAGTGCAGATAGGTGCCGATGTCGGCCATCGTCTTTGGCGCGCCATTCTCCTTCATGTAGCGCTCATAGACCTTCATCAGCCCGTCTTCCTGCGGCTTTTCATGCTCCTCGTAGGCTTCCATCACCGCGCGCTGGATTTCCTGGGCAGCGTAGAGCTTGTGCTCGCCGAGCGGGATCTTGTGGTTCTTGCCGGCGAGCAGAACGAAGATGTCGATGTAGTCGTCGCGGCTCTGCGGGCCATCGACCAGCCAGCGCGCGCCGGCGCGCTGGCGCAATGCGTCGTCGACGTTCTCGGGATAGTTGGAAAACATGCCGAACGAGCAATTGCCGCGCACCACGGTCGCCGCACCTCCAAAGGCGTCCATCAGGACGCCGGTGATTTCCTGCTGGCCGGCCGAGGCGCGGTCGTCGGACCGGCGTGCCGCCACCTGGTCGATATCGTCGATGGTGCCGAAGCCGATGACGCGCGGGTTCAGCACATTGTTGATGAACTGTCGGCAGTTCTGGCCCGACTTGCCCTGGTAGGAGGAGATCTGGTCGACGCCGAAATTCTCGTAAGCGAAGGGATAGCCGGCGACCTGGCAATAACCATTGAGAAGACCGGCGATCATCTGGATCAAGGTTGTCTTGCCGGTGCCGGGCGCGCCATCGCCGATAAAGGTGAACAGGAAGCCGCCGAGCTCGACGAACGGGTTCAGCTCGCGCTCGAAGTCGTAGGCCATTAGCATCTTGGCAAGCTTGACTGACTGGTATTTGGCGATGTGGTTGCCGACGACCTCTTCCGGTTTTTTGAAGGTCATCACCAGCGGCTTTGCCCGCTTACCCGGCGCGACGTCGAAGCCGTCAAGGGTAAAATCGTCGACGTCGATGCGGATATGCGCGTTCTCGAACGGACCGATGCCGTCGAAGCGGCCCTTTCGCGCCAGCAGCCCGTCGATGGCGACGCGGGCAAAGGCGCGGGCGCGGGTCATCAGGTCGGCATCGTCCTTCGAACCTGCTATCGCCCTGTCGAGCCCGGCCACGATCGACTTCACCGCATCCTGTGGCGTGTCGAACAGAAAGTCCGGTTCGGGCGTGTCGTTCGGCGCCTCGCCGTCGCTGTCGATCAGCTGGAACAAATAGGAGGCAAGGCTGAAGGCGGAGATGTAGGCAGAGGCCGACAGCAGCTTCTTGAAGGTGGCAGCTTCATCGCCTTCGAGCGGCGAGCGGGCGTTTTTCGCCTGCAGACTTTCGAGGTCCGAGCCCTCGGCGAAGACATCCGATATGGCCAGCGCTATCGCTGTGCCGCGCCGGGCGCGAAACAACAGCGTGTGCTGCGGGATGGTCAGCAACTGGTCGTCGGAATGGACGGCGGCGACGGTTTTGGCGAGCTCGACCTCGCGCGTGCGGCGCACCGAGCCGACCGAGACGGTAGAGACGAAGCGGCGGTTGGTGCCGGCAAGCGCGGTGCCGGACTCGCGCGATGGGTCCTCCAGCACGACGATGCGAGTGATGAAACTTTGCGCAGTGGCACGGTGCTTTTCAATTGCCGCTTCCGGGATGGTGGTCAGGCCGGTGTCCATGGAGGATGCTCCGCGATTTGACGGTCAGACGTCGCTGATGACCTGCCCTTTGGACAGGATGTGGACCTTGTAGCCCGAAAAGATCTTCTGCGCCTCGCCGGCGGCATAGAGCGCCTGATAGGCCTCGTGCGGAATCAGCGCATGGTTCTCATAGCTCGACACGCCTTGCCGCGCGGCCTCGAGATCGTCGGTATTGATGAAGAATTCCTGCGTCGTCTTTTCGCTCGAAAACAGCCCCTTGCGGCCTGGCTTTTCGGCCTTGGAAAAGACCTCCTGGATGGTCCAGGTCAGCAGCCAGGCGTTTTCCGGCTTGCGCACCTTGGCCAGCACTTCGCTCACCGTCGAATTGTTGTCGGTAATCCCTGCAGAATAGAACGGGCCGAGCACGACGCGACCCAGCTGCTTGGGATGCAGCGGCTCGAAATCCTTGTCGAGGTTGACCGCGATGGTCGCCGGCGACAGCGCGTAGGCGGAATTCTTCTCTGTGAAATCGTCGAAACGATGGGCAAGCTCGGGATTGAGCAAGCCGTCGACCGGCAGCGGAATGTCGACCCTCTCATTAAGTTTGCCACCGGAGTCGACAAGCTGCCGGATCATGTCGTCCGAGGAATCCTCAACCGTCACCATATACACAAGCGGCAGGTTGGCGCTGCCGTCGAAGCAGGCCCAGTGAACCAGATAATAGGGCCGCAGCGTCTTCGGATTGACCGACACCTTGACCGTCTGCGCCAGCGTGAACGGGCCGAAGGTGGTCTCGCTCTTGACATCCTCGAGGTAAAGCCGCTCGGCCATCGACTTCTGCAGCGCTTCGGGGAATTCCTTGTGGCGCAGGATGAAGTCGGCCATTTCCTCGCGCAGCTCGCTGGCCGAAGGGATGACGGCGAGACGGCCGTCGGCCTGGAGACGGTCGTTTTCCAGTTCGAGCAGGTTCTGCAAGACCGGAAAACCGCTTTCAGCGCGCGAGATGCGGAACGTCTCGGTGAAGCCCAGCCGGTTGCGCCAGCACGAGAACGACTTGTCGAGCCGCGCAATATATTCGGCGACGACCTTGGCGACGATGCCGTGCCGGTAGAGCGGCGAGCGATCGTCGCGCATGAACACTTCGAGGCCGCCAAGTGCCGCCGCGATCGCCGAGAAATAACGCGCCGCAGCTTCGTTTTCGGGGGTCATGCTGCCAGCCCTTGGGAGCAGTGCACGTGCAGCAATTACGACTGCACGTAATTTGCCGAATTGTGCTTCTTCATCACATCGTCGAAGCGGCGGGCGAAGGCATCGTCGGCGAGCTTCTTGCGGCGCTGGATGTCGGCGGTGGCGACCATGTTCTTCTCGTGCATTTCAAGCAGATCGCCGATGTGCTTTTGCGAGGCGGCACCAATGCCGGCCATGGTCTCTTCGGCGGTGTTGTCGACCTGGCTGCCCAGCGTGTTGATCTTGTGGGCGACATCCTGTTGGGCGGCGGTCTTCAGCGAATCTTCCAGCGCCTTGTACAGCACGATGCGCTGCTCGGTATCGATGGTCAGCTTGTTGATCAGCGTCGATTGCGCTGCGATCTGGTTGTTGAGCGAATCGACGAAGGTCTGGAACATCGAGGTGTAGCGCTCCAGCGTCTGGCTTTCGGCCAGCAATTCCTGCTCCTTGGCCTGCTTCTCGTTGTATTCCGTGGCCAGTTTCGAGCGTTCGCCTTCCAGCTGCGTGCGCTCCTTCTGGCTGGTCGAGGCGGCGATCTTGTTCTCGATGTCGAGCAGCATCGGGTTGAGTTCTTCGATGCGTTTCTGCACGGTCTCGAGATTGGACATGGTGGTCTTGCGGCGCTCGATCACCTGCGACAGGCTGGCCTCGGAGGTCTTGTAGCGCGTGTCGAGAACCTGCTTCTGCGCCTTGAGGATGCCGACGATGGTGTCGGATTTCGCCAGCAGCTCCTGCAGATTGCCGGCCAGCGACATGTTGCGGACGCGGTCGGTGCGCAGGCGCTGCTTGCGCTGGCTGGAGAAGACACCGACGAAATTTTCCCAGCCGGTGTAGTTCTTCATGCTCTCGAATTCGGCGCCGAAGACGTTGGTGGCGTCCTCGAGGCCGATAATCAGGTCGGCGATATTGCCTTCCATCACCTTCTGCTGCTTCAGCACATCCTCGATGCGGGCATTCTCGATGTCGAAATTGGCGTCGCCGATCTTCTTGTCGGCGGTGGCGAGCGTGTCGAGCACAGTACCGGACTGCTCGATCTTGGTGCGCATGTCCTCAACGACCTGCTTGGTCTTGGCAATCTCGGCGTCGAAATTCTGCAATGTCGCCATTGGGGCCTCCCGCTTCGGCATCGGTTTCGTTTCGCAAACCGCCGCGAATATATGTGCCGGGTTTGGCGAATGAAAGACGGAAGACATGGGATTACAGGAAAACAAAAGAATTTCAGGAGGCCGACCGCAGGATAGTCAGGCAATGATTACGGTGTAACTGCCGTCCGGTCAGACACCGCTTCAACCGCGGCTGGACTTTAGGTCGGGGAGCGACGCTCAGGGCTTGGGATCGGCCTTGAGGTAGGCGATGACATTGGCGATGTCGTCGTCGCTGGTCAGGCCGGAGAAGGCCATTTTGTTGCCAGGGACCTTCTGCCGCGGCGCGCGCAGGTATTCGGCGAGGTTTGCTTCGTCCCAGACCAGGCCGGCGGCGCCGGCGTCCTTCATCCCCTGCGAGTAGCGGCTGAGATAACTGTCCGCGGTGCCGGCGGTGCGGCCGACGACACCCAGCAGATGCGGGCCGACCTTGTCGTGGTCGCTCGTTGCCTCATGACAGGCCACGCATCTGTTGAAGACTTTCTTGCCGAGAGCGGCATCGCCGTCGGCATGCGCGGCAAGAGCGCCGGCGATGAGGAAAGCAGCGGCAGACGAAATGGCTCGAAGCATGGGAACTCCCCGACGGCTCTGGCTGAGAGGTTCTGAAATAGCAAGCAGGCCTTAAACAAGCGCCGCACGATGGCGCGATTGGCGAACGAATGTCGGCCGGGAGGTCGGATGAAAGCAATAGCGCTGGTCAGGTTCTGGTGAAGCCGATGAAATCGTCGGGCACGGCGCGACCCATTTCCTCTTCCCAATGGCGGCGGCAGAGCGAGACATAGACATCCTTGCCGATCGCCACCTGTTCGCCCTGTTTCGCCACCTTGCCGTCGGCGCCGAGGCGCACCACCATCGTCGCCTTGCGGCCGCAACGGCAGATGGTGCGCACCTCGCGCAGGTCGTCGGCGATTGCCAGCAGGGTGCGCGATCCGGAAAACAGCTTGCCCTGGAAATCGGTGCGCAGGCCGTAGCACATGACCGGGATGTTCAGCCGGTCGGCGATGCGGGCGAGTTGCCAGACTTGCTCCTCTTCGAGGAACTGGGCCTCATCGATGAAGACGCAATGGACCGTGGCGTGGTCGTGATGCTCGGCGACCCGGGCAAACAGATCGTCGCCGTCGCGGAAAATCTCGGCTTCCGTCTCCAGGCCGATGCGCGACGAGATCAGCCCGGTATCGCCCTTGCGGTAGTGGCCGGCGATGAACAGCATCGTCGTCATGCCGCGCTCGCGGTAATTGTACGAGGCCTGCAACAGCATCGTCGTCTTGCCGGCATTCATCGTCGCATAATGGAAGTACAGCTTGGCCATACCGTCCTTTTAAGCCGAGTTGCAACAAAGCGGGGAGGGGGAGCGCCTACATTCCACCGGGAAAAGGCGACTTCCATCCGGAAAGCGGCGGGCGTGTCGCTGATCGGCCAGCCTGCGCCGTTGTTCGTGATTGCCTTAGTGCTTGAAACCGCAGCAGAATGATGTTTGGCTGACGGAACAAAGGCGGAGATAAAACCGTCGCTTCGCTTCACCGAGAACTGAAATGGGAGAATTTTCATGTCGCGTATGAGTTCATTCGTCGCCGGCCTCGGCCTGGCGGCTTTTCTATCCACGACTGGGGCCTTCGCCGGCGATCCGGAAAGCTGCAAGACGGTGCGTCTGTCCGATGTCGGCTGGACCGACATCCAGGCGACCACCGGCGTCGCCTCGGTGCTGCTCACGGCGCTCGGCTACGAGCCGCAGGTGATCCAGCTTTCGGTGCCGGTGACCTATGCGTCCCTGAAGAACAAAGACCTCGACGTGTTTCTCGGAAACTGGATGCCGTCGATGACCAACGACATCAAGGACTATGCCGCCGAAGGCTCGGTCGAGACCGTCAGCGAAAATCTCAGCGGTGCCGGCTACGGCATCGTCGTTCCGACCTATGTCGCCGATGCCGGTGTCAAGACGCTGACCGATCTCGGCAAGTTCAAGGACAAGTTTGACGGCAAGATCTACGGCATTGAAGCCGGCAATGACGGCAACCGCATCATCCTCGACATGATCAAGGATCCGAAGACCAATCTCGAAGGCTTGGAACTGGTCGAATCTTCCGAGGCCGGCATGCTCACCCAGGCCGAGCAGTCGATGAAGAACAATGAATGGATCGCCTTCCTCGGCTGGACGCCGCATCCGGTGATGGGCGCCATGAAGATCACCTATCTCGAGGGGATGGGCGATAGCGGCTTTGGTGCTGCCACCGTGCATACCAATGTACGCAAGGGTTACATGAGCGAATGCCCGAACGCCGGCAAGTTCATCGCCAATCTGAAGTTCAACCTGGACATGGAAGGCGAGATGATGGACGCGATCCTGAAGGGCGGCGATGCCAATACGGTCGCGACCGACTGGCTGAAGAAGCACCCGGACGCGGTCGCTCCCTGGATCGCCGGCGTCACCACCTTCGACGGCGGCGATGCGGCGGCTGCGGTGAAAACGGCGCTCGGAAGCTGACCCGACCATCTGGCATGACGAGACAAGGGGCAGCCACGGTAGAAATGGCTGCCCTTTTTCGTATCCTGTGACAAGATGACCGTCCGGCGAAGGACGGCGCCGGCAGAAGAGGGGCTAGATGGATCCGATCTCCAAATTCCTGGTCAGTTACAAGATTCCCATCGGGGCATGGGGGAAGGCGTTTTTCGGCTTTCTCACCGACAATTTCGACACCATCTTCAGGGCTTTTTCCAACAGCCTCAACTTCCTGCTCGACGGCATCGTCGACGGGCTGCTGTTGCTGCCGCCGGTTCTGCTGATCGCGCTGATCGCTCTGCTCGCCTATTTCCTGCAGCGCTCGAAAGGCCTGGCTTTGGCGGTATTCATCGGATTGCTATTCATCCTCAACCAGAACCTGTGGAAGCAGACGGTGGAGACGCTGGTGCTAGTGGTCGCCGCCGCCGCCGTGTCGATGGCCATCGGCGTGCCGCTCGGCATCTGGGCCGCGCACAAGCCGAAGGTGTATCGCGTCATGCTGCCGGTGCTCGACCTGATGCAGACATTGCCGACCTTCGTCTACCTGATCCCGGTGCTGACCCTGTTCGGCCTCGGCAACGCGCCCGGCCTGATCGTCACCATCATCTTCGTCATCCCGACCTCGGTTCGGCTCACCCATCTCGGCGTCACCTCAGTGCCGAAATCGATCGTCGAGGCGGGCGAGGCGTTCGGCGCCACCAAGCGCCAGCTGCTGTGGAAGGTCGAGCTGCCTTCGGCGCTGCCGACCATCATGGCTGGGCTGACCCAGTCGATCATGCTGTCGCTGTCGATGGTGGTGTTCGCCGCCCTGATCGGCGCCGGCGGCCTCGGTACGGAAATCAACCGGGCGCTCGGTTCGCGCAGGATCGACCTCGGGCTTGAGGCAGGGCTGGCCATCGTCGTGCTCGCCATCGTGCTCGACCGGATGACGCGCATCGGCGTGGGAGGCAAGAAATGACCGTCGCCGTCGATTTCAGGAATGTCGACATCGTCTTCGGCGCCGACCAGGCCGGCTCGCTGGCGCTGATCGACAGCGGCGCCACCCGCGCCGAGATCCTCGAACAGACCGGCAACGTGCTGGGCTGCGCCGGCGCCAGCCTCACCGTGAACGAGGGCGAGATCTCGGTGCTGATGGGGCTTTCCGGCTCCGGCAAATCGACGCTGCTCAGAGCCGTCAACCGGCTGAACGTCGTCTCGCGCGGCCAGGTGCTGGTCAAGGACGGCGACGGTACGGTCGACGTCGTCACCTGCGACGAGGCGACGCTTCGGCGGCTGCGGCAGAAGCAGGTGGCGATGGTGTTCCAGCAGTTCGGCCTGCTGCCGTGGCGCACGGTGGAGGAGAATGTCGGCCTTGGCCTCGAGCTCGCCGGCGTACCCGAAGCCGAGCGCAAGGAGCGGGTGAACAGGCAACTGAAGCTGGTTCATCTCGACCAGTGGTCGAAGAAATATGCGCATGAGCTTTCCGGCGGCATGCAGCAGCGCGTCGGCCTGGCGCGCGCCTTTGCCACCGAGGCGCCGATCCTGCTCATGGACGAGCCGTTCTCGGCGCTCGATCCGCTGATCCGGACCAAGCTGCAGGACGAGTTGCTGCAGCTCCAGGCCGAGCTGAAGAAGACCATCATCTTCGTCAGCCACGACCTCGAGGAGGCGCTGAAGATCGGCACCCATATCACCATCATGGAAGGCGGGCGCATCGTGCAAACAGGCGCGCCGGAAGACATCGTGCTGCGGCCCGCCAACGACTATGTCCGCGACTTCATCGCCAATGTGAACCCGCTCTCGGTGCTGACCGCGTGGAACGTCATGCGCGACCGCCGCGACCTCGAGCATGGCGAGAACGGCTGGGTGTGGCTCGACCGGCGCAGGACGACGCGTTTCAAGATCGACGAGCATGGGCTGGTGGCGGCGGCCGAGCGCGACGGCAAGCCGGCGGTCTGGGTGTCCTGCGCCGAT
The DNA here is from genome assembly GCF_040322715.1 of Mesorhizobium sp. M0106. Taxonomy (NCBI): domain Bacteria; kingdom Pseudomonadati; phylum Pseudomonadota; class Alphaproteobacteria; order Hyphomicrobiales; family Phyllobacteriaceae; genus Mesorhizobium; species Mesorhizobium sp. M0106. The sequence continues at coordinate 129,953 of NZ_JAMYUA010000012.1, read as the reverse complement.
GTCGAAGCCCAGCCGGAGGAGACGGCTCAGGTATTCTGGGCCAATCCCGGCACCTCGCTGAAGACCGTGATGCTGGCCATGCATCGCTCGCAGACCGCACCCGTCGCGCTATTCGACGAGCAGTCGCGCTTCGTCGGCGCCATCGGCGTCAGGGATGTGTTGAGCGCGGTGTTGCGAAGATAGTTTTTCTCCTTGGGGAGAGAACCAAGACCAAATGCCGAGTTCTGCCGCGGCCCCCTCTGTCCTGTCGGACATCTCTCCCACTTGGGGGGAGATCGGCGGTTTCGCGGACGGCTCTCACATTCCAACGTTTGTAATTGGCGAAATCGGCGACGACGGCCAATCTCCCCACCTGTGGAGGAGGTGTCCAGCAGAACAGAGGGGGCGCGAAGGAACGCCGGTTTAGCCCGATACCGCAAGCTAAACCGCCAGCGGCAGGCGCAGCTCCGTCATCAGGCCGCCATCGGGATGGTTGGACAGGCTGACTTCGCCGCCGGCGCTACGGGCGATGTTGCGGGCGATGGTCAAGCCGAGGCCGAGGCCGCCGGTCTGACGGTTGCGCGACTGTTCCAGGCGCACGAACGAGCCGAACACGGCGTCGAGCTCGGCTTGCGGTATGCCCGGACCCTCGTCATGGATCGCCAGCGTGATTGTCTTGCCTGATTGACGCAGGCTGAGATGCGCCCTCTTGCCATAGGTCACCGCGTTCTGGACGAGGTTGGTGACACAGCGCCGTAGCGCGACCGGCCGCGCGACGCAGATCAGGCCGCGCGAGCGCGCGTCCTCATTGTCGAAGGAGACCTCGTCGAAGCCGTCGGCGATCGATTCTACCAGCGACCAGAAATCGACCCTCTCGCTCTTCTCCTCGGTCACCTCGAAAGTGGCGAAGTCGATGACCGAGCTGGCAATGCCTTCGATGTCGGCGAGGTCGTGCGCCAGTGCGGCGCGCACGGTCGAATTCCTCAGCAGTTCGAGGCGCAGCCGCATCCTGGTCAGCGGCGTGCGCAGGTCGTGCGCCAGTGCGGCGGCAAGATGCTCGCGGTCCTCGACGTAGGCGCGCAGTCTTGCCTGCATGGCATTGACCGCCTTTGCCGCGGTACGCACCTCGCGGCTGCCGCTCTCGGCGATCGGCGGGCTCTTCAGGTCCTCGCCGATCCGCTTCACCGCGGTCTCCATCATCCGGTAGGGCGCCGTCAGCCGGCGCAGCGACCAGATCGAGGAAGCCACCACCAGCCCGGCGATCAAGGCATAGAGCGGCAGGCTATCGAAGCTCAGTATCGGCCCGGCCGGCGTGTTCGGCTCGGTGAAGTTCAGCCATTGGCCGTCGGCAAAGCGAAGCGAAGCCGTCAGCTTGTCGCTCTGGGCGAAATCGGCGGCCAGCACCAGCAGGTCGCGCTCGACCTGGCCAATATCGGGACCGGCGACCGTCCCGCCGGGAGCGTCGGCTTCGTGCGTTGCCGGGTCGCGGCGGACCCGCGCGTCGGTGATGCCGAACTTCGATAGCCGGCCGACCAATATGTCCTCCAATTCGGCCAGCTCGTCGTCGCCGGCTATCGAGGAAGTAACGGCGGGCGTGTTGGAAACGGTGAGCGCATAAGTGGCGTTGAACAGGCCGGAGGCCGTCGCCTTGCGCTGTTCGGGGGTGGCGTCATGCATCAGCTGTACCAGCGAGAAGGCGCGGTCGTTCAGCCGGTAGAGATCGACGACGTCATTGGCGGCGGCACGGTCGCGCGAAACGATGTAGAGGGTCGCGATCTGGCTGATCAGCAGGCCGGCGATGACGATGAGCAGCACCCAGACCGGCAGCGTTTGCGGCAGGATGCGTCTCATTCGGCGGTCGTCTCAGGCAGGAACTGGTAGCCGCCGCTGCGCACCGTCAAGATCAGCTTCGGCGTTTTCGGGTCGTCCTCCATCTTGCGCCGCAGCCGACTGACCAGAATGTCGACACTGCGGTCGAAGCTGTAGCCGCTGTCGCCGCCGGACAGCTCGATCAGCTGCTCGCGGCTCAGTACGCGCTGCGCGCTCTTGACGAAGGTCTGCAGGAGATTGAATTCGGCCATCGTCAGCTCGATCCTGACGTCGCCGGGCGCCATCAGCCGGCGGCGCGAACAGTCCATCGTCCAGCCGGCGAAATGGTAGATCTGCCGCGAGGCGGCGCGTCGCGGTTCGGCGGCGCCATTGCGTCTCAAGACGGCACGAATGCGTGCGAGCAACTCGCGCGGATCGAAGGGTTTCGGCACGTAGTCGTCGGCGCCCATCTCTAGGCCAACCACGCGGTCGGTAGTTTCGGTAACCGCGGTCAGCATGATGATCGGCGTCGAATAATTGGCGCGCAACTCGCGGCAGAGCTCCAGCCCGCTCTTGCCGGGCAGCATGACGTCCAGGACAATCAGGTCGACCTGGGCGCGGCGCAGGATGGTCTCCATCTCGGTGCCGTCGGCGGCGATCGATGTATGCAGCCCTCGCTTCTGGAAAAATTCCTGAAGGAGGTCGCGAATGCCCTTGTCGTCGTCGACGATCAGTATGTGGGGGTCGGATTTCACCGGGAACCTGTCATTTGTGGATCGCCCAAGCGCTGCTTCGGCCGTCAGCCAGACGATAGAATTCAGGCCATAAGTTGGCCAGTGGAGATCGGCTGCCCGATCCGGGCTGCCCAGAAACAATCCAGAAACAAAATTCTACAATCCGGAAAAACTGCCGAAAAAAATCAAAGGCATAAGTGGTGCCGTGGCGGTCAGGTCATCGGCTGCGACACGCGTTACGGGATTACGGACAGACCAATGCAAAGGTTCTCGATCAGTCTGATGGGTGCGTTGCTTTCCATTTCGCTCGTCACGGCCGCGGTCGAACATGCCGATGCAAAACTGGCCGATGCGAAGGTGGCCAATGCAAAGGCGGCCGATGCAAAGGTGGCGACCACCCGCAGCGAGCGTTGCATCGATCTGAACCGCCAGTTTGACGAAGCCCTCGAAACCCATGCCGCGGCAACGCAGGTCACCGCTGCGAAAGCACTTCAAAGAAAGGGAAACCGGTTCTGCGCCAACAAGAAACAGGCACAGGGAATCCGGATGCTCGCGAACGCTTTGAAGCTGCTTGGAGTGACACCGATCGATCCCGTTCAGTGACACTCAATCCGATCTGCACAAAAAGGAAGTGAAGCCATGAAAAAGTCCCTCCTCTCCGCCCTCGGTCTCGCCATCGCGCTGGCCGTCTCGATGCCGGTTCTCGGCGCCAGCAGCGCCAATGCCGCGACCACCACCCCGGCTGCGACGACAACGACGACCGCTGCGCCGGCCAAGGCCGTGAAGAAGGTCGCTGCCAAGAAGACCGTCAAGAAGCACAAGAAGCACGCGGTCAAGGCAGCTCCGAAAGCCTGATCAAGCGACATCTTTCTACCCTATGAGAAGACCGCTCCAGTTGCGATTTGCCTGGAGCGGTCGTCTTTTTTGTTGCGTGCAGACAGTAGGGCCAGTCCCGGCCCACACCCCCGTTGAACGCCAGACGGCAGTTCCCACATAGGCACGGACTTTTGAACTGCGCCTGCCGGGAAGCCGATCGCGCGCGGTTGAATGGACGACCGCTTTTGCCCATGTCAAAATGACCGCAAAGCTGACGTACGCAATTGCCGGTCCAATGCCTGAAATCACGACAAAACCCCGTACCAGCACGAAGCCGAAGGTCGAACGGCCGAAGCTCTACAAGGTCATCCTGGTCAATGACGATTTCACGCCGCGCGAGTTTGTCGTGACGGTGCTGAAGGCCGAGTTCAAGCTCAGCGAAGACCAGGCGCATAGGATAATGATCACCGCGCACCGGCGCGGCGTCTGCGTTGTCGCCGTCTTCACCAGGGATGTCGCCGAGACTAAGGCGGCGCGCGCAACCGATGCCGGCAAGGCCAAGGGCTACCCGCTGATGTTCACGACGGAGCCGGAGGAGTAGGGCGGTTCGCTTTCTTCCTTCTCCCCTTGTGGGAGAAGGTGGCCGAGCGAAGCTCGGTCAGATGAGGGGTGTTCCAGCTTGGCAAGGACGGCACTCCGTCCAGCACCCTCAACCGTCTTGGCGCTGCGCGCCACTCCACCTTCTCCCACAAGGGGAGAAGGATAAACCGCGTTACCGCCCTTCGCGGTACCACATCGAGCCCATCGCCAGAAGCAGCAGGCCGAGGCCGAGGAAGCCGCCGAACAGCGGCACGCGCGAGACGGCCTTGAGCACGCTGTCGTCGGTGGTGCGCAGGCCGATCCAGTCATCGCCGGAGGCAGCGCCCGAGGAACGGACCGGAACGATCGAGGGCAGCGTGACCGTGCTGGTGAGAGTGCGAAGTGCCGAGGCCGGCGCCAGCCGGCGAACGCTGCCGCCGGTTGCCTCAGCCGGTGGTTTGAGCCGGTTCTCGGTGGAGACGACGTCGGTGAATTCCGGCGCGTTGACCGGCCCGACATGGGCCAATGCCGTCAGGTCGCCATTGCCGACCTGATAGAGACCGATTTCGCTGGTCTCGACGCTGCCGAGGAAGACGCCTGGTTCGGATTTCTCGAGCCTGACGATCAGTGCCTTGCCGGACGGCGTGATGACTTGCGCCGGGCCGGGGTCGTCGCTCATCGTCTGGCGGCGGATTTCCAGCACCATGCCGCGGCCGTCGGCGGTCAGCCGCTCTTCCTCGAGTTCGGGCTCCTTCATTAGCCAGTGGGCGATGCGCCGGTAGAGTTGGACGTGGGGGCCGCCGCCCTCGAAGCCGCGCGCCCACAGCCAGCCCTGGTCGGACAGAAGCATGCCGACGCGGCCTTCGCCCTTGCGATCGAGCAGTAGCAGCGGCCGGTTGTCGGCGCCCTTCATCACCACCTCGCCCTCGGGGTTCTCAACGCCGATGGTGCGGAACCAGCGGCTCCAGTGCGGCGGCTCGGTCGCGGAGCCGTCGAGCCCGCGCGTTACCGGATGACGCTGGCCGGTATCGGTGAGGCGCGGATAGAAGGCCTTGTCGATGACCTCGCCGGTCGGCATTGCCGGCAGCGCCGACATCAGCGGCGTGCGGGCGATCGAGCTTTCGCCGGCATATTCGGGGCCTGCCGCGATCAGTAGCGCGCCGCCCTTTTCGACATACTCGGAGATGTAGTCGTAATAGAGGATCGGCAGCACGTCGCGGTGCTGATAGCGGTCGAAGATGATCAGGTCGAAATCCTTGATCTTCTCGACGAACAGCTCGCGCGTCGGAAAGGCGATCAGCGACAATTCGTTGATCGGCGTGCCGTCCTGCTTTTCCGGCGGGCGCAGGATGGTGAAGTGCACGAGGTCGACCGAAGCGTCGGATTTCAGCAAATTGCGCCAGGTGCGCTCGCCGGCATGCGGTTCGCCGGAAACAAGCAGCACGCGCAGATTTTCGCGGATGCCGTCGATCAGCGCGATGGCGCGGTTGTTGGTGTCGGTGAGTTCGCCCGGCTCGTGGTTGATGGCGAGTTCGACGATGTTTCGCCCGGCGCTGGGAATGGTCACCTGAAGCGGCATCGCCTGGCCGATGTTGGCGTGCTCGACCGATACCTGCTCGCCGTTGACCGATACGCGGACATCGACCGGGCCGGTTTCGTTGTTGGTGGCGATGACGCGATATGTCATTTCGAGCGGCTTGCCGACCAGCCCGAATCGCGGCGCATTCTCGAAGCGGATGCGGCGGTCCTTCTCATGCTCGTTGCCGGTAATCAGCGCATGCAGCGGGGCATTGAAGTCAGGTGCGCCAAGCGGCGCGTCATGCACCTCGCCATCGGTGATCATGATGGCGCCGCCGATGCGCGAGGGCGGCACGTCGCGGAAAGCATTTTCGAGCGAGGAAAACAACCGCGTCTCGGTGCGCTCGTCGGCGGCTTCGGACTTGCCGGCCTCGACGACACGGACGTCGAACTGCTTGAAGCGGCCGAGACGCCGCTGAAGCCCGGCCAATGCCGCGTCTGTCTGCTTGGTGCGGTCGCCTATATCCTGGCTCTGACTGCGATCGACGACGACGGCGACGATGCTTTTCAGCGGCTCACGTTGTTCGTCGAGGAACACCGGATTGAGCAGCGCCGCAGTCAGGGCAATCAGGGCTGCCAGGCGGAAGACCGCGCCGCGCTGGCGAAACCAAAGGCCGACCAGCGCCAGCAGCAGCAGCGGTATCAGAACCACGGCGAGCAGTGGCCAGGTGATGAGCGGTTCGAAGGAGAGCGACCAGTTCATGGTCTATTGCCCCAGCCGTTCGAGCAGCACCGGGACGTGCACCTGATCGGATTTGTAGTTGCCGGTCAGCATGTACATCATGATGTTGACGCCGGCACGCAGCGCATAGATGCGCTGCATCGGATCCGACGGCACCGTCGGCAATAGCGGGTCGCCATTCTCGTCGACGGCCCAAGCGCCGGCGAAATCATTGGCGGTGATCATGATCGGCGAAACGCCGTCGCCGGTGCGCACCGGGCGGTTCTCGGTGTTGCTGGCTTCGAGCGATGCCTCGACCCAAAGCGGGCTGCCGGCAAAACGGCCAGGAAACTCCGGAAGGATGTAGAAGGATTTGGTCAGCACGTGGTCCGACGGCACCGGCTCCAGCGGTGGCACGTTGAGGTTGCCGAGGATGTCGCGCAGCCGCTCCGTCGCCGGGCTGGTCGAATCCGCACCAATGCCATTGGCGAACTGGTCGCGGGTGTCGAACAAGACCGTTCCGCCCTGCTGCATGTAGGCGTCGATGCGGGCGATGGCGGCCTCGCTGGGCAGCGGGGCCGAGGGATCGATCGGCCAGTAGATCAGCGGATAGAAGGAAAGTTCGTCCTTCGAGATGTCGACGCCGGCCGGTGCTCCGGGTTCGAGCGCGGTTTTCTCGATAAGAAAGCGGGTCAGGCCTTCGAGCCCGGCGCGGCTGATCGAATCGACACCCGGCTCGCCGGTCAGCACGTAGGCGATCCGGGTCTTTGAAATGTCCCCGATCGCCTCCGTATCTCCCGGTTTGGCGTCGTCGGCACGCGCGACGTCCGCGTGGCCAATCAAGGCGCCGAGCGCAATCAGCAGGACGGCTGCCGTCGCCGCAGCGCCGGCACGGCGCGGCCGGCGCGACAACAGGCCGCCCATCCAGAATACGGCAAGCGTGTCGAGCACCATCAGCACCAGGGCGGCCGTGACAAGCGGACCTTTGAGGTTGTGCTGCTCGTCGAAGGCATACTGGATGGTGGTGACCGGCACCGTGATTTCAGGCCGGGCCAGCGGCCTGAATGCGCTGTCGCCGCCGAGCAGATTGTGAGCGAACACTCCTGTCTCGGAGCCGTAGAGGCCGGGCGGGTTTTCCAGCGTCACCGGCAGCGGGCCGGCGCCGGGCACCAGCGGCCTGGCATCCGGCGTCGGCGGCACCAGCGTGCCGTCGGCGGCGATCATACGATAGGGTGCCAGCGACGTGGCGGCGGCCTCGGCATTGGCGACAGCCGCGCCCTGGTTGCGCGACAATTGTACGATGCGCCGCAGCATCTCGACGAAGCTGCCGGAGATCGGCAGGTTGGACCACGTCGCCTCGGGGGTGACGTGGAACAGTACGAGGGTGCCCTTGTCCTTCCTCATCCCGGTCACCAGCGGCGTACCGTCGGCAAGCGTGGCCCAGGTGCGCTCGACAATGTCGGGCGTCGGCTCGGCCAGCACCTGCCTGGTAACGGTGACCTCGGTCGGCGGCGCGAGGTCGGCGAAGGGACCGGTTTTCGGGAATTCGGTGACCGGCTGCGGCGCCGTCCATGACAGCGCGCCGCCAAGCGATCGCTCGCCGGTGCGCAGCCGGACCGGCAGCAGATCGTCGTCATTGCCGGCAGCGGCCAGCCGCGAACCGGCAAAACGCACCAGCGTGCCGCCCTTGTCGACCCAGTCAACCAGCCTTTGCCGCGCTTGTTCCGGAATGGTGCCGACATCGGCCATGACGATCATCGCCGGCTTCTGGTCGAGCAGTTGCGGGATCGCGTCGGCGAGATCGACGCTCGACGGCTCGACCAGATCGGCGAACGGCTGCAGGGCGCGGCGGATGTAGTAGAGCGGCGACAGCAGCGGTTGCGCCTGGTCGGCCTCGGCCTGCGACAACAGCCCGACGCGGCGGCGTTTTGAGCTCTCATCGAGCACGCGGACGGCACCGGCCTGGCGCTCGCCGTCGAGCGCGACGTAGGCGAAGTCGTTACGCAGTTCGAACGGCACCGCCATCGTGCTGGTGGCGGTGGTTCCGCCCGGGGCAAAGGTCAGCGTCGCGTCGGTAATGCGGCGGCCCTTGTCGTCGAAGGCGCCGGCGGTCACCTGTGCAGGCGCCGGATCGCCCGGTGCGCGGATGGCGGTCAGGGCGAAGCCGTCGACCTGATTGTCGGCGCCGGTCAGGCCGGTCAGCGACAGCCGATCGGAGACGGCCCAGACGACGCGTGCTGCGTTCTTTGACAACAACGTGTTGAACGCGGCTTCGTCGCCTTGCGCCGCCAAGCCATCGGCGAGCACTGCGACGCTGGCGCCCGGCAGCGACTCCAAGGCTGACGCTACGCGGGCATAGACGGCGGGGCGGTCGGTCGGGATCGGCCGCGGCTTTGCCGCGCGCAACCGGTCGAGCGCCGCAGCGGCATCGAAGGGACCGATCTCGGCATTGGGCTTTTCGGCGGTGAAAGCGATGAGCACCGGCACGCCGTTCGAATTGGCATCGGCGATCAGCCGCTCGGCGGTGGCGACCCGCTTGCCCCAGTCGGCGGCACTTGCCCAGTCATTGTCGATCACCAGCGCCAGGGCAGCGCCCTCGGCCGGCAGCTTTTCGCGCGGATTGAAGACCGGTTCGGCAAGTGCTGCCACGACAAGCGCGGCCATCAGCAGCCTAAGCAGCGTCAGCCACCAAGGGCTTTGCTGCGGCGTTTCTTCGCGCCTCAGCACGCGGGCGAGAATCCTGAGCGGCGGAAACACCTCGGTTTGCGGTCTTGGCGGGGTCAGCCGCAGAAGCCACCAGATCACCGGCAGCGCCAGCAGGCCCCACAGCAGCATCGGCGCCCCGAAGGAGAGCGGCAGCCAACTCATGCGCGGGCCCTCCCGGCAAAGCTGCCTTCGCCGGTCATCGCCATGTGGATGCGCACCAGCGCCTCGGAGGCAAGACGGTCGGTATGATTGACGGTAAAGCTCCAGCCAAGCCGTTTGCACCACGCGGCCAATTCCTGGCGGCGGGCGGCATAAAGCAGGCGATATTCCTCGCCCAGCATTTCGGCGCGGCCGGCGGTCAACTTGTCGCCGGTCTCAGGATCGGTGAATTCGGTGCGCCCGGCATAGGGGAAGCTTTCCTCGGCCGGATCGGCGACCTCGACCAGGTGGGCGCGCACGCCGTGGCGGGCGAGCACGTCCAGCCACGCCATGGTGTCCTCGACCGGGTCGAGGAAATCGCTGACGAGAACGATGTCGCAGAACCGGCGAATGCCGGATAGGTCGGGCTTTGCCGGCAGGTCGGCGGCGTGCATCAGTTGCGCCGCGATGCGCTCGGCGCCATTGCGGGCGGTGAACGGGTCGGTCAGGCCCGGCCAGGCAATGCGCTCGCCGCTGCGCGACAAAAGCTCGGCCATGGCCAGCGCCAGCACCAGGGCGCGCGATTCCTTGGGAACGCTGGCTCCGGTCGATTTGTAGAGCATGGAAGGCGAGGGATCGGCCCACAGCCACACCGTGTGGGCGGCCTCCCATTCACGGTCGCGGACATAGGTGTGATCGTCGCGGGCGGAACGGCGCCAGTCAATGCGCGAGGAATCGCCTTCGACATAGGGCCGGAACTGCCAGAAATTCTCGCCGATACCGCGCTTGCGGCGGCCATGCCAGCCGGCAATTACCGTGTTGACGATGCGGCGCGCCTCGACCAGCAGGTCCGGCACCAACGAAGCCCGCAACCGGCCTCTGGCGAGCGCATCGCGCGTCGCTGCCGGTGCCTGCGCTTCACCGATGCGCGCCATCAAATCCCTTTCGCGAGCTTCGCCACAACATCGCGAACCGTGGTGCCCTCGGCGCGGGCGGCGAAGGTCAGCGCCATGCGGTGCTGCAGCACCGGCTCGGCGAGCGCGCGGACGTCGTCGACCGACGGCGCCAGCCGGCCGTCATAGAGGGCGCGGGCGCGGGTGCACAGCGTCAGCGCCTGGCTGGCGCGCGGGCCTGGGCCCCAGGCGACGTGCTTGTCGGTATCGGCGTTGCCCTGGCCGGGGCGCGCTGAGCGCACCAGCTTGAGGATCGCCTCGACGACGCTTTCCGGCACCGGCATACGGCGGATGAGCGTCTGGATGTCCTTCAGCCGCGCCGGCTGCAGCACGTTTTCAGCCTTGGCATCCTCGATACCGGTGGTTTCCAGCAGGATGCGGCGCTCCGCCTCGATCTCGGGGTAGAGGATATCGACCTGCATCAGGAAGCGGTCGAGCTGCGCTTCCGGCAGCGGATAGGTGCCTTCCTGCTCCAGCGGGTTCTGCGTCGCCAGGACGTGGAACGGTGACGGCAGATCATGGCGCACGCCGGCAATGGTGACGTGGTATTCCTGCATCGACTGCAGCAGCGCCGACTGGGTACGCGGCGAGGCGCGGTTGATCTCGTCGGCCATCAGCAGTTGCGCAAAGATCGGCCCGGAAATGAAGCGGAACGAACGCTTGCCGAATTCATCCTGCTCCATCACCTCGGAGCCGAGAATATCCGATGGCATCAGGTCGGGTGTGAACTGGATGCGGCGCGAATCGAGGCCGAGCACGATGCCCAGCGTTTCGACCAGCTTGGTCTTGGCGAGGCCGGGCACCCCGACCAGCAGCGCATGGCCGCCGGCCAGCAATGCGACGAGCGTGCGCTCGACGACGCTTTCCTGGCCGAAAATGACCCGGCCGACGCCGTCACGGACCCTCGAAATGTCGGCCAGCGCTTTCTCGGCCTGCGCCACCATGTCCTTTTCGCTGATTGGGCTTTCCTTGATCATAACGCTCATGCAGCATCGATCCTTCTGTTGGAAACACCGCTTGGCACCTTGGTGCCGCAAAGAATGCCGCGATTCGGCCTCGCATGGCGCCTGCAATGAACTTAAATCACAGACTTAGGCTGACAAGCGGAACAACAGTGACTATTTCGTGACCATGACGGAAGCCGCCGACTATCGTGAAGAGAGGCTGACGGCCGCGACCGAGGCGCGCGGGCTGGAGGCGCTGGTCTCGCGCGCGACGCGCGCCGGCAAGGGGCCGGCGCCGGTGGAACGCTGGAATCCGGCATTTTGCGGCGATCTCGACATGGAAATCAAGCAGGACGGCACCTGGTTCTATCTGGGAACGCCGATCGGCCGGATGCCGCTGGTGCAGCTTTTTTCCTCAGTGCTGCGCAAGGACGCGGACGGTAGAACCTACCTGGTGACGCCGGTGGAAAAGGTCGGCATCCGCGTCGCCGACGCGCCCTTCATTGCCGTCGAGATGGACGTGTCGGGCGCCGGCGACGGACAAATCGTCACCTTTCGCACCAATGTCGGCGACGTGGTAGAGGCTGGGGCGGGACACCCGCTGCGCTTCGTCGATGAGGACGAGACAGGTGGCCTGAAGCCTTATGTGCTGGTGCGCGGGCGGCTGGAGGCGCTGGTGGCACGGCCGGTGATGTACGAGCTGGTCGAGCACGGCGAAGAGATCGACCTCGGTGGCGAGACGATGTTTGCCGTCCGTTCCAAAGGCGAGGTCTATCCGATCATGCCGGCTGAGAAACTGAAACGGCTGAGCGTATGATGGACCGCTTATGATGGATCAGGTGATGCCGTTGCGGTTTTCCGCTGCCGGGTTTCGCCAGCGCGTCGCGGCGCAGCCGCTGGCGCATGCCGGCGACGATTTTGGCGACCACCGCTTCAATCCGGGCCATCCCAGGCTGAAGCTGGCCAAGGCGCTGCGCGATGCCGCCGTGCTGATCCCGGTGGTCGATCATGGCCATGAAGCCACGGTCCTTTTGAGCAGGCGGGCGGAAAGGCTGCGCAACCATTCGGGGCAGGTGGCTTTCCCCGGTGGTACCATCGATCCAACCGATGCGAGCCCGGAAGCGGCGGCGTTGCGCGAGACATCCGAGGAGATCGGTCTCGATAGTGATTACATCGAGATCATCGGCCGTCTGCCGGACTACGTTTCCGGCAGCGGCTATCGCATCGCCCCGGTGCTCGGGATTGTGCGGCCCGGTTTCAGCCTGACGCTGAATTCCGACGAAGTCGATGCCGTCTTCGAGGTGCCGCTGGGCTTTCTGATGGACCCCGCCAACCACACCAGAGACAGTCGCATGTGGAACGACCTCGAATGGTTCTATTACGAGATGCCCTATGGCGGCCAGCGCATCTGGGGCGTCACCGCGGGCATCATCCGTACGCTTTATGAAAGGCTCTATTCGTGAGCGATCCAGTGTCGATCGCGGGCAAGGCCGGGTGGCTCGGCGAACGCCACCTGCAGCGCCTGCTCGCGGCGCTGACTGATGGCGGCGAGGAGGCGCGTGTCGCCGGCGGTGCGGTGCGCAACGCGCTCATCGGTCAGCCGGTCGCCGACATCGACATCGCCACCACCACGGTGCCCGAGGAAACCATCCGGCGCGCCGAGGCGGCAGGCTTCAAGACGGTACCGACCGGCATCGAGCATGGCACAGTCACCGCGGTCGGCCACGGCAAGGCCTATGAGGTCACCACGCTGCGTGCCGATATCGAAACCGACGGCCGGCGCGCCAAAGTGTCGTTCGGCCGCGACTGGAAAGCCGACGCTGAGCGGCGTGATTTCACCATCAATGCACTCTATGCCGAAGCCGATGGAACGGTCGTCGATCTGGTCGGCGGTATCGCCGATATCGAAGCGCGGAGGCTGCGATTCATCGGCGATCCGGAAGCGCGTATCCGCGAGGATTATCTGCGCATCCTGCGTTTCTTCCGTTTCTTCGCATGGTATGGCGACGGCAGGCCGGATGCCGAAGGGTTGAAGGCTTGTGCCCGGCTGAAGCAGGGGCTCGACCAGCTCTCGGTCGAGCGCGTCTGGTGGGAATTGAAGAAATTGCTGTCAGCGCCAGATCCGTCGCGGGCGCTGCTGTGGATGCGCCAGGCCGGCGTTCTGACCGCCGTTTTGCCGGAAAGCGAGAAATGGGGCATCGATGCCATCCACGGGCTGACCAAGACCGAGAAGGATCTGGCCTGGGCGCCGGACCCGCTGCTCAGGCTGGAAGCCATCGTGCCGCCGGATGCCGCGCGCATGAAAACGCTTGCCGAGAGATTGAGGCTTTCCGTGAGCGAAGCAAGCCGGCTGCGGAATTGGGCGATCACAGCTGCCGTCGATCCGAAAACGACCGAAGGAGAGTTGGCGAAAAGGCTTTATTTTGGCGACCGCCAAGGCTTTGTCGATCGGTTGCGGCTGTTGCTCGCTTCCGCTCGAGCCCGCGCGGTCGAGGACAATGACGCACTGCTCGAAGCCGGCGGCTTCTCGCGCCTGCTTGCCTTCGCTGCAAAATGGCAAAACCCTGTTTTTCCGGTCAAGGGCGCCGATCTGACGACGCTTGGCGCATCACCGGGGCCGAAGCTTGGTGCAACGTTGAAGAATCTCGAAAAGGAATGGGTCGAGTCCGGTTTTGCGCTTGATCGCGGCGCGCTGCTCAAGCGCGCCGCGGAGGCACTCGAATCCTGACTGTCACGCTGCGTCGCGGACCTTTTCGATGCGCGAGCGGATCGCCTCGATCATCGTCTCGCGGATCACCGTCTCGCCGTGCGTCTCGCGCAGATGCTCGACGGCACGGCGCATGACCTCAGCCTCCTCCTCGGCGCGTGTGTGCCACTCGCAGCCGGGTACGAGCGACCCGCAATGGAATTCCTTCATCGGCTTCTCCTCATCTCCTCCTTGGAGCGCCGCGCAGCGCACTGACACGGAAGCTCCAGACCTTTGATTGCGCGATCCGGAAACCGCGTACGGTATCCGGACTACACGCTGGCCAGCTAAGCATAACACGATCGAACGGTTTTGGTTGCCTTAGAGTGCCGTGCGTCCAAGCCGACACGCGGCCCTCTGGTGATCGGGTTGCGAAAAGGCGGAGCATCGCTGCTGCGCCCTCTTACGCCACCCAGGAGTAAGACCTCGTCTTGCTCCAGCGGGCAGGACATCACTTCACGATCTTGACTGCCTCGGCAATTTTATCCTTGCCGCTCATATCCCACGTGACGCGGACCTTTTCGCCGACCTTCAGGCCAGGATCCTTGAAGGTCTGGGGCAACGTAAAGGTGGCTCCGTTATCCAGAACTAGGCTCATCGCCGTTCCATCAAAGCTTTTGATCGTGCCGGTGGTGTGCTTGACCGCAGCGAATGCGGCAGTACCAGAGGCGAGAACGGCAGCGGCGGCTGCGGTCATAATAAGCTTGCGCATGGCATGCTCTCCTGGAAAATGCGGGCACCGCTTGGGAAAGGTGCCCCATTCAATCATGGGCCGTCCGGTCACGTCGGGTCGCGGCTCTCGGGAGTAAAGAACCGCCGGCGTTTCCCGGCCCGACGCGACAAATAACCCAATCTTTACAATGGTATATTAGACGAAAAAGATATTTTCTGGCGCGCCTTGCGCCACATTCGCCGTCAAATTCTGGGGATTTGGACCCGATTGCGGCTCACGTCGTGCTCACCGAGATTTTACGGCCATTTCGCTTCTGGCGGCAGGCTGGACAGGATCGAGGCGACATTGCCGCCGGTCTTCAGCCCGAAGATGGTGCCGCGATCGTGAAGCAAGTTGAATTCGACATAACGGCCGCGGCGGATGAGCTGCTCGTCACGGTCGCCATTGGTCCAGTTGTCATTGAAGTTGGCGCGCACCAGATGTCCGTAGACGACGAGAAAAGATCGCCCGACGTCCTGGACGAAGTTGAAATCGGCGTCCCAGCCGCCTTTGTCCTCATCCGAATGCAGCCAGTCGAAGAAGATACCGCCGGTACCGCGTGGCTCGTCGCGGTGCGGCAGGTAGAAGTACTCGTCGCACCAGGCTTTGAATTTCACGTAGTCGGCGATCGCCGCGTTCTTCTCGCAGGCAAATTGCATCGCTCTGTGGAAGGCGATCGTGTCGGGGTCGTCCTGGCTGCGGCGGCGGTCGAGCACCGGTGTCAGGTCGGCGCCGCCGCCGAACCACTGGCGCGAGGTGACGACCATGCGCGTGTTCATATGCACGGCCGGCACGTTGGGGTTCCACGGATGGGCGATCAGCGAAATGCCGCTTGCCCAGAAGGAGGGGTCCTCTTCGGCGCCCGGCATCTGCTTCCTGAATTCGGGCGAGAACTCGCCGTGGACGGTCGAGGTGTGGACGCCGACCTTCTCGAAGACGCGGCCGTGCATCATCGACATGATACCGCCGCCGCCCTTGCCGGCATCGCGTTGCCACGGCGTCTTTTCGAAGCGGCCGGGCGACCAGCTAGCCTGCGGCCCCTGCAGGTCCTGCTCGATCTGCTCGAAGCTGGCACAGATGCGCTCGCGCAACGTCTCGAACCACAGCCGTGCCTTCGTCTTCTTCTGTTCGATGTCGGCTGGCAGCCCCGCCGGTATCTCGGGTCGTTGCAAATCCTGTCTCCGGTTGCGGGCGCGCCCGACAAATGACTCGTCTTTTCCGGCCGCGATCCCTAATCTCTTGGGTGCAAGGGTCAAGTGTGAATGGAGTTCTTTCGTGCGCACCCCGGCAAGACCGCCGCTGGATGGCCTGAAGAAGAGGCTCGACCGTTCGCGCGCCGAGAACGCGCGCATGCCGCGCGACGGCTTCCTGCGCGAGACCTTCGTGCTGCCGCGCTCCGATGCTCGTCTCAAGGCGAAGGAATGGTTCGAGCGCTTTCCGAAGCAGGCCTATTGGACCGAGATCGAAAGCTGGTTCGAACGGCCGGGCGATGTGATCGAGTTCACCATCAGGCGGCTGCCGGCGGCGGATTAATGCTCCGGTCTCGAGGCTGAACGTATCAGGGCTAGTTCATCTGCCCTGAACGATCTTGATAAACACGCTTCTGTCGCCCGTTCCAAGATGCGCTCTTTTCATCTCGGCATACGTCAGGCGCCCATTCGCGAAGGCCCGCACGGTTCTTCCGCACCAGACACGTGGCGCCGCGGCTGCGCTGACATTCATGATCTTGCCAGCTTCCTGCTTCGAACTGAGAGGCGATTGCTCCGAATGCCTGATGCATTCCGTAAGCACTTTCTTATACATGGCAGGACTGCCTTGAACCAAAGTCCTTGCCGTATTCCATTCACCTTCGCTCGGCATGCATCCAGCCAACACAATGGCGCCAAGCAACGCGGCGTAAGTCTTGTATGCAAATTTCAATTCTGCCCCCCAAGGTTAGTTGCAGGGGCGTATCAAGCACGGGCACATGAACTTCACAAGACTGTATAGTGACTAACGGACAGGATAAGTTCCCTGAACCCGTCCAGACCGTCATGGCTTCAACGCACGACCAGCCTGCGGGCGCCCGCGCCGTCCCTTGCCAGCCTGTCGTTCTTATTCCGCAGCGGACATTTGTCGATCGACATGCAGCCGCAGCCGATGCAGTCGCTCAGCCCGTCGCGCAGCTTCTTGAGCTGACTAATTTTCTGGTCGAGGTCATCGCGCCAAGCCGTCGAAAGCAGGTTCCAATCCTCGCGCGTCGGCGTCCGGCCTTCAGGCAATGATCGAAGGGCTGTGCCGATCTCGGCCAGCGAAATGCCGACCTCCTGAGCTACCTTGATGATCGCCACCCGTCGCAGCACGTCGCGGCCATAACGCCGCTGGTTGCCTGATGTGCGGTGGCTGCGGATCAGCCCGCGTGCTTCGTAGAAATGCAGCGCCGACACCGCCACGCCGCTGCGCATCGCCACCTGGCCGACTGTTAATTCCGTTGCCGCAGCCATCTCCGATTTTCCGCTTGACCTCAAGTTAAGTTGAGCTTGTAGCGAAGAAGCCTCGAAGATGCAAACGGCAGGAGAAG
This sequence comes from Mesorhizobium sp. M0106, assembly GCF_040322715.1. Lineage (NCBI taxonomy): Bacteria > Pseudomonadati > Pseudomonadota > Alphaproteobacteria > Hyphomicrobiales > Phyllobacteriaceae > Mesorhizobium > Mesorhizobium sp. M0106. The sequence goes on along the minus strand of NZ_JAMYUA010000012.1, from coordinate 113,038 downwards.
GCGATGGGCGTCTGGATGAGAATGACCGGAGAGGACGCAGTGTTGCGTGAGGACGACGCCTTGGTCGCTGCGGCCGGCGATCGCGTACACATCCTAGCGGAGCTGCCGGATCGCCTCGGCCGCCACCATCGCAACGGAAAGCGCGACGTTGATGCTGCGCGCGCCGGGCTGCATCGGGATGATCAGTCGCGCATCCGCCGCCTCGTGAACGGCGTCCGGCACGCCTGCGGATTCACGGCCGAACAAGAGAATGTCGTCGCCGGCAAAGGCGAAATCCGTGTAGGCGGCAGCTGCTTTGGTCGACAGCAGCACCAGCCGCCGCTTGGCAAGCTTGCGCCAGTCCTCGAAGGCGTGCCAGTCGACATGGCGGGTGAGCGCCGCCATTTCGAGGTAGTCCATGCCGGCGCGTTTCAGCGCCCGGTCACCGAGCGGGAAGCCCGCCGGTTCGATGATGTCGACGCCGAGACCGAGGCAAGCGGCGAAGCGCAGGATTGTCCCGGTGTTGCCGGCGATATCAGGCTGGTAGAGCGCGATACGGAGACGGTCGTTCATTTCCGCGTCTTTCTAATAAGTGGCAGATCAGCCACAGAGCTCTCGCGGTTTTGGAAATTCCTGGACTGGCGGGTGGTCATTTTCTGCGAAGTCGGTTATACGGCCAGCATTGTCAACCCGAACCGATGGAGGGGTAATTCATGATGGCCATGCACATCCACCACCCCTCTCGTGGGCTTACCAGCCCGACGGCGGTTTCGGTACGACGATTCTCCTGACCTTCTAGACTTCAATCGCACCGATTCCCGCCGAAACCTTTTTCGGCCTTTGAAGGAATCCTGCGATGTTTTTCAAGCTGTGGAAGGGGCTGAACGCCCCACCTGAACACGCTTCGACCGATGCCACCTTTGCCGCGCCGCGCGTGTCCGCGGCCTGGGTTGGTTCACCCTTCTATCTGCATCTTCAACTGGAGGACGGACCGATGTTCGATCCCTGTAGAATACCCGGCTCAAGAAGCCTGCACGAGCGCAAGACTGCGACCTGGGCGCTTTTGATCGGCGAGACCTACTCGACGGCGGTTCACGCCGAGACCCGCCGGCGTCCGCATCGCGGCATGCTGCCGGACGTCGATTTCTCGCGCGCCGTTCCGGACTATAGCCGGCCGTCGCTGGTGCGCCGGATCATCAGGCTGATCCGGCCTGGTGCAAAAACCAGCGCGAAAATCCGGATCGTCAAAACGTCGTCAGCATCGTCAAACGAGACTGTCGGCGAAAGGCCCGCGACAACCTATATAGCGCGAAGCAGGACCGGCGAGGCGGACGATTCCGTATCGCCGGTCCTTGACGCCATGCGGTCTGGACACCTCGTCCGTTCGCGTGCCGCGTGAGCGGAAACAGTATTGTGAGCATCTCTATGTTTAGCTGGTTTGAAAAAAGGCTCGATCCGTTCCCTGCCAAGGAGCCGGTCGAGCCGCCGCGGACACTGATCGCCTTCTGCGTGCATTATACGCGCGGCGCGTGGCCCTACATCGCTCTCGATGCGGTACTGGTGACGGCCATCGCCCTTGCCGAGGTGTGGATGTTCGGCTTCATGGGCCGGATCGTCGACTGGCTGTCCGGACAGAATCGCGAGACGTTCCTGCAGACCGAAGGCTTGAAGCTGGTCGGCATGGCCTTCATCGTGGTTTTCGCGCTGCCGGCGACGGTCTGGTTCCATTCGCTGCTCAACCAGCAGACGCTGATGGGTAATTATCCGATGCGTATCCGCTGGCAGGTGCATCGATACCTGCTCAAGCAGTCGATGAGCTTCTATCAGGACGAGTTTGCCGGGCGCATCGCGACCAAGCTGATGCAGACCGCGCTCGCGGTGCGCGAGTGCGTCATCAAGCTCATCGATGTGCTCAACTATATCGTCGTCTATTTTCTCGGCATGCTGTTCATTGTCGGCTCGGCAGACTGGCGGCTGGCTGCGCCGCTTGCCGTCTGGCTTGCCGGATATGTCCTGCTGTTGCGCTATTTCATCCCGCGGCTGGGCAAGGTCGGCGAGGAGCAGGCCAATGCGCGCTCAACCATGACCGGCCGTGTCGTCGACAGCTACTCCAACATCCAGACGGTCAAGCTGTTCTCGCATGCGCGGCGCGAGGCATCCTTCGCCAAGGACGGTATGGCCGGCTTTCTCGATACAGTCTACCGGTCGATGCGGCTGGTGACACAGCTCTACGGCCTGCTCTACGTCCTGAATTCGCTGCTGTTGTTTTCGGTCACCGCAATCTCGCTATGGCTGTGGCTCGGCCAAGCCGTGACGATCGGCGCCGTCGCCCTGGTCATCGGCCTCGTGCTTCGGCTCTGGGGCATGTCGCAATGGATCATGTGGGAGATGTCCACGCTGTTCGAGAATATCGGCACGGTGCAGGACGGCATCGCCTCGATCTCGCTGCCGCGCCTCGTCGAAGACCGGCCTGGCGCCAAGGATATTGCCGTGACCAAGGGGGAGATCCGTTTTGAGGACATCCGCTTCCATTATGGCAAGCAGAAGGGCGTGATCGAAAGCCTGTCGCTGACGGTGAAGCCGGGCGAGAAGGTCGGCATCGTTGGCCGTTCGGGTGCCGGCAAGTCGACGCTGGTCAATCTTCTGTTGCGCTTCTATGACCTCGAAAGCGGCAAGGTCCTGATCGACGGCCAGGACATTGCGGCGGTGACGCAGGACTCGCTGCGCGCCCAGATCGGCATGGTCACGCAGGACACCTCGCTGCTGCATCGCTCGGTGCGCGAGAATATCCTCTATGGCCGGCCGGACGCCAGTGACCAGATGCTGATCGAGGCGGCGCGGCGCGCCGAGGCGCTGGATTTCATCGCCGGATTGTCGGATTCTAACGGTCGAAAGGGTTTCGACGCGCATGTCGGTGATCGCGGCATCAAATTGTCCGGCGGCCAGCGGCAACGCATCGCCATAGCCCGTGTTATGCTGAAGGACGCACCAATCCTTATCCTCGACGAAGCGACCTCCGCCCTCGATTCCGAGGCCGAGGCGGCCATCCAGGAGAACCTCTACAGACTGATGCAAGGCAAGACCGTCATCGCCATTGCGCACCGGCTGTCGACGATCGCGGCCATGGACCGGCTCGTCGTCATGGACAAGGGCCGCGTCATCGAGGAAGGTTCGCATGAGGAACTGGTTGCCAGCGGCGGGCTCTACGCCCAGCTCTGGCAGCGCCAGTCGGGCGGCTTCCTGCTCGACGACGGCCCCTCTGTCAACGATGCAGCCGCCAACGATGCACTCGTCAAGGGTGAAGCCGCCGAATGACTGCCATCTACCGCTGGTTCGAGAACTGGGTCTATCCATTCCGGGAGCCTGCGGACCTTCGGCCACCTGCCGGCGTCAGGGGTTTTCTCTGGCATTATGTCGGGCAGGCGAAGATCGCCTTCTTCGCCATGCTGCTGATCGGCGGCATCGCGCCGTTAGTCGAAGCCGGACTGTTCTATTTCGTCGGGCGGCTGGTCGACATCCTCGACCAGCTTCCCGGCGAACGCAGCTGGCACGCGTTGTGGACTGCCGCCGGCCCGGAACTTGTCTTCATGATCGCGGTGGTGCTGGTCATCCGCACCATCGTCGTCGGCCTGTCGGCGCTGGTCGACGAGCAGACGATCACGCCGGGTTTCTATAATCTGGTGCGCTGGCAGGCGCATCGCCATGTCTCGCGCCAATCCTACGCCTTCTTCCAGAACGACTTTGCCGGACGTATCGCGACCAAGGTCTGGCAGGCGGGACAGGCGACCGGCGATCTGATGGAAAGCTTCATCGAGGTCGTCTGGTTCATGGTCGTCTATACGGTGACGACGCTGGCGCTGGTCGCCGGGCTCGATCTCCGGCTGGCGGTGCTGGTGGTGATCTGGATTACCGCCTTCGGCTTTCTGGCCAGGCGCTATTTGCCGGCAATCCGCAAACATGCCGAAGCCACCGCCGAAGCCGGCTCGATGATCACCGGCCGCCTTGTCGATTCCTATTCGAACGTCCAGACGCTGAAACTGTTCTCGGCCGATGGCGACGACCGCTACATCAGGAACGGCTTCGACATCTATCTCGACGCGCTGCGCCCATTCACCCGCAGGCTGACCGGCGTGCGCATGGCACTGACGATGCTGTCGGGCATTATGATCACGGCGATCGCCTGCTTTGCCGTTTATCTCTGGGTCGAGGGTTCGATCACAGTCGGCGCCGTGGCTTTCACGCTGTCTTTGGTGCTGCGGCTGAACATGCTGCTCGGCCGGCTGATGATGCAGCTCAACGGCATCTTGCGGAACCTCGGCGTGCTGGAAAACTCCAAGGCGCTGATCTCACAGCCGCTCGGCCTGACCGATGCGCCGGACGCGAAAGAGATTGTCGTCGGCGGCGGGCGTATCGACGTCAGCAATGTCGAGTTCCACTACGGCAAGGGGTCCGGCGTGCTCGACGGCATCGACCTCGTCGTGCGGCCGGGCGAAAAGGTCGGCCTGGTCGGCCCGTCCGGCGCCGGCAAGACGACCTTGGTCAATCTGATCCTGCGCCTCTACGACCTCGAGAGCGGCAAGATCACCATTGACGGGCAGGACGTCTCCAGGGTCACGCAGAATTCGCTGCGCGCCAATATCGGCGTCGTCAGCCAGGATACGGCACTTTTCCACCGCTCGCTGCGCGACAACATCAAGCTCGGCATGCCGGAAGCGACCGACGCCGAGGTGGTCGCGGCAGCGAAGAAGGCCGAGGCGCACGAGTTCATCCTCGGCCTGCGCGACAATCGCGATCGTATCGGCTACGAGGCCTATGTCGGCGAGCGCGGCGTCAAGCTCTCCGGCGGCCAGCGCCAGCGCGTGGCGATCGCTCGCGTCTTCCTCAAGGATGCACCGATCTTGGTGCTCGATGAGGCGACCTCGGCGCTCGATTCTGACATCGAGGCGGCGATCCAGGAAAATCTGGCAAGGCTGATGGAAGGCAAGACGGTCATCGCCATCGCGCATCGGCTGTCGACCATTGCGGCACTCGACCGGCTGGTGGTGCTCGACGAGGGCCGCATCGTCGAGCAAGGCACGCATGACGAGCTGGTCGGGCTCGACGGGCTCTATGCCAGGCTGTGGAAGCGGCAGTCCGGCGGCTTCCTGTTCAGCGAGGAGAGCGCGCTGGCCGAGACCCGGCCGGCGGAGTAGTTTCTAAAAACCGGAGTAGACCATGGCGGTGAGAATGCCATCGAATTTCGGACGGTCCGGCGCGCAGGAGAGCGCGTTGGACCTGCTTGGCCATGAAATCCTCGGCGAGAAGGCGGCCGCGCTCGGCCGCGCCGGCCGGCGCGTCGATGAAACATTGACGAGGCTGCGCGAGAATTGCGACAGTGTCGACCGTGCCCGGCTGCTCAGGGATGCAGCCGAAGCGGTGCACGGGTATTTCATCCAGCGCGAACTCTGCGGCCTGCGCAAGCACGACGCGGTGATCCGGGAATACAGCATTCCCAAGGCTGTGCTGGCCAGGCTCGGCGCCAGCGCATGATCCGAACCGGAATCGGTTTGGGAAGCGTTATTCCAGCCACTCGGTGATGAAGCTGCCGTTCTCGTGTATGTCGGTGGTTTCCAGCGGGCCTGGCCCGAGATTGGTGAATTTGTGCGGCGTGTTCGGCGGTACGACCAGGATCTGGCCGGCTGTGGCCTCGATCTGCCGGTCGCCGACGGTGAACAGACCGGTCCCGGTCCGGATGATAAAAATCTCGCAATAGGGATGGCTGTGCAGCCTGGGGCCGCCGCCGATCTCGGGCAGGTAGTTGAAGATCAGGCAGCTGCGGGAGCCGTAAGCTCCGCCTTGCAGCTCGCCCTGCCAATGGTCGGGCCAGCGGTCGGGCGCTTCGGCCCATTTGTCGCGGTCTATGACATGCGCCATAGGCCGAGGATAAACCGGGCCAGCGCCAGCTGTCGAGGCGAACGCAGCCATTTGGTTTTGCTGCTGTTTTCCAATCGTTCCGCCGTGCGAATTACGCCCCCGCGACAATCTGCCCTTGTGCCTTCACCCGTCTGGACAAAAACAGGCTTCACGCATAAACCCAAGTCCCAAATGCCGGAGGAATTCGCTAGCCTGTTCGCCATGCGCAGTCGGGCCGGCGCGATTGAGCGGGGAACAAGGCTCGGCCGCCGGCACGGAAGAGGCGAAAGGATCAGGCACCCGTGAGCGCAACCGACACCCAGGATCCCAACCGTCGTGATTTTCTCTACGTCGCCACTGGCATGGCGGCGGTGGTCGGCGCGGGCGCCGTTGCCTGGCCATTCATCGACCAGATGCGCCCGGATGCCTCGACGCTGGCGCTCGCCTCGGTCGAGGTCGACGTCTCCTCGCTGACGCCGGGAATGTCGCTCGTCGTGAAGTGGCGCGGCAAGCCGGTTGTCGTGCGCAACCGCACCGAAAAAGAGATGAAGGACGCCGAGGCGGTCAATCTCGCCGAGCTCAAGGATCCAATTGCCCGCAATGCCAACCTGCCGGCCGACGCGCCGGCAACCGACGCCAACCGAACCACGCCGGGCAAGGAAGCCTGGATGGTGATGGTCCAGGTCTGCACCCATCTTGGCTGCATCCCGCTCGGCCAGGAAGGCGATTTCGGCGGCTGGTTCTGCCCATGCCACGGTTCGCAATACGATACGGCCGGCCGCATCCGGAAGGGGCCGGCGCCCGAGAACATGGCGGTGCCGGTGTTTCAATTCATTTCCGACACCAAGATCCGTATCGGCTGAGGCAAGGGATATTTTCCATGAGCGAGGGACACTCGACCTATACGCCCAAGACCGGCATCGGACGCTGGTTCGATTCGCGCATGCCGCTGCCGCGGCTGGTCTATGACAGCTTCATCGCCTATCCGGTGCCGCGCAATTTGAATTACGCCTGGACCTTCGGCGGCATCCTCGCGCTCATGCTGGCGGCGCAGATCCTGACCGGCATCGTGCTGGCCATGCATTACGCGGCCGACAGCACTCTCGCCTTCGATTCGGTCGAGAAGATCATGCGCGACGTCAATTCCGGCTGGCTGCTGCGCTACCTGCATTCGAACGGCGCGTCGTTCTTCTTCATCGCGGTCTACATCCATATCTTCCGCGGGCTCTACTACGGCTCCTACAAGGCGCCGCGCGAGCTGCTGTGGATCCTCGGCTGCATCATCTACCTCTTGATGATGGCGACCGGGTTCATGGGCTATGTGCTGCCCTGGGGCCAGATGAGCTTCTGGGGCGCCACCGTCATCACCGGCTTCTTCACCGCCATCCCGCTGGTCGGCGACTGGATCCAGCAGCTTTTGCTCGGCGGCTTCGCGGTCGACAATCCGACGCTGAACCGTTTCTTTGCGCTGCATTACCTATTACCGTTCATGATCGCCGGCGTCGTCGTGCTGCACATCTGGGCGCTTCACGTCGTCGGCCAGAACAATCCGACCGGCATCGAGGTCAAATCGAAGACCGACACGCTCGCCTTCACGCCTTACGCGACCATCAAGGACGGGTTCGGCATGATCGTGTTCCTGTTCGTCTTCGCCTATTTCGTCTTTTATCTGCCGAACTATCTCGGCCATCCGGATAATTACACCGTGGCCAACCCGCTGAAGACGCCGGCCCACATTGTGCCGGAATGGTACTTCCTGCCGTTCTACGCGATCCTGCGCGCTATCACCTTCAATATCGGGCCCATCAATTCCAAACTCGGCGGCGTGCTCTGCATGTTCGGCGCGATTGTCATGCTGTTCCTGGTGCCGTGGCTCGACACCTCGAAGGTGCGCTCGGCAGTCTACCGGCCCTGGTACAAGCTGTTCTTCTGGCTGTTCGTGGCCGACGCCATCCTGCTCGGCTGGCTGGGCTCGCAGCCGGCCGAGGGCAGCTATGTGTTCATGGCGCAGATGGCGACGCTGTTCTACTTCGCCTTCTTCCTGGTAGCGCTGCCGGTACTTGGGCTGATCGAGACGCCGCGGCGGCTGCCGAATTCGATCACCGAGGCGGTGCTCGGGAAGAACAAGGGTGGCGGTGGACATCCTGCCGGCGCCACGGCCGCGCCGGAAACCAAAGGCTGAGCATGATCCCGAAAAGTGGAAACCGGTTTTCGGACAAGATCATGCTCGAGACGATGACAGCGCGTCAGAGAATCTCAAGGGGATTTGCATGAAGAAGATTCTCACCTCGCTGGCGCTGCTTGGCCTTGTGGCCGCGGGCATTGGGGCCACAGGCACTGGAGCGCGCGCCCAGGAAGAGGCGCACAACGAGGCGGCGCCGACGCATTTCCCAATACACGAACCAAAGGAAATGGACTGGAGCTTCGCCGGGCCGTTCGGCACCTACGACAAGGCCCAGCTGCAGCGCGGGCTGAAGGTCTACAAGGAAGTCTGCTCAGCCTGTCATTCGATGAATTTGGTGGCGTTCCGCACGCTGGAAGGCCTTGGCTATTCGGATGCGCAGATCAAGACGCTGGCGGCCGAATACACGATCCACGACGGCCCGAACGATGCCGGCGACATGTTCGATCGCCCCGGCAAGCCGTCCGACCATTTCCCGGCGCCGTTCCCCAATGCGGAAGCGGCGGCGGCGGCCAATGGCGGCGCAGCACCGCCCGACATGTCGCTGCTGGCCAAGGCGCGCGGCGTTGAACGCGGCTTCCCGCGCTTCGTCTTCGACATCTTCACGCAATATGCCCAGGGCGGTCCCGACTACATCCACTCGCTGCTGACCGGCTACGACCAGCAGCCGCCGGCGGGCATGGTCATACCGGAAGGCACGCACTACAATCCGTACTTCCTGTCCGGCGTGTCGCTGAAGATGCCGAAGCCGCTCTCCGACGGCCAGGTTACCTATGATGACGGCGCGCCGCAGACGGTCGACCAGTATTCGCGCGACGTGTCGGCCTTCCTGATGTGGGCGGCCGAGCCGCACCTCGAGGACCGCAAGAAGACCGGCTTTCGCGTGCTGGTCTTTCTGCTTCTGTTCGGTGCGCTGGTCTACCTGACAAAACGCAAGGTGTGGGCCGGCGTGGCGCACTGACCGCTGCAACACACGAGACCGGGAGGGCGTCGAAAGGCGCCCTTTTCATTGCAGGCATTTCGATTCATTGCAGCCGTCGCTGAGCACCCCCTTTGCCGGACAATTTTCCGTCAGGCGTCACATGGCGGTAGCCGGACTTGGCTGCCCCGGGTTACGATTGGCCAATTCCTTTCACGTCTTCAGTCGAATCCGACGAAAGGTCCGGAGAGCCGCTTGATGAAATCCTCGCTCGAAGACACGCTGCTTGCCGCGATCCGCACCATTCCGGATTATCCCAGACCCGGCATCCTGTTTCGCGACATTACGACACTGCTCGGCAATGCGCGGGCCTTCCGCCGGGCGATCGACGAGCTGGTGCATCCCTATGCCGGCCTGAAGATCGACAAGATCGCCGGCATCGAGGCGCGCGGCTTCATCCTCGGCGGCGCCATCGCCCACCAGCTTTCGGCCGGCTTCGTGCCGATCCGCAAGAAGGGCAAGTTGCCTTACGAGACGGTGCGCGTCGCCTACAGCCTGGAATACGGGCTGGACGAGATGGAGATGCACAAAGACGGTGTTTCTCCAGGCGAGAAGGTAATCCTCGTCGACGATTTGATCGCCACCGGCGGCACGGCCGAGGCGGCCGTCAAGCTATTGCGGCAGATCGGCGCCGACATCCTCGCCGCCTGCTTCGTCATCGACCTGCCGGACCTTGGCGGCCGAGAGAGGTTAGAGGCGCTCGGCGTACCGGTGAGGACGCTGATCGGGTTTGAGGGGCATTGAGCGTTTCTTCCTTCTCTCCTGTGGGAGAGGGAAAGAACTCCGCTCATTCCACCTTCACCAGCACGGCACTTTCGAATTCGATGACCTTGTCGCCGGTCGAATCGAAGGCCTCCGAGCGGAGCGTCAGCAGCCGCCAGCCCGGTCGCGAGGCAATGGGGCGATGGGCCAGCGCGGTGCGGGTGAAAGTCACGGTTTCCCCGGCATAGACAGGTTTGGGCCATTTGAGGTTCTTGAAGCCGGGCGAGGGGCCGAATTCCGGCACCGGCCCAGGACCGGGCCAGCGGGCGACCTCTGCCTCTATGCCAGCCTCGAGGTTCAATTTCATCCAGGTGGCGGCGGTGTGCCAGCCCGAGGCGCAGAGCCCGCCGAATATGCTGTTCCTCGCCGCCTCTTCGTCGATATGGAATATCTGCGGGTCGTATTTGCGGGCGAACGCCTTGATCGCCTCCGGTTCGAATCGATGTGAACCGAGCGTGACGGTGATACCGATGCAGAAGAATTCGTCGAGGCTCACGCACGGCCCTCGCGGGTGAGGAACATGACGGTGTTTTCGAGCTCGAAAACACCTTCGCCACGCTGGTTGAACAACTCGCTGCGCATGGTCACCAGGCCAAGCCGGGGCTTCGATCTGGACAGTCGCTTGGCAAGGACGGTGGTGCTGCCGGTCAACAGGTCGCCGGCCAGGACTGGCCGTTTCCATTTGACCTGGTCGACGCCCGGCGCGCCCTGGGAGGTCGAGTCGAGCAGGAAGGCATCGCACAGCATGCGCATGAACATGGCGCAGGTGTGCCAGCCCGAAGCCGCCAGCCCGCCGAGAATGCTGGCCTGGCCCGCGGCCTCGTCGAGATGCATCGGCTGGGCATCGAATTCACCGGCGAATTCTATGATTTCGGCGGCACTTACCAGCTTGGTGCCGAGGTCGAGCGAAGCGCCCTCGACAAAATCCTCATAAGCCCAGGTCTTTGCGGTCATGATCTGGAAATCCTGTTCAGGATTGTACGATCGCTACGGGTCCGGGTCCCGGATGCAGGCAGCGTGGCATTTGGTCAAGCAATTTCTATTGCGCCAGCCCGCTGCGCCCAAGCCGCAGCGCGGTATTGACGACCCTATAGCCAGCCGCGGCGGCGGAAATACCAGAAGGGCAGGATTGCCGAAAGCACCATCATGCCGATGGCGAAGGGATAGCCAAAGTGCCATTTGAGCTCAGGGATGATGTCGAAATTCATGCCGTAGATCGAAGCGACAAGCGTCGGCGGCAGGAAGATGACAGCGGCGACGGAGAAGATCTTGATGATGGCGTTCTGCTCGATCGAGATCATGCCGAGCGTCGCGTCGAGCAGGAAGCTGATCTTCTGCGACAGGAAGGTGGCGTGGTCGGCGAGCGACAGGACGTCGCGTGACAAGGTCTTGATGCGAGCGCGGCTGTCCTTGCTCATCCTGCTTTGCGTGGAGGCATGGGCGAGAAAGCCGGCAAGGCGCTGCAGCGAGATCAGGCTGTCGCGGATCGAGGAGGCGAGGTCCTCCTTGCGGCCAATGCCTTTCAACAGCTCCTGGAAGTCGCGGTTGCGCTTGGAAACCTTGGTCGAGCGTGCCTCGAAGATGTCGCGCGAGATCGCCTCGACGTCGCGGCCGGCGCGCTCCAGAATGTCGGCGAGGCGGTCGACGATCGCCTCCAGCAGTCCGATCAGGATGGTGTCGCCGCTGGTGCAACCGGTCGCCACCTTCTCGGCGCGCAGCGGAAAGGTCTTGAACGCCTTCGGTTCGTGGTACCGCACGGTGATCAGCCTTTTGCCGGCGAGCACGAAGGTGACCGGCGACATCAAGGGATCGTCCAGCTCGGTCTGCGCAGGCAGGATGGCGGTCATGAAGTAAGCGCCGTCCTCGACGTAGAGACGGCTCGAGATCTCGATCTCTTCCATCTCTTCGCGGGTCGGAACGGCGATGCCGAGCCAGGTCTCGATTGTCGTCTCTTCTTCCTTTGTCGGGTTGAAGAGGTCGACCCAGACGACAGTGTCGCTGTTTTGCAGGAGATCGTCGACCAGGCGCAGGCGATCATTGTCGACGACGAAGGCCTTGATCATCGCCGGGTCTCCCTTGCTGTTGCCAAAGAGCGTTCGTTTGGAGGGGGCGCGTCAGTCACATCGCACGGACGCGGGCAGGCGAGGCGCGAGGCCGGTGCAGAGGCCCCTTAGACCCCGCACGATGGCCCGTCAAGCAGCGCAAGAGGCACTGCGACACCCTGCTTTGAAGTTTGTCATCGAGCGACGGCAATGGTGACCATTGGGCTCCCTCGCCAGGTCAGGTGTTGAACTTGAACAGCATGATGTCGCCGTCCTGGACGACATACTCCTTGCCTTCGTCGCGCGCCTTGCCGGCCTCCTTGGCCGCGACTTCGCCGCCCAGCCTGACGAAGTCCTCATAGGCGATGGTCTGGGCGCGGATGAAGCCGCGCTCGAAATCGGTGTGGATGACGCCTGCCGCCTGCGGCGCCTTGGCGCCCTTGTGCACGGTCCAGGCGCGTGTCTCCTTGGGGCCAACGGTAAAGTAGGTGATGAGCTGGAGCAGCTCGTAGCCGGCGCGGATGACCTTGTTCAGGCCGGGTTCGTCCAGACCGAGCGTTGCCAGGAATTCCATTTCCTCTTCGTCCGAGAGCTGGGCGACCTCGGCCTCGATCGCCGCGGAAATCACAACGGTGCGGGCACCTTGCGCGGCGGCCATCTTCTCGACCGCCCTGGTATGCGCGTTGCCGGTGGCGGCATCGGCTTCCGCGACGTTGCAGACGTAAAGCACCGGGTGTGAGGTCAAGAGATTCAGCCCCTGCAGGATGCGCAGATCCTCAGCCGAGATGCCGTTGAGCAGGATGCGGGCGGGCTTGCCGGCCTGCAGCAGTTCAAGCGCCGCTTCCATCATCGGAAGTACGGTCGCTGCTTCCTTGTCCTTGCCGGCGGCACGCTTGCGGATCTGCACGATGCGGCGCTCAAGGCTGTCGAGGTCGGCAAGCATCAATTCGGTCTCGACGGTCTCGGCATCAGCGACAGGATCGATGCGGCCCTCGACATGGGTGACGTCGTCATCCTCGAAGCAGCGCAGCACATGGACGATGGCGTCGACCTCACGGATGTTGGCGAGGAATTGGTTGCCAAGCCCTTCGCCTTTGGAGGCGCCACGCACCAGGCCGGCAATGTCGACGAACGAGATGCGGGTCGGGATGATCTCCTTCGACTTGCCGATCGCGGCGATCTTCTGCAGGCGCGGGTCGGGCACCGCCACCTCGCCGGTATTCGGTTCGATGGTGCAGAACGGATAATTGGCGGCCTGCGCCGCCGCCGTCCTGGTCAACGCATTGAAGAGCGTCGACTTGCCGACATTGGGCAAGCCAACGATGCCGCATTTGAAACCCATTTTTGTCTGGTCCTATCGGGAAATCGAAATTTGATCAGGGCTATGGGCGAAAGCGCCGATGATCGTCAAGGCGCAATTCAATTCAGACGCTGCGAGATGTCATCGGTGCCTATCGCCAACGAACGAACGCCGGACCTGCTCAGTATTTGCAGAAGATGCCAGAACGCGTCGACCTCAGCGGTTCCGAAATCGATGGTCAGTTGCCCGTCGAGCAATTGCGCACTGTGAATGACGTTTCCGACGGTCTCCGATGTTTCACGCTCGCCATCGATATCGAACCAGCCGCGAAACCATTCGTCGAAGAGATCGCCGTCGAGCTCATTTATAGGGAATTTAAAATGAACCTCATCCCACCTGAAAGGTGAGATGAGGACATCCATTCCACCCATCCCGGCGTGAATATCCGGAGAGAATTTCACATAGGAATCGCTGTTGATGAATTGCGGATTTGGCTGTCCGTCATTACTGACGAAATCAACCGCGATGAAATTTCGATAGAAGGAATCGACGTTCGAAAACTTGATTTCGGTCGCATGCGATCCTTGGCTGCTGCGAGCAAGTTCGCCGGCAGCGGCGACGAAATAATCAACATACTTCTGTCTGATGAGACGGACCAATTCCTGAATGTCATCCAGATCCATGGCTCAGTCCTTGCCGCCAAAAAGCTTCTTCAGCATGGCCGCCATCGGGCCGGTTTCGGGCAGCTTGGCCGCCGGCTGCTGCGGCCGCGCCTGGCGGACGTGGCTTTGCGCCTTTGGCGCCTTGGGCGGCGGGCGATCGTCGTCGTCCGTCGGCGTGAGCTTGTCGCGCAGCGCCAGCGTCACGCGGTTCATGAACGAATTGTCGTCGCCCTTGGCAAGCAATCCGGCACTATCGGCGATTGCGTCGAGCAGCACGTCCAGCCATTCGCGGTCGCCCTTGGCGAAATCGCCAAGCACATGGCCGTGCACCATTTCCTTGACGCCGGGATGGCCGACGCCGATGCGCACACGGCGAAAATCCTTGCCGACGTGCTGGTCGAGCGAGCGGATGCCGTTGTGGCCGCCGGAACCGCCACCGACCTTGACCCGCACCTTGCCGGCGGCAAGGTCGATCTCGTCATAAAAGACAGTCAGCGCCGAAGGGCCGAGCTTGTAGAAGCGCAAGGCTTCGCCGACCGACTGGCCGGACAGGTTCATGAAGGACTGCGGCTTGATCAGGATCACTTTTTCGCCGGCAAGCGTGCCTTCGGCGATCAGGCTCTGGAATTTCTTCGACCAGGGCGAAAAGGAATGGCGGCGGGCGATCGCGTCCGCCGCCATGAAGCCGACATTGTGCCGGTTGTTGGCGTATTTCGCGCCCGGATTGCCGAGGCCTGCAAAGACAAGCATCGTCGCCTCCGGGCGGGAAGGGGTTACTTCTCTTCGGCGGCAGGAGCCGCTTCGGGCTCAGCCGCTTCAGTCGTCTCTTCCGCGGCCTCCGGCTTCATCGCCGAGGAGCCGGCAATGGTCGCGATGGTGAAGTCGCGGTCGGAGATCACCGGCTTGACGCCGGCCGGCAAGGTGATGGCCGAAATGTGGATCGAATCGCCGATATCGGTACCGGTGAGATCGATGGTGATGAAATCCGGGATCGCATTGGCCGGGCAGTGGAACTCGACCTCGTGGCGCACGATGTTGAGCACGCCGCCGCGCTTGATGCCGGGCGACTTGTCTTCATTGATGAAGTGCACGGGCACGTCGACATTGACTTCGGTATCCTTGCCGATGCGCAGGAAATCGACATGGACAGGGAAATCCTTGACCGGGTCGAGCTGGAAATCCTTGGGCAGAACCTGGATCTTGTTGCCGTCGACATCGATCGTGGCGACCGTGGTCAGAAACCCGCCGCCATGGATCTTGTAGTAGATGTCCTTGTAGGTCAGCGCAATCGCCAGGGGAGGCTGCTTGTCGCCGTAAATCACTGCAGGCACTTTACCGTTGCGGCGAACTGCACGGGCGGACCCCTTACCGACCTGTTCGCGCGCTTCGGCCTTGAGCTCGTAAGTATCGTGGCTCATGGCATTTCCTTTCGCGTTGTTCTGGAGCGCTCACGGTCAGCGTGGCTGGGCCGTAAACGTCGAAAGCCGACATAGCTAACGCATGACCTGGTCCGAAAACCGGAATCCACTTTTCGGAATCATGCGGGAAGGCGGCCTTCCGCCGCGTTGCCTCCAAGGGTGTCTACGCGGGTGGCGGCTCTATAGCGGAAGGTGGCGCGAGGTGCAAGCGGGCGGAAGGGCGCCAGGGATGGACCGTGTCCCATCAGGCTGGAAGTAGCAGTGCTGAAAGCAATCCTGCAACGTACAGCCCAACCCCGAAAGACAGATGGGCCATAAGGCTGCGCAGGCGCGCAGTGCGCGGATTGGGAACTTTCGAAGCCGCGATGCCGATCCCAAAAGCCGGTTGCATCACGAAGAACGGGGCGACGATGGTGCAGACGCCGATCAACAGGGCCGGAAGCACTGTCGGGTGCCGTGCCCAGTCGAGGCCCCACACTCCAATCAGCGCTGCGGCAAATACGATGCCGGTCGCGTAATGCGCACTCCATCCAATGGCGGTTTCGCCGCGAACGCGGGCAGCTTGTGCGATATTCGCATGTGCAAAACGTCCATGTGGAAAGTGCCCGATCCAGCGGCCGACCCAGGCGTAATCAAGCGGTGGAATCGCGAACATTCGCTTCAGAAACCATCCCCAGAGATCCATCAGGGCTGTCGCGCCGATTCCAATGACGGCCGCACGGACAACGAACTCCAACATTTTGGCATCTCCTGTTTCACCTGTCAGACACTAACCAAAAAGAATCAATCATTCAACATATTGATTGATTGATTGAGTGATGCTAGCTATGTCATATGAAAAGCGCGGACGTTCACCACCCAATCTTCGACGAAATAGCGGATCTCGCCCGCACCTTGGGGCATGCCCACCGGCTGGTTCTGTTGCGTCACATTGCCGATGGCGAACTGGCCGTCGAACAACTGACGCAACTTTCCGGGATCGCGTTAGCGAATACGTCGCAGCATCTTCAGCACCTCAAGCGAGCGGGCTTGGTGCAGACCCGGCGAGACGGAAAACGCGTTCTGTACCGGCTTGCAGATGGCCCAATCGAAAACGTGCTTGCGGCGCTGCGAAATCTTGCAAACCACAGACGCCAGCAGATCCGTGAGTTTATCAACGATAGCATCAGCCAGCCGGACAGGTTGGAAAACATCTCGCGCGAGGAACTCGTGCGCCGCATGCGAAACGACGAAGTCGTGCTGCTCGATGTCAGGCCGCAGAACGAATTCGTAGCGGGGCATTTGCCGGGTGCGATCAACATTCCCGCTGACGAGTTGGAGCAGCGGCTTGCGGCGCTCCCACGGGAAAAGGTCGTTGTCGCCTATTGTCGTGGAGTCCAGTGCGTTCTGTCGGCCGACGCCTTGGCAATCCTCAGGGCACGAGGCTGGGCCTCGCGCCGGTTCGAAGGCGGCTTCCCCGACTGGGTGGCTGCAGGCCTGGGGGTAGAGGGCGTGAATTACGAAAGCGGTTAACGGCCGCCAAATCGGCGTCGCCGGCCAAGCCCGAACACAAATGGAAAGGTGGGACCGCGGCGGGGCAATGCCCACGGCGGGTGGACGGCGCGCGCCGGCAGCATGGAAGGGAGCCAATGAACACCTATTCGGAAACAAGCGGTGGAACCGGCGTTGCGGAAGGGAAGGTTTCCAGCGAGTGGCGAGAACGGTGCGATAAAGAGTTTCGCTCTACCTTCTATGGCTTCCGCTCGACCAGCATGTAGCCGATCCCACGAACCGTCTGAATGCTGGCCGATGCATCCGGCCCGAGCTTCGCACGCAGATAGCGAATGTATACCTCCACGATCTTCGTCCCGGGTTCGAAGCTGTATGACCAGACATTGTTGAGGATGCGCTCGCGGCTAACCACTTTCCCCGCATTGAGCATGAGAAAATGCAGAAGGTCGAATTCACGTCGGGTAAGGCTGATTTCCCGGTCGCCGTCCGCAAAACGACGAGCGCTCGTGTCGAGATTGAGGCGGCTCACTCGAAGCAACTGCCGATCCACTGCACCCTGACGGCGTCGGCGCAGCGCGTCAATCCTGGCCACTAGTTCATCAAACGCAAACGGTTTCGTCAGGTAATCGTCGGCACCGCCCTTGAGCCCATCTACGCGATCCTGAATTGTCTCCTTCGCGGTCAGCATCAGGATGAGAACCGGCCACTGCTCCAATCGCACGATCCGGCACAGCTCAAGGCCGTCCAGGTAGGGAAGCAGACGGTCCAGGATCACGAGATCGAATGGATCCGTACGAATAATGGCTAATCCCTCGCGACCGTCCTCCGCGACACTCACGTGGAAGCCTTCGGCCTCCAACCCCCGGCGGAGAAAGTCGGAGACACGCCGGTCGTCTTCAACGATCAGGATTCGAATCATGGGTGCGATGTACCAGCGGCAGTCTGATTCTGAGGAGGGTTCCCGAAGGCTCAATTCCTTCAAGGCCGATTGTGCCATTGTGCCCGTCTATAATCTCCTTGGCGATCGCGAGGCCAACACCAAGGCCGTCGGCTGCGGACCTCCCGCCGACACGCCCGCGATAATAACGGTCAAACACGAACGGGAGATCGTTGACATCGATCCCTGAACCGTTGTCGCGGATGGCGATCTCAACCATTCCATGACGCTCAGCCATCTCGACTGCTATCGTCTGATATGGCTTTGAGTACTTTATGGCGTTGTCGAAGCCGATCAGCAGCGCTTGCTTTAGGCGCTGGGCGTCACCCCGAATGAGACAATGGTCTGGGTTGAGCGACAGATCAACGGAAATCTGCTTGGGACCTGCGAGTACGGAAGCCTCCTGAACGGCCGCCTTCACCACCTCACCGGTATCGATGTTGTGCAAGGAGAACCTGAAATTTTCGGCTTCGGAGCGGGCGAATGCCAGAAGGTCCCCCAGGTTGCGAGCCATATCTTCAGCGTAATTGCGGATTCGGCTCAGAGCTTCGCGGTAAGGTCGAACACGCGGTTGGCCGCGGAGGGCAACGTCGGCCTC
Source organism: Mesorhizobium sp. M0106 (assembly GCF_040322715.1). Lineage (NCBI taxonomy): Bacteria > Pseudomonadati > Pseudomonadota > Alphaproteobacteria > Hyphomicrobiales > Phyllobacteriaceae > Mesorhizobium > Mesorhizobium sp. M0106. The sequence goes on along the minus strand of NZ_JAMYUA010000012.1, from coordinate 94,796 downwards.
TCCGCGGAGAATCGTCAACGGCGTGCGGAGTTCGTGGCTTGCCTCCGCAAAAAATTGTGTGCGTCGGCTATCGATAGCTCTCAGTTGCTCATTGGCTTTCCGCAGTTCACGGGTGCGCAACTGAACCTCCGCCTCCAAGCGGTCCTGTACCGAAATCAGAGCAGCACGTTCGATCTCGAGGGCCTCGGCCATGCTGTTGAAACTTCGCGAGAGGGAAGCGAACTCGTCGCGTCCGGTCGCGGAAACGCGATGGTCGAGCTTGCCTGCAGCGATGGCTTTGGCGCTTTCGTTCAGTTCACGCACAGGTGTGGCGATTGATCGTCGCAGGACGAGGCCGAACCCTAGACTGCCCAGCATGAGCAACGCAGCGAAGCCGCCGGTCAGCAGCAGCAGTCGCCATTGTGCGCCACGGACGCGGGCGAGTTCCTCTCCAACCTCCCTGCGCTCATCGTGCAAAGCGGCTTCGATCATTTCTTCGAGATCGCTCTCTAGTCGATGCTCCACATCGTTGCGGAAGGCGTCTACGATGCCCTTTGGATCCCCCTTTGTTCGCTGGCTAAACAGTCGCTGGGCGGCCCGATCGATCGCCTTAAACAGCGCCTTGATGCGGCCGACGAATCTGAGTTCGGCCTCCTCCTGGCGTCTATCGCTCCAATATCCGAGAGCGCCGAGTTCCTCGCGAGTGGCGCCCTCCAGCTTGTAGAATCCGGATTTCACTGCTTCTCGTGCCGCTTCGAAATCCGGCATTTGCTCGGGCCCAAGCAGCAAGACTTCAGCGAGTTGCTCGGTGTAATTGTTGGCATGCCCATTGAGTTCGGCGAGCGCCTCGAACCGCCCGTGGACGCTGTCGATTCGGCGGACGAATTCCTCTGTCAGCTGGAGTGTTGCGAATGCCAGTCCTGAAATCAGTCCGACAAGGGCGAGAATGACGATTTGAAATAGGAAGATGCGGCCTCGAACGGTCATGCGGTAATCCTGCCGGCGATCGGATAATGCCTCTCACCAAATTCTAACCGGAGCCCTCCCAAGCGTCTAATCGGAACCTCCTAAGTTCGAGCGGAGGGTGTGCGACGCCCTCATCGCCACGTTGGCGACGAACTAGACGAGGTTTCGGTTGGCACAAGTAGATTTTCGGACCGACAGTGACGCCACCCTTCGGGAAAGGACACCGCCGGTGCTCTGGCCGATATGGCGAGCCGCACTGATCGGAACCTGTGCATCCCTGTGTGTGGCCATCATTGAATTCGGCCTCCCCGCGCTCCCGTCCGACGCCCGGCGAGCGCTCGAGATCCTGCTTGTCGCGATCATCGGGTGGACCTTAACGCGGTTCGACGATGCCTTCGTTGCAATCGCCGCCGGATTGGCAATGGCGCTGCTGGTCAACCGTGATCCAGGCGCGCTGTTTCATGCGCTCGGCGATGAGTTGATCTGGCTATTGCTTGCCTCCTTCATATTGGCGGCCACCTTCAAGGCGAGTGGGGTCGCAGATCGCGTTCTCGGCCTCGTGACGGGGCGCATGCGATCGGTTCGCACAATCGCCTATTCTTTGACGGCCGTCATGATCGCCACAGCCTTCGTCATTCCGTCGACCTCAGGTCGCGCAGCTTTGATGATCCCCGCCTATCAGGCGATCGCGGGACGCTGTGGAAGCGCCCGGTTGCGAAGGGCCTTCGCGCTGCTGTTCCCCACTGTTATCCTGCTCTCGGCCATTGCATCGCCCGTCGGCGCCGGTGCCCATCTGCTGGCGATCGAAATGGTCGGCCGCCTCTCGGGTGTGAAAGTAAGCTATCTGGAATGGATCGCTTTCGGCCTGCCGTTTGCGGCCGTGAGCACCTTCCTTTCGGTCGAATGCCTGCTCCGGCTTTTCCTGTCGCCGGTCGAACGGCGGATGACCCTTTTGCAGCCAACGACGGTGACTAGTGGCGGTGCCGGATTGGCACGGCAGCCGATACTCTGGATCGCCGGCGGGGTTGTCATCGCGTGGCTGACCGAACCTGTCCACGGACTTGATGCCACCGTTATCGCTCTTGGCGGCGCTCTCTTGGCCACGCTTCCTGGAGTCGGCTCCGTGGCGTTTGGCGATGCAATCAAGAGTGCGGAGTGGAAGCTGCTCTTGTTTCTGGCGGCGACGATCTGCTTGGCAGACGGCCTGACGGCAGCAGGCCTCAATCGGTGGTTGATCGAGACCACTGTCGATCCACTGCGCGGCACCGGCTTGGGCCCGTTGGCGCTTATCTCCTTATTAGCCTTGCTTGGGCTTTTCAGTCATCTCGTGATCCACAGTCGCACGGCGCGTGTCTCGGTGCTGCTGCCCCCGGCGCTGATGCTCGCATCAACAGCGCGGCTCGACCCTCTCCTTGCAATGTTTGTCCTCGTCTCGGCGACTGGCTTTTGCCAAACCCTCGCGATCTGCGCGAAACCGGTGGCGCTTTTCGCGGGGGTCGACGAGGAAGGCTACGGCCCGAAAGACCTCGCCTTGCTCAGCTCAATCCTGCTGCCGATGCAGTTCATCCTCATCGTCGTGTTCGCGGTCGCCGTGTGGCCAGCCACCGGAGCCCTGCTCAACACGCTCCATCTGCAACTTGCTGGAGAGCCGTAGAATGTCGAAAAAGAAAGGATTGACGAAACGAAGACGGCTTCGAGTATTGGTCGCACCCTCCGGCTTTAAGGAGAGCCTCGGCGTTCGTGATGTCATCGCTGCATTGGCGCGGGGCGTTCGCAATGCCGTTCCGACAGCAAAGATCCTGGGCCTTCCAATGGTGGATGGTGGCGAGGATTTTACGCGGACCCTTGTTGAATTGTCTGATGGCGAGCTGCATTCCGTCACAGTGACGGGACCGGTGGGACAACCCGTGGCGGCCGATGTCGGTTTTCTCGGGCGAAGAAAGAAACGGACAGCAGTTCTGGAAATCGCGGCGGCTGCCGGGCTCCGGCTCGTCCCCACGGACATGCGTGACCCGACCCGCACTACAAGTTATGGGGTTGGTGAGTTGATTCGTTTTGCGCTCGATCTTGGCGCGGAAAGAATTCTGATCGGCTGCGGTGACTCGGGTGTCAACGATGCAGGAACCGGCATGGCCCAAGCATTAGGCGTGCGTCTGCTCGATGGCGGCGGCCGTCCCATTTCGGGGAGCGGCTCGGCCCTCTCATCGCTAGCTCGTGTCGATCTTTCCAGTCGTGATCATCGCCTTTCGAATGTTCGTATCGACGTCGCGGTAAATCCCTACAACATGCTGCTCGGCGAGAGAGGCGTCGCCCGGGTGTTCGGCCCGCAAAAGGGTGCAACACCTGACCAGGTGGTTTTGCTCGAGCAGGGCATGGAAAATGTCGCTCACGTCGTTCGCCGCGACCTCGGCGTCGACGTGACGCCGCTTGTCGGCGGAGGAGCTTCCGGGGGACTCGGCGCCGGACTTCACGCCTTTGCTGGGGCCCGGCTACATCCGCGCTTCGACCTGATCCTGCGGTATATGGATCTCGATCATCGGCTGTCAAACGCCGACATCGTCATGACAGCCGAGGGTGGCCTGGATGGTCAGACGAGCTTTGGAAAGATACCAGCCGAGATTGCCCGGCGCGCGAAACGTCACAATCTGCCTGTCATCGCCTTGGCCGGAACGATCGGAGCAGGTGCAGAGGCGACCCACGACATCGGCATCGATGCCTTCTTCAGCATTCTGTGCCGACCGTGTTCCCTCGAAGACGCGATCCGTGACGCCGACACGCTGCTGGCGAACGCTGCCGAGCAGGCATTCCGGCTGATGCGGGCGACGCGTGCTTTCAAGTTCAGATGACGGAGCGTGTCAGCCAATGGCCGCGATGTCGCTACGCGGCGGCCCTGACCGGCTCGAAGTCTATGTCGAGAACCGAATTTCGCGCTGCCCGGTGGGCGGGGAAGCCGAAGTCCAACCCAAACTTCACCCGATCGTGGTCCCCGCCTTGAGCTTCCTCGCCTCCTTCATGTTGGGAAGAAAAACCGTCAGCAGCCCGAGTAGCGGCAAATACGAGCAGACCTGGAAGACGAAATCGATGCCTTTCATGTCGGCGACGACGCCAAGCACGGCGGCGGCGATGCCGCCCATGCCGAAGGCGAAGCCGAAAAAGATGCCGGCGATCATGCCGACGCGGCCGGGCACCAGTTCCTGCGCGAAGACGACGATGTTCGAGAAGGCCGAGGACAGGATCAGGCCGATCAGCACGGTGAGAACCATCGTCCACTCGAAATTGGCATAGGGCAGGGCCAGCGTGAAGGGCAGCACGCCGACGATCGAGAACCAGATCATCGCCTTTTGTCCGTAGCGGTCGCCGAACGGGCCGCCGAGCAGGATGCCCAGGGCCGAGGCGCCGAGGAACAGGAACAGCATGACCTGCGACATCTGCACCGAAACGCCGAATTTATGGATGGCATAGAAGGTGTAGTAGCTGGACAGGCTGGCGATGTAGGCGTTCTTGGTCAATACCAGCAAGGTCAGCACCGCCAGCGCGCCCAGGACCTTGCGGCGCGGGAAAGGCGAAACGAAGCCTGCCCCCTTGCGGGTGCCCTGTGCGGCGCGCAGGCGGCTGTACCAGCCGCCAACCTGCCACAGCACGATGATGCCGATCAGCGAGCCGCCGGCAAACCAGGCGATGCTGGTCTGGCCGAAGGGCACGACGATGAATGCTGCCAGCAGCGGCCCCATCGCCTGGCCGAAATTGCCGCCGACCTGGAACAGCGACTGCGCAAGACCGAACCGGCCACCGGAGGCGAAGCGGGCGATGCGCGAGGATTCCGGGTGGAAGATCGCCGAGCCGATGCCGATCAGCGAGGCGCCAATGAGGAGCAGCGAGTAATGTCCGGCATAGGCCAGCACGACCAGCCCGATCAGCGATGAAGCCATGCCGTAGGGCAGCGAATAAGGCATCGGCCGCTTGTCGGTAATCATGCCGATCACCGGCTGCAGCAAGGATGCCGTCACCTGGAAGGTGAAAGTCAAAAGACCGATCTGCCAGAAATCGAGACCGTAATTGTCCTTCAGCAGCGGATAGATCGCCGACAGCAGCGACTGCATGATGTCGTTGATGCAATGGCAGAAGCTCACCGCCAGGATGACGGTGAAGGCCGTCGCCTGAGCTGAAATGTGGCTGGCCGCTGCCGGCTTGGCGTCGGCGGTTGCTGCGGTATCGGTCAAGGCAGGCTCCGTGGTCTTTTTAGCGGGCGCTTCCGCAGGCGGTCTTATAGGCCGCAGCCTTATACGTTGCTTGTCACGCGACTTCTTTCGTGGTTTGGTCCAATAGTTTCGCAAGTGGGCCATAGCTGATGCCGCATGGCAGGGAAATGTTCAGAGCGGGCGACACCGATCTCGGGCTGTTGCATGAGCGTCGCTGGCAATGGCTGGAGCAGGCCGTAGGGCCGGCAGTGGCGCTGCCGACCGAATATCCGGACGGCTACCATGTGCCACGGCACCATCATAGCCGCAGCCAGTTGCTGCACGCGCTGGTCGGTGTCGTGCTGGTGACGACGCGGCATGGGCGCTGGATGGTGCCTCCGGACCACGCGATGTGGATCCCCGCCGGCACCGAACATTCCGTCGAGATGCTGGGCGACGTCAGCATGCGGTCCGTCTATGTGATGCCGGAGGCCATTCCCGGCCTGCCGGACGGGTTGCGTGTCGTCGGCATCACCGACCTGATGCACAGCCTGATCGTGGAATCGGAAAAGCTGCCGCAAGGCGCCGAGCTGGAGGGGCGGGGCGGACTGATCATGAAGCTCCTGCTGCACGAAATCCCGAACCTGCCGGAACGGCCGCTCGGCCTTCCGTTCCCGTCCGATGCAAGGCTGGCGACGCTGTGCCGGCGCTTCGTCTCGGCACCGTCACCGCATGCGACGATCGACGAGTGGGCCGCTATCGTCGGCATGAGCCGCCGCTCTTTCACCCGCGCGTTCCACCGCCAGACCGGATTGTCGCTGTCGACCTGGCGTCAGCAGGCCTGTCTGTTCGCGGCGCTGCCACGGCTGGCCGACGGCGAGCCGATCACGAGGGTGGCGCTCGATCTCGGCTATGACAGCGTGCCGGCGTTCATCACCATGTTCAAGCGCATGCTGGGAGCCTCGCCACGCGGTTACATGCGGGGCGCCCGTGATGCTGGTGAAGGTGTACGACGAATAAGCGGTCCGGCTCGGCCTGAGTCGCAGCCCTGAAGGGCGTCGCGTTCGACCGGCCTCATGCGACGCGCTTTGGGTTCTTGCTTTTATGCATGTCGTTATCGCAAAACCGCTGCACTTTGCGCGACACGCATTAATCGAACAGGCTCGACACCGATTCCTCGGTCGCCGTGCGCGAGATCGCCTCGCCCATCAATTCGGCGATGGAGATGACGCGGATATTGGCGGCGTCCAGCACTGCCTGGGTCGGCTGGATGGAATCGGTGATGACCAGTTCCTGCAGTTTCGAGGCGCCGATGCGGGCGATGGCGCCGCCGGACAAAACGCCATGGGTAGTATAGGCGGTGACACTCGTGGCGCCATCGGCAAGCAGCGCATCGGCCGCATTGCACAGCGTGCCGCCCGAATCGATGATGTCGTCGATCAACAGGCAATCCTTGCCGCGCACGTCACCGATGACGTTCATGACTTCCGATTCGCCGGGGCGCTCGCGGCGCTTGTCGACGATGGCAAGCTGGGCGTCGATGCGCTTGGCGAGCGCGCGGGCGCGGACCACGCCGCCGACATCCGGCGACACCACCATGACATTGGCAAGCTGCTTGTATTTCGCCTTTACGTCGCGGGCCATGACCGGCACGGAAAACAGATTGTCGGTCGGGATGTCGAAGAAGCCTTGAATCTGGCCGGCATGGAGATCCAGGGTAAGCACCCGGTTGACGCCCGCCCTCGTGATCATGTTGGCGACCAGCTTGGCCGAGATGGGTGTGCGGCCCGAGGCGCGGCGATCCTGCCTGGCATAGCCGAAATAAGGAATAACTGCAGTGATGCGCTTGGCCGAGGAGCGCATGAAGGCGTCGATCATGATGAGCAGTTCCATCAAATGATCGTTAGTCGGGAACGAAGTGGACTGCAGGATGAAGACGTCCTCGCCGCGCACGTTCTCCTGGATCTCGACGAAGATTTCCTGGTCGGCGAAGCGCCTGACGCTGGCCTTGCCCAGCGGAATGTTGAGGTAGCGGGCGACTGATTCGGCCAGCACCCTGTTGGAATTGCCCGCGAAGAGCTTCATGCACCGTTCCTGGCGAAGGATTGAGAGACTCCGATAGCACTCCAGCCTCTTAGTCGGGCTTTTAGCGGCCCGCGCCGGTATTGCAAGCGTCGTGAATGGGAATCCGCCGGCTAATCTCAATAAACGCTTACGGCTTGAGCATGCGGCGATAGAGCCAGTTCCATGCCGACGGAATCGGGATAGCTCTATCTTTCAGTCTGAGCATGCTCTTTTCCGAAAACCGGATTCCACTTTCGGAATTATGCTCCAGGTCAGCCGGCGCCGCCGCCAAGCCAAGTGGCGAACTGGTCGATTGTCTGGTCGGCAATTGCCTGCATGGTCGCCGGCGCGACCGCCGTCCAGCCTTCGCCGCCGCCAACAGAGGGCGCCTTCTGCTGGCCGTTGATGCGATGCAGCCGGTTGCCGGCCGGGTCATAGATGTCCCAGACATAGATGACGGTAGTGTCCTTGCCTTCCGTCATGGTCGAGAAATAGCCCTTGAGCACATGCGTTGGGGTCTGGTCGGTGCTGCCGGCCAAGGTGATGCCGCGCTGCCTGGCGCGTGTCTGAAGCTCGGCGGTCAGCGGTGTCGCGGCTTCTACCGAGGCGCCGACGATCGGCGCCACCTGCAGCCGGGTCCGCGCAATGGCAGCCGCGCTTTTGGCGAGCGGCACGGCTGCTGCAGCGGAAGGCTGCGCTGTATCTGCAGTTTGCGCGGTGCCGGCAGGCTGAGCCGGAGTTGCGGGGGGCGTTGCGGCACCTCCGGCTCCGGAGAGCGATTGCGTCGATTGTGGGGCAATGGCCGAGGGTTCGAGAACGTCCTTCGCATTGGTGCAGGCCGCCAGTGCCAGCGCCACGAGCAATGACACGGTCGTCACATGCGATCGTCTCATTAGCCTGAAAACTCCTTGGCGACGAACGCCCCTCACACTCTTTCCATTATGGATTCACTGCACGATCAAGTCGAGATCATGGCGGGACAGCGGCTTCGGCTGGGATTCGGTGGTCAGATAGGTGCGGCCAAGCGTCATCGCGGTTTCGGTTTCGGAGTCCATGATGATCATATGGGCGAACAGCGTCATGTTCGGCGCAATCGGTTCGGGATTATCCTGATAGAACATCGGCATATCCATCCAGGACGGGGTGAAGCGGGCGCCGAGCGAATAGCCGCAGGCATTGAGCCGGTGCTTGGTCAAATTGTGGGCTTCGAGGGTGCGGGCATGGGCGTCGAACACGTCGCCGAACGTATTACCGGGCGTCATCGCCTTCTCGACTGCAAGTAGCGCGGCGCGGGCGGCATCGAACAATTCCTGGTGGCGTTTCGATACCTTGCCGGTCAACACCGTGCGCATCATTGCCGCATGGTAGTGGTGGAAGACACCGGCCCATTCGAGCGTCAGCTGGTCGTTCTTGGTGAGCTTGCGGCGACCGGCCTTGTAGCGGCAAAGCAGGGCGTCGACTCCGGAGCCGATGATGAACTCGTTGGCCGGATAATCGCCGCCGCCGGCAAAGATCGCACCTTGCATGGCGGCGAGGATCAGCGCCTCATCGCCGCCCTGCTTGATCAGCGGCAGTGCTGCGTCCAGCGCGTCGTCGGCCAGATTTGCGGCTTTTTCCGCCTTGGCGATTTCTGCCGGGCTCTTGAACAGCCGTAGCCGGCTGACAATGCCGGAGGCATCCGCGATCTGCCCGAAGGTCTGCAACTGCTCGTCGAGGCGCCGGCCATTATAGGCGGTCAGGCCGTGGGTGTCGTATTCGACGCCGATCCGGGCGCCGAGCAGGTCAAGCTCGTTGAGCAGATTGCGCAGATCTACCGCCGGATTGGCGCCGTTGCGGTCCGTCCACAAAACGATGTTGTCGATGATCGAGGTGTGGCGCGCCTGGCGCAAGTCGGCCGAACGCGTCAGCAGCACCATCGAGCCGTCGGCCTTGACCACCAGGCACTGGAAAAAGCAGAAGCCGAAGGTGTCGTAGCCGGTTAGCCAATACATGCTTTCCTGGGCAAACAGCAGGACGGCGTCGAGCTTCTTTTCGGCGATCTCGATCATCAGTCGATCGCGCCGCGCGTCGAATTCCGAGCGTTCGAAATGCAGCGCCATCAGTCAGCCTCCAAAACGATTGCCGAAACCTGCCGCCCGTAGTCGGGCTCGTTGCGATGCGTGCTGCGCCGATAGGAGTAGAAAAGCTCTTCCTCGGCATAGGTGCAGCGGCCAAGTCCCTCGGCGTTGACGCCAGCCTTGGTCAGCCGGTCGACCGTGTAGCGGTTGAGATCGAACATCGCGTGTCCGGCATTTGCGGAGGGCGCGAAATAGCGAGCATTGCCGGCATCGGCGTCGACGAAACGGGCGACGAATTCCGGTCCGACTTCGTAATTCCGCGGGCCGATCGAAGGACCGAGCACTGCGACGATGCGGTCGCGCCGGGCGCCGAGGCTTTCCATTGCCGCGATGGTGTTTTCCAGCACTCCGGTGAAAGCGCCTTTCCAGCCGGCATGGGCGGCGCCGATAATGCGCGCCTCGGCGTCGGCGAAGAGGACCGGTCCGCAGTCGGCGGTCGAGGCACCGACGGCAATGCCCGGCCGGTCGGTGACAATGGCGTCGGCCTTGGGCCGCTCGCCGGCAAAAGGCTCCCTGGCAATGACGACGTCCGGCGAATGAACCTGGTGAGCGGTCAGCAGATGGTTTGCAGGCACGCCCATCCATTCGGCGACCCGGCGGCGATTCTCGCGCACCAGCGTCTGGTCGTCGTTCGAGCCGGTGCCGATGTTGAGGCCCCGGTAGATGCCGCTGGAAATGCCGCCGACTCGCGTGAAGTAGCCGTGGCGGATGCCTTGCGCCGTTTCCAGCAAGGGCGACCGAACGGGATCCGGTTTGGTCTGATTCAGCATGGCGGCTTTGTTGTCCGTATGGGCGATTTCGTCAAGCGAGTTGAAGGGGCGCAGTTGAAGACTGGTCAGTTGAAGGCTGGTCAGTTGAAGGCTGGCGCAGTTGATGTCGGGCGCTAGTCGGAGACGGGAGAGTGAGAGAGGCGGCAGCGAAAAGTCAATCCGTGCTTGGAAACGGCGGAACGGCAATGCCGGCGGGGAGGACGGCAAGCACCTTGAAGAGTTCGCCCATGGCCAGCGGGCCGGCGAGGCGCTCGACGTCGGCCGCGATCTTTTCGCGAGCTGCCTCATCGGCATTGGCGCCGAGCCGGCCAGCTCGTTCGAGAAGCCCCATCTTGAGCAGGAATTCACCTTGCGTTGAGAGGTGGGCATCGAGGCTGTGTGCCCGAACGGTTGCCGCGAGGGCAGCGAAATCGACATGGGCTGTGAGATCGGCCTGCCCCGGATTGGCCAGCACGTCCTCATGACCGTGATTGCGCAAGGCCTGCAAGGTGTCGCCGATCCCGGGCTGGAGGTGACCGTAGTCGAGAAACAGGCCGGCGCCGCCAAATCCGGCAAGTCGCCCGGCGATGGCCGCCATCAGGGCGGCGCGGGCTGGCGCCACCTCGACGATGGCACCTTGCGGCGCATTCTCGGCACCCTCCGGCAGCAGCATCGGGTCAAGCGAGCCGGCGCCGACGAAAAAGCGCAGCCGGTTCGCATCGTCGAGACCGATCATCCGCTCGCGCCAGCCGGCTCCGGCGCGGACGAACTGGCGGATGGGCACCGCGTCAAACAGCTCGTTACCAACAATCAGAAGCGGCGCCTGCGGTAGTGTGTCGACGGCCTCATGCCAGACGATGGTGGCCGACGTCCCGGCAAGCGTTCGTTTCTGGACCTCGGTCAACCGCGGACTGGTCTCGATCAAGGCGAACGATGCGCTGGCGGTAAGCGTCGGATCGAGCCGCGAAAGCGTGCGCAGCATATCTCTCATCAGCGTGCCGCGGCCGGGGCCTATTTCGGCGATGGCGACCGGCGTCGGCCGGTCGATCGCCAGCCACGCCTGGTAGAGCCAGATGGCGACCAGTTCGCCAAACATCTGGCTGATCTCCGGCGCGGTGACGAAGTCGCCGGCGGCGCCGAACGGCTCGCGTGTCGTATAATAGCCGTCCTGCGGATCGAACAGGCAGAGCGCCATGTATTCGCTGATAGGGATCGGTCCCACGGCACCGATCAGCTCGGCGATGCGGGTCTTCAGCCGCGTCATGCCGGCTGCGGTTTTGTCACCGGCTTGGCTGTAGCCATCGCCCAGATGCCGGCCAGCACCATCGGCAGTGACAGCACCATTCCCATGGTCAGCCAGCTCGTGCCAAGGAGGTAGCCAAGCTGCTGGTCGGGCTCGCGAAAGAATTCGACGAAGATGCGCGAGGCGCCATAGCCGGCGATGAACGCGCCGCCGACGAAGCGCGGCGCCTTCAGCTTGAGCCGCGAATGGGTGAGGAAGCGCAGGACAAGGAACAACACCAGCCCTTCGAGGAGCGCCTCGTAGATCTGGCTCGGATGGCGTGCAAATGGGCCGCCATTGGGGAATTCGAATGCCCATGGAACGTCGGTCGGCCGGCCCCATAGTTCGGAATTGATGAAGTTTGCCAGGCGAACGAGGCCAAGCCCCACCGGCACGCCGGCGGCAACCACGTCGAACAGCGACCATGTGCGGATGCCACGAGACCGGGAAAACAGCGTCATGGCGAGAATGACGCCGATCAGGCCGCCATGAAACGACATCCCGCCCTGCCAGACGGCGACGATATCGAGCGGATTGGCAATGTAGCGCGGCAGGTCGTAGAACAGCACGTAGCCGGTGCGTCCGCCGAGCACCACACCGATGGCTGCCCAGACGATGAAGTCATCGAGGTCGACGGGCTTCATCGGCAGGGTGCCGTCGGGCCACAGTTTTGGGTTGGTGACGAGGCGCTTGGCATACCACCAGGCGAACAGAATGCCGACGATGTAGCCGACGCCGTACCAATGCACCGCCAGCGGTCCGATCCGGACGATGACCGGGTCGATGTTGGGAAAGGGCAGGGCGGCCAGCGGCAGCAAATATTCGCTCAACAGGGTCTCCGGGTTCCCAATCAGGTTCGGGCGCGGACCATGCGGCAGGCTTTTGGCGGGGTCAAGGCAAGCATATGCTTGCATTCCGAATCGTGCGCCACTACGTCAATTCGACCAAGCGAGGATTTGCCATGGCGACCGGACCGAACCGCATTCTCGATGAATTCGCCAAGCTGATGACCGATGCAGCCGGTGCCGCGCAAGGCGTGCGGCGCGAGGTGGAGACCGCCTTCAGGGGCCAGGCCGAGCGCATACTCAACTCCATGGACGTGGTGCAGCGCGAGGAATTCGAGGCCGCTCGCGACATGGCGGCGAAGGCCAGGGAAGAAAACACCCGCCTCGCCGCTCGCATCGAGGCGCTCGAGGCCAGGCTTGCCGAATTGACCGGTCAAGCAGCGCCTGCGGCTGCGTCAAAGCCGCGTGTAAAAAAATAACAAGAAATAAATTGTTAAACTTTTCCACAAAGCCGGATCGCAAAAAGCGCTTTGTCGTGAATCGCTTACCGGTACTGCGTGAATCTTTGTGACAGCGCCTTTCCACATGCGAATGACGCAGTGCGAAAAATTTGGCTGGTCACGCGACTCCCGATCAATAGACTGAATTTGTTGCATGATTCGGAGCAGGGTCATGCGCCGGGCGGTGGGGTCCGGTCCGGGGTCTTTGCGTTGACGAAGTCCTGGCCGTCCGAGTTCTAGGCAGAATTGTTCGAGTGTGCCTCTCCCGCGGAGCGTGTGGTGGCGCTCCCAGAACGACAGGAAGCATTTCATGGAACTTCTCGAACTCGAATTCTCCCGCGAAATCCATCCGGTGGATGTTATCGAGCAGGTGGCGCACAACAACGATTGGTCCTTCGAGCGGGCCGGCGACGACGAGATCTCGATCTCGGTTGCCGGAAGCTGGACCGACTACCACGTTTCATTCTCCTGGATGGAGGACTACGAGGCGCTGCACCTGGCCTGCGCCTTCGACATCAAGGTCGCGGAGGCGCGCGCGCTCGAGGTGATGCGGCTGCTTTCGCTGATCAACGAGCAGATGCTATTTGGCCATTTCGACCTCTGGGAGCAGGAAGGCGCCATCATGTTCCGCCAGTCGCTGCTGCTGGCCGGTGGGGTCGAGCCGTCGAGCCAGCAGGTCGAGGTGCTGCTGTCGTCGGCGCTGGAAGCCTGCGAATGCTATTTCCAGGCGTTCCAGTTCGTCGTCTGGTCGGGAACTTCGGCCAAGGATGCGTTGGCCGGCGTGCTGTTCGAAACCTACGGAAACGCCTGACCGTCGATGGTTTCGAGCAACGCGCGAAAACCCGAGATCAGCTTTGCCGATTTCGACCGCGTCGACATCCGCGCCGGCACGATCGTCGAGGCCGAGCCTTTTCCCGAGGCGCGCAAGCCGGCGATCAAATTGAAAATCAACTTCGGTCCCGTGATCGGGGTGAAGAAATCCTCGGCCCAGATCACGAAATATTATACGCCCGAAACCCTAATCGGCCGGCAGGTGTTCGCTGTGGTCAATTTCCCGCCGCGTCAGATCGGGCCATTCATGTCGGAAGTGCTGACGCTCGGCTTTCCTGACGAGGAGGGCGCCGTCGTCCTTGGCGCGATCGAGCGCAAGGTGCCGGACGGCGGCAGGTTGTTCTAGCTGCGCTGTTGTTCACGCAGCCAGTTTACGCGTGGTACCCAGCGCCTCTTCGACCGTTTCCATGAACATTTCCGCGCAGGCCTTCCAGCTGTAGCGCATCGCGCGTTGCCGCGCCTCGGCGCGGTCGACGTGAAGGGCGGCGAGCGCTGCTTGCCGCAGGTCGTCCGACACCGCGCCGCCGATGCCGTCACCCACAATATCGATCGGTCCGGTGACTGGATAGGCTGCGACCGGCGTGCCGCTGGCCAGCGCCTCGATGATGACGTTGCCGAACGTGTCGGTGCGGCTGGGGAAGACGAAGGCATCGGCCGAAGCGTAGATCTCAGCCAGTTCGTCGTTCGGACGATGGCCAAGGAAATGGGCATCGGGATATCTGGCCTTCAGCTTCGCCAATTCCGGCCCTTCGCCTACGATCACCTTGCTGCCCGGCAGGTCGAGGTCGAGGAAGGCCGGCAGGTTCTTTTCGATCGCCACGCGGCCGACGCAGAGGAAGATCGGTCCGGGAAATCCCAGGTCCTTTCGTTTGTCCGGCCGAAAATGATCGGTGTCGACGCCGCGCGTCCACGGCCGGAGCTTGGTGAAGCCGCGCGCCGCAAGATCGTCGGCAAGCGACTGGGTGGCAACCAGCGTGCCCTGTCCTGAATTGTGGAAATCACGCAGCCAGCGATAGGCCCATGCTTCAGGTACCGGCAGGCGCGCGCTCAGATATTCCGGAAAACGTGTGTGATAGCTGGTCGTGAACGGGCGGCCGGCGTTGCGGCAGTAGCGCCGGGCCATAATGCCGAGCGGTCCTTCGGTGACGATATGGATGTGATCCACCTTGCGTGCCTCGATCAGCTGCGCCACGCGGTGCGGTGTCGTCAGCGCCAGCCTGATATCGGGATAGGTCGGCAGAGGCAGGGTGCGAAAGATATTCGGCGTCAGGAAGTCCGTCTCGATATCGAAGGATTTCAGGGTCTCCGAGAGGCGCTCCAGCGTGTGGACGACGCCGTTGACTTGCGGGCGCCAGGCGTCGGTGACCATCAGGATGCGCATGGCGGTCCCTTGGCGGCAACCTTGATTGGCTTGCCGCGATGCCTGAACGGCGACCACGCCGCCACTCTGGCCTCGCACCGGCGCACCCGGACAGGCGCGGGGTCGAAATGAGGCCGCAGGGCCGAATCAATCAGGATCGCGCGCTTCATTGGCGCTCTTCACCATGGTTTCATGACGGGCCGATGAAGGCCGGGTGTCGCTGCCGTCAAGCGGGGACCTTGATCACCGCCCGAAGGCCGCCGAGCGGGCTGCGTTCGAGGACGATGTCGCCGCCATGGCTGCGGGCAATGTCACGTGCGATGGAGAGGCCAAGGCCGGTGCCGCTGGCGTCGAGGTTGCGGGCCTCGTCCAGCCGCACGAACGGCTTGAATACATCCTCTCGCTTTTCGGGCGGAATTCCCGGGCCGTCATCGTCGATGGTGACGAGCAGCGAACCGCGCCCATGATTGGCATTGATCTCCACCGTCTTGGCATAGCGGAATGCATTGCCGACGACGTTGGACAGCAGCCGGGCAAAGGCATTGGGGCGCACGTGCACATGCGGATCGCCGACAAGCACGGTCGACAGCTTGCGCTTGCGCAGCGCGGCTTCCTCGCGAAGCTTG
The DNA here is from genome assembly GCF_040322715.1 of Mesorhizobium sp. M0106. Classification (NCBI taxonomy): domain Bacteria; kingdom Pseudomonadati; phylum Pseudomonadota; class Alphaproteobacteria; order Hyphomicrobiales; family Phyllobacteriaceae; genus Mesorhizobium; species Mesorhizobium sp. M0106. The sequence goes on along the minus strand of NZ_JAMYUA010000012.1, from coordinate 79,359 downwards.
TCGAAGAAGGCTTCGAGATCGAACTGACCGGCGTCTTCCGAAGCTTCGCCGCGTGCAAAGGCAAGGTAGCCTTCCAGCATCGACTGCATGTCGTCGATGTCCTGGTCGAGTGCCTGGGTATCGGCCGCCTTGGTCCCGGCAAGCGCCAATTGCAGTTTGAAGCGGGTGAGGATGGTCCTCAGATCGTGGCTGACGCCGCTCAGCATGGCGGTACGCTGCTCGAGCTGGCGTTCGATGCGTTCGCGCATCTGTATGAAGGCAAAGCCGGCACGGCGGACTTCCTCGGCTCCGCGCGGGCGAAAATCGCGCGGCATCGGCCGGCCCTTGCCGAAGCTCTCGGCCGCCTCGGCCAGCGTCAGAATCGGCCGGATCTGGTTGCGCAGGAAGGGAATGGCGATCATCAGCAGCACCAGCGAGGTGCCGACCATCCAGATCAGGAAAATATGGGTGTTCGATGCATAGGCCTGGCTGCGGCGCACGAAGACGCGCAGCACCTTGTTCTCGAGCTGGACGCGGACCTCGACGATATTGGAATTGCCGACCGTATCGATCCAGAACGGACGGTTGATCTGGCGGGTGATCTCGGACGAAAGGATCTCGTCGAGGATCGAGAAGAACGGCTTTGGCCCGGGAGGCGGCAGCGGGTCGGGCGGCAGGAGGTCGACTTTCAGCTGCATGCGATCCTGGGCGATGCGGATGACGTTGGCGTAGTCGGCGTCGTGCGGATAGGTCTCTATCAGGTCGATGATGGCGGCGATGTCGCGCACCGTGGCCTGCGACAGGCGCTGCGTCACGGTCTGCCAGTGGCGCTCCATGAAGACAAAGGCGACGACCGACTGCAGCATGATCATCGGCGCGATGACGATGATCAGCGAACGGGCATAGAGCCGCTTCGGCATGTAAAGCGACACCAGGCGCCAGAAACGGTTCCAGGCGCGCGGCACGGCCTTGAGCGCCCGCGTCGCGCGAGCGCTCAAGCCGCCATCTCCCGGCCGTTCGAGTTGCGTGGTCGCCATTCGTCTTTTCGCTCACCGGCGGCCCGGCAAAGGACCGCTTTCGGCGACATTCTATTCCACGCTGAGCCGATACCCAATACCGCGCACTGTCTGCAGCCAGACCGGATTGGACGGATCGCGTTCGATCTTGCGGCGGAGCCGATTGATCTGGACGTCGATCGTGCGCTCGCCGACCTCGGATTCATCGCCGACAAGCTCATGCCGCGGTATCGTTTCGCCGGCACGCGCAGCGAAGATCGCCAGGATTTCCTGCTCGCGGTCGGTCAGCTTGAGCGCCTCGCCGCCGCGCTTCAGCTCACGCCTGGCGATCTGGAACGTATAGGGGCCAAAGACCAGCTGTTCGACCTTAGGCGTTGTCGCGGGGCCGCCGCGGCGCAGGATATTGTTGATACGCAGGATCAGCTCGCGCGGGTCGAACGGTTTAGGCAGATAGTCGTCGGCGCCGGCCTCGAGCCCGGTGATCCGGCTGTCGGTTTCGGACAGTGCGGTGAGCATCAGGATCGGCACGTTTTTCTCCGCCCGCAGCGCCTTGGTGAGGTCGACGCCAGTTTCACCCGGCATCATGACGTCGAGCACGATCAGATCGAAGTCGAGGCCGGCGAGCTTGCGCCGCGCCTCGCCGGAATTTCCGGCGACGGTGACGCGAAAGCCGTTTTCGGTCAGATACTGTTTCAGAAGATTGCGGATACGGGTGTCGTCGTCGACCACCAGCAGATGCGGCGCGTCGTCTTCCGGTGCTGCCGGATGATCAACCCTCTCAATGGTCTCCATGGTTTTTCCCTGACATCTTTGCGGGCACAATGTCGATCTGCGCCCTTAGTTCCGGATTGACCATCGCTTCAAGGAACCGTTCGATAACGGCGCGTTCGGTGGCTCCGGAATCTTCCAATGCAGCATGGATGCGGCGCGACTGTGGCCGCGCCAGCGCCAGCGCCAGGGCACGGCCCTTGGCCGTCGGGTAGAGTTCGCGCTGGCGGCGGTCGCGGGGGCCCTGCAATTGCACGATATGGTCGGTGTCGATCAGTTGCTTGAGCACGCGCGCCAGGCTCTGCTTGGTGATCTTGAGCACGTCGAGGAGCTCGGCGACCGTCAGCCCGGGCCGGCGATTGACGAAATGCAGAACCCGGTGATGGGCACGGCCAAAACCGTATTCGGCCAGGATCTGGTCCGGATCGGAGGTAAAGTCGCGATAGGCGAAGAAAAACAACTCGATGATGGCGAAATCGATGCCGTCCTCGTCGGTGATCGCCGTCCTGATCGGTTCTGCGGCTGCGTGGCTCGTCATCTTTTCTCCGTGTGAAGCAGGAAATTATGTCAGCACTATTGACGTATTTTCCGCGCGATGGTAATTTTTGGCAAGCTTTTCGGCGGATTGCGAACGAAAAGGCAAGCGAAGCCGTTTTTTCCGGAACTTCCTGAGTTTGCCAGACCTTAAATATCCGCCTACGCTTTGAGACAATGGCCGCCCACAGCGGCCGAAACGAAACACGCAACGACACAATGATGTGCGGGCTGCCGCCCGCGGGAGGTTACCATGGCATCCGTTCCCTTCGACCAACTGGACGGCTTTATCTGGATGAACGGCGAATTCGTCAAATGGGCCGACGCCAAGATCCACGTCTTGACCCACGGGCTGCACTACGCCAGCGCGGTATTCGAGGGCGAGCGCGCTTATGGGGGCGAAATTTTCAAGCTGACCGACCACACCGAACGCCTGCATGAATCGGCGCGCCTGCTTGGCTTCAAGATACCCTACTCGGTCGCCGAGATCGACGACGCCTGCCGCACGCTGTTGAAGAAGCAAGGTTTCCAGGACGCCTATGTCCGGCCGATCGCGTGGCGCGGCAGCGAACAGATGGGCGTTTCCGCACAGAACAGTCGGATCAACTGCGCCATCGCCATCTGGCAGTGGCCAAGCTATTTCGACCCGGCGCAGAAGCTCAAGGGGATCCGCCTCGACATGGCCGAATGGCGCCGCCCCGACCCGCGCACCGCACCGTCGAAATCGAAGGCGGCCGGCCTCTACATGATCTGCACCATGTCCAAGCATGCCGCCGAGGCCAAGGGCTATGCCGACGCCATGATGCTCGACTGGCGTGGCCAGGTGGCGGAAGCGACAGGCGCCAACATCTTCTTCGTCAAGGACGGCAAGATCCATACGCCCAAGCCTGATTGCTTCCTCGACGGCATCACCCGCCGCACGGTTATCGGCCTTGCCAAGGACCGCGGTTTGGAGGTGATCGAGCGCGCCATCATGCCGGATGAGCTTGAAGGCTTCCAGCAGTGCTTCCTCACCGGGACGGCAGCCGAGGTGACGCCTGTTTCGGAGATCGGTCCATACCGATTCGAGGTCGGCGAAATCGCCAAGACGCTGATGAATGACTATTCTGCGGCCGTTCAGCCCAAGCACGCAATCGCTGCAGAATAACGAAAGTCACAGCTTTTTTAACTAGTAAGGGCGGTTTTCGGGCCGCCCCTTTTATTTAAGCGCTTCTGCATTTGACTTTCACACAATTCGGCGTCTCATGATGGGGTCGGCCCGGGAGGCTGGCAGCTATGGAGGGACTGGAAATATGGATATGAACACGCTTCTTCCGATCATTATTCAGGTGATTACGGGTATCATCGGTGGTCAGGCGGTTGGCGCGGCTATCAAGACTGCGGCGATGGGGCAGCTTACCAAAATCCTGGGCGGCGCTGTCGGCGGCGTCGGCGGTGCGGCCATCCTCAACAGTCTGCTGGGTGGCTCGGTCGATCCGGCAGCCGCCGCCACGGCGGCAGGGGCCGGCAGCGCGTTGAACATTTCAAATATCGTTGGCGGTGCCGGCGGCGGCGCCATCCTGACCGGCATCATCGGTGCGGTCATGAACGCGATGAAGAAATAAGCTTTGACGTTTCAGGTTTTCAAATGGGCGGCTTCGGCCGCCCATTTCGTTTGCCGTTTGTGGGAGCGGTGGACGCCGTTCGCGTGTGTCTCTACATCAGGGCCTGGTTCAAGGTTGGAGCTCTCCTGACGCGTTCGAGGGGACGCGCAGCGCTCCGACAGCGTGAAAGGACGAATATGGGTCAGCTCAACGCCGGCATCGTGCCGGTCACGCCGTTCCAGCAGAACTGCACCATCCTCTTCGACATGGACGACAGGCAAGGCGTTGTCGTCGATCCGGGCGGCGACATCGACAAGGTGCTGGCGGCGCTCGAGGACAATGCGATCACTGCCGGCGCGATCTGGATTACGCACGGCCATATCGACCATGCCGGCGGGGCCATGGAACTGAAGGAGGCGCTCGGTATCGAGATCATCGGTCCGCATGCCGCCGACCGGCCGCTGCTCGCCAATCTCGAGAACCAGGCAAAGCGCTACGGCATCACCGATCCCGTGCGCAACTGTGTCCCCGACCGGTTCCTTGCCGAAGGCGAGACCGTTTCGTTCGGCTCGCACGTGTTCGAGGTGCTCCATTGTCCGGGCCATGCACCCGGCCACGTCGTCTACTATAGCCGGGCTGCGAAGTTCGCCCATGTCGGCGACGTGCTGTTCCGCGGTTCGGTCGGCCGCACCGATCTGCCGGGCGGCAACCACGCCGCGCTGATCGCCTCGATCAAGGAGAAGCTTTTGCCGTTGGGCGACGACATCGGCTTTATCTGCGGCCATGGTCCCGGCGGCCGTTTTGGTGAGGAGCGGCGGAGCAATCCTTTTCTGGTCTGAAAGCGCTTGCCGGAAACAAAAAGCGCGGCCTGTGCGACCGCGCTTTTTTCCGACGGGAAACTGCCTCCGCTAATTGGCGGTGCAGAAATGCTGTTCGCCGTCATAGCCGGTGAACGTGCCGGTACGGGCGTTGAAGCTCCGGTAGCGGTCCGAGCAGTATTCGTACCAGCCGCGGGTCCACGGCTCCGCATAGCTTTCGGCATAGGCCACGCGCGGCTGCACGTAATAACGGCGCACCGGGGCAGGCCTGTAGTATTCATCATCATAGGCCGGGTCGTAATAGCGGGGCTGCGGGCTGGCGAGCGCACCGCCGATCAGGGCACCGGCCGCAAGGCCGAGCACGCCGGCCGCAACGGCGTCGCCGTGGCCGTGGTGGCGGCGGTGATGGCGCCATTCGTCGGCATTGGCCGCGGGCAAGGTCGCAAGCGTGGTCGCAACGACCGCGGCGGACAGGATGGCAGTCTTGAAAATTCGGTTCATGTCGGTCTCCTTCGTGCCGGCCCGGGTCGTTTTCGGGGGATGCGGTCCGGCTTTAACGAAGATTAATATGCGACCGTGGCTGAACGGGGGCTGAACGAAATTTGACCAGGCGGTTCATCTAACTGGGCGGTTCAAGCGTGCGGCAAACACCGCAGGCCAGACCGGCCCACGTCCATTCTGTCCGGGGGTGGTTCAGCCGATCGACAGGTTGACGGCTTTCGGACCCTTGCCGCGCTTGTCCGGCTCGGTGTCGAATGTCACTTTCTGCCCATCCTCAAGACCGGGAAGACCCGACGCCTGCACGGCCGAAATATGGACGAAGACATCCTTTGCCCCGTCGTCCGGCGTGATGAAGCCGAAGCCCTTGGCGTGATTGAAGAATTTGACGGTGCCGGTCTGCGGCATGGGAAGCTCCTTTGATCCCACAAGTCCAGTCTCGGGCCGGCAAATGCCCGGACGGAAATTTGTCCTTTATTTTAGTGCCATCGGCAAGAGAAAGTTTTGCGGGTGCGGGCAAGCATCCCGGAACACAAAAGGCGCGACGAAAACCGCCGCGCCTTTACAGAATTCAAGTTCACTCCAAAAGCCTTGCAGCATCCTCACCCCGAAAGGACGCGCGGCACGCTGTGGTTTCAGGCAGCGCGGAGATTGACCGCTTTCGGACCCTTGCCCATACGGTCGGGCTCGACATCGAAGGTGACCTTCTGACCGTCGACGAGCGTGCGCAGCCCGGAAGCCTCGATCGCCGAGATGTGGACGAACACATCCTTGGCGCCGCCATCGGGCGTGATGAAGCCGAAGCCTTTGGTAGCGTTGAAGAATTTAACGGTGCCGGTCTGGGCCATTGGGGAAACTCCTTCACCCGTGTCAGTCTTGGTGGTTCCGCCCGCCGCCTGGCGCCGTGGGCAAGTCCCGGTGGTTGCTTCGGCAGTCATGCATTGGCGCATGGTAAAACCCCCCGCCGAAAACGGGGCTGTCAGAGATTCACAGTATCGGGGAAAGGTCGTCCAAAACGTTCCGCTCTCCGGGTCGCAAATGCCCGAACACAAAATTTATCGCACGGAAACGTGATGCTTGCAAGACACAGCCGCGGGCGGCCCCAACAGGGGCATCCCGACGCATCGCACCGATAGTACCGGTTTTCTGCGCGGTCATCGGCCAGACTTCACCCAGGCATGGTCCAGCAAGCGGGGCAGGTGCTGTCTTGGCTTGCGCCGCAATACCGCCCTGGCTCGCCCAGTTGCAAACAGGGGTTGCATCTGGCAGCGGAATGACGAGGATCGGCCTGACCCAGGCACCATTTGTGCAGGCAGGAGTTTCAAGGGAGGGAACATTCATGCGGTTTCTTGCGACAATCTTTCCGCGGCAGGTTTTTTCCATCCTGTTCCTGTCGGCAATTCTCGCAGCCTGCACCGTCGTGGTGGATGATGAGGGGCCGGGGCCGCGCCCGCCACGGCCGGGGCCGCAATTCTGCACTAGGCAATATGACCCGGTCTGTGCCCGGCGCGGCGGCGACCGCCAGACCTTCGCCAATGCCTGCCTTGCCGAACGGGCCGGATACCGCATCATTCGCGAGGGCGAGTGCCGCGGCGGTGGTGGTAGCGGTGAGGAGCAGACATTCTGCACCCGCGAATACCGCCCAGTCTGTGCCCGTCGCCATGGCGAACTGCGCACATTCCCCAACGAATGCGAAGCCCGCGCGGCGGATTATCGCGTCGTCGATGACGGGCCCTGCTAGCGCACCGACCTACAGCCTGGCCGGATAAGCACCATCTGGGGGCCGGCGTAGAGCTCAGCGCCGTTCCCGTTGGAGATGCGCAGGCGACGCGGATCTGCGGCATCATCAGCGTGTGAAGCAGCGTTGCGGCGCGTCGGCTCAGTTGGCCGGGTTGTCGACCGGTTCGAGATTGTCTTCCGTGGTGACCCGCTCATAGGTCTCCTGATCGCTGCGGATGCGATATTGCGGCGAGCCGTCCTTGACCGGCAGCCGGCTTTTGATCTGGAACAGCTCCGCGGTCTTTTGGGCAAGGCCGGTGCGGCTCTTCATGCGGACGGTCTGGCCGACGGTGAAGATATGCGCCGGCGTGTCCGTGCGCCGCGCATTCTGCTGGAAGCGGATCATGTGACATTCTCCTGGTCGTGCCGAAGCGCTGCGTCGAGCTCGGCATGGTCAATGGCGACAAGCTGGCTGGTCGCGCTTTTCACTGTCCTTGCCGGCAGATGGATGAAAGTGGCGACGCGGCGCCAGGCAGGCCAGGACATGCCGTCGATCAGTTCTTCGTCGTGGTCGATGTCATAGTCGCCGGCCGGCTGCACGCCATCCAGCCCGCCAAGCACGAAAGGTGCCGCGAAATGCGCTATGGAATGGGTGGTGCGAGCAGACATTCTTGTGCCTCGAAGTTCTCGCTTGTGCCTTGAAGTTCTCGTGCCTTGAAGTTTCTTTCCGGCCTGCCCCGGAAGCGGAGCCTGCATTGCGGTACCAGGTGTCGGCGATTTGGATAAGTTTGGCGGGCCGAGAATCCCTGACACCGCGGGGCCAAGCATGACCCAAAACGGTTTCTTACCATTAGTCTGAAAATACGGCTTATTCAAGAAGTTTTCGGCCTCTTACCCCTACCAACGTGAAATTACTTTTCTATAGTTATCTGCAGAACGATGATACGGTCCCGGTGCACCTCAAAAATTGTTTGAAGAAATTCCGAAAAAATTCCTCCGGCATTTGTATTTATCTAGCAATGGAAGGAAGAGAGTCATGAACTCCGCAAGAACACCGGATGTCCCGACAGTTGCAGTCAGTCCTGTCGCAAAGCCGATAAAGGTCTTGTCGCCGCGTCTCACGATAAGAAGCGACGAGGCGGCAAGGCGAAGGATTGCCGACACCGACGGCACGGCGCGGCGGGCGCGCCAGCTTGCCGAAAGCAACCGCCTGATTTGACGCGCAAGCCATGACGCTCAATTTTCCCAATCCCAGCCGCTCCTATGACGCGGCGGCCAAGCGCATTCGTTTCGTCGGCCATGACGGCATGCTCGAAGTCCCGTTCTTTGTCGAGGTCGCGGCACTTTCGGCGGCAAACCCGGCTGCAAGCGGAGCCGAGGCCGAATTCCTCAGCGCCTTCGACGCCAAGCGTTCGTCGATCCAAGAGATTGCGCGCCAAGCCTACTCGCACGGCCGCAGGAACATGTATGTGCTGACGCCGGCCGACTTTCGGTAGGCTCCCCCGGGTTCGAAGGTTTGCTTCGTAGCGACCGCCGTCTGCTCTTGCACGCGCCGCAGCGATGGCCTAGATCGCGGCAGGCGGACAACACGGCAGGTTTCCCATCAACAGAGATCCGAGACAACCGGCAGGCGCACGTTACGGCTCAGGCGGACAGCCGCCGCTGGGGCTCGACCAGCACGTGCAGCAGGCGCTGCAGCTGCACCAGGCCGGGCGTCGGCAGGAAGCCGAGGCGCTTTACCGACAGGTGCTGGCGCAAAAGGCCAACCACCCGGCTGCTGCGCATTTCCTCGGGCTTCTGCTGCACCAGACCGGGCGCAGCGCCGAGGGGCTGGCGCTGATCGAACAATCGGTGCGTCTGCAACCGAACAATCCGGATTTCCTCAACAATCTCGGCACCGTGCTGCGCGACCTCGGCCGGGTCGCGGCCGCCGCCGATCTCTTCCGCAAGGTGGTGGCGATTCGGCCGGACCAGCTGGCGGCGCGTGACAATCTCGGCTCGTCGCTGAAGCAGCTCGGCCAATTCGAAGGCGCCGAGGATATTTATCGCGGCACGATCGGCCGCAACCCGTTCCATGTCCGCGCCCGCGTCGGGCTTGCCGAAACGCTGCAGGAAGCGGGCCGGCTGGATGAGGCACTGGCTGTTTTTCGCGAGGCGCTGACGATCCGGCCGAAGGATGCCGATCTTTTGCACGGCCTGGGTGTCGGGCTGATGGAAAAGGGCAATCTCGACGAGGCTGCGGATCTTTTCAGGCAGGCGCTGGCTGTGGACCCCGGCATGGCGAGGGCCTGGCTGATGCTTACCCAGGTCAAGCGCCAGAAGGAGCGCGACGCCGAGCTTGCCCGCATGGAGGCGGAGCACGCCAAGGCGCCGCAAGGCAGCCTGGCGCGCATGCAGCTTTCCTTCGGTCTCGGCAAGGCCAATGACGATCTCAGGGAGTATGGCCGCGCCTTCGACTATTTCGCCGAAGGCAACGCGATCCGCCGCCAGGGCATCGACTACGACGCCGGCAAGACGCGCGGCGAGTTCGAGGCGATGAAGGCGGTGTTCGACAAGGCCTTTTTTGAAAGGCACAGGCCGAGCGGGATAGCCGAGGACACGCCGATCTTCGTCGTCGGCATGCCGCGTTCCGGCACCACGCTGGTCGAGCAGATCATCGCCAGCCATCCGCAGGTCTATGGCGCCGGCGAGCTCAGCATATTGAAGACGGCGGTCGGCAAGCAGTTTCCGCTCAGCATGAAGGGCGGCTTTCCCTGGGGCATCGCCGACATGCCAGACAAGGCCTATGCCGAGGCCGGCCAGGCCTATCTCGACATGCTGCACGCCCGCTATCCGGGTTCTCGGCACGTCACCGACAAGATGCCCGGCAATTTCCTCTTGGTGGGCTTCATCCATTTGATGCTGCCGAAGGCCAAGATCATCCATTGCGCGCGCGATGCGGCGGCGACCTGCCTGTCGATCTACAAGGTGCACTTCCGAGGCGACAGCCATCGCTACGGCTACGATCTCGACGAGCTCGCCGATTTCCACAATCTGTACACCGACATCATGGCGCACTGGCACGCCGTGCTGCCTGATGTCGTGCACGACGTTCGCTACGAGGATTTCGTCGCCGACCAGGAAGGCCAGTCGCGGGCGCTGATCGCCCATCTCGGCCTGCCGTGGGACGACGCCGTGCTGTCGTTCCACCAGACCGACCGGCCGGTGCGAACGGCGTCGGCTGCGCAAGTGCGCCAGCCGATGTATCAGGGCTCGGTCGACCTGTGGAAGCGCTATGGCGACCGGCTGAAGCCGCTGCACGACAAACTTGATCGAGGGGCGCCTACAGCTCGATGAAGGGCTGAAAACCGCCAAAGATCATGCGCTTGCCGTCGAACGGCATGGTCTCCCAGTCCGACTTGAGGCGCGGGTCGGCCATCACCTTGGCCATCACCGCGTCGCGGCTCTGGCGCGATTCGTAGACCACCCATGAGAAGATGACGACCTCGTCGTCCTTGGCCTGTACGGCGCGCGGGAACGAGGTGAGCTCGCCATAAGGGACGTCGTCGCCGACGCATTCGACGTAGGCAAGAGCACCGTGCTCCTTCCAGACGGCGCCGCCGGTTTCCGCCAGCTTCTTGTAAGCATCGAGCTTTGCCTTCGGTACAGCAAGTACGAAACCGTCGACATAGGACATCTGATTTCCTCCATGCGATCGTTTTCCTCTCCCTCTGGAGCGGGAGAGGTGATTTCAGACACAGCCTGTGTGGAATGCTAAGCTGCTTTCACCGGTGCGTTCATTGCCCATTCGACGCCGAACGGATCACGCATATTGCCCCAGCGATCACCCCAGAACATCACCTGCAACGGCACGACTTCCGCGCAGCCCGCCTCGATGGCCCGCTGCCACCAGGCGTCGATGTCGTCGCTGCCGAGATGGAGCTGCATGGTGTAGCCCTGCGGCTTCACAGGGGCCATTCCATGCTCGGGATAGAAGTCGGAAAGCATCAGGGTCGAACCGTTGATGTGGAGATGGATATGCATGGTACGGCCCTGTTCGTCCGGCGGATAGGCAAAGACCTGCTCGGCACCGAAGGCCTTTTGGTAAAATTCGGCGGCTTTGAAAGCGCCATCCAACTGAAGGTAGGGTGTCAATCCGCCAAGCACTTTGGCGGCGGGCTGGGTCTGCGGCTGGTCATTCATGTCATGCTCCTCTTTGCGTCTGGTTTGCCTTTGCGAACCACAGGACGAACGGAACGGCGACGATCCTACACGGCCGATGGTTTTTTGGATTCGAAATGGCGCCTGCCGCGACGGCCAACTGCCACCTTTCAACCTTCGATGCGAATCCGCGGGCTGTTTTGCGCGTCGACGACGATTTCCGGCCAGCCAATATCTTTGCGCAGCTCGATCGGCAATGAAAGGATGGCGCGTTCGCTGCGATAACGGGCGCGAGCCGCCGAGTAACGCGTCACGGCGTGACCTATGGATGACAGAATAGACATGATGCTTTCTCCTCAATTGGCGCCGGCATCACCGTGTCGGCAACCCAAGGACGTGGCATGCGATCATCAACCGACAGAGCGCCGGAATTTTTTTCCGCAAGCCTTCAGCCGCCGGCTCGGCAACCTCCCGGAAGAACTCCTCCGGGCTTTCGATCTCGGTCAATCGCCGTTTCTCGATCAGCCAGAAGCGGTTGCCAACCGCGCGGATGAAGGAGCGGTCGTGCGAGGCAAGCAGGCAGCTCGCCTGATGTTCCAGCAATTCCGCTTCCAGTGCTTCCTGACCATCGATATCGAGATGATTGGTCGGCTCGTCGAGTAAATAGAAATTGGGATTGGCGAGCCTCAGCGCCAGCATCATCAGCCGCGCCTTCTGTCCGCCCGACAGCACGCCGATCCTGCGCTCCTGCATGTCGATGCTGACGCCGGCGCCCGCCAGCAGCGAGCGGGCGCGCTGCTCGCCGACATCGAATCTGCGCGAGAGCATCGCCAGCGGCGTGTCGTCGCCGCCGATGCCCGACAATGCCTGGTCGCTATAGCCGAGCACCGTCGACGGCGTCACCCTCAGGCTTTGCGCCGCCGTTTCCGGCTCGACGATGGCGTTCCGGATCAGGCCGATCAGCCGTGACTTGCCGACGCCGTTACGGCCGAGCAGGACGATGCGGTCGCCTTGGCAGATGTGGCGCTTACCGGTGCTGAACAACAGCGTGCCGTCAGGTGTTCCGACCACCAACTCGTCGAGCGTGATCAGCACCTTGGCATGGCTGCCGCGATTGGCGAGCTTGATCGCGCCCGCCGATCTTTCGCGGTGTGCCGGCGCTGCCGCTTCTTCCAGACGCTCTGCCCGCTGGTTGAGCTGCTTGGTCTTGACCGTCAAAAGGTCGCTGCCGGAATTGATGCCGATATTGTTGAGCTTGGCCGCCTGCCGGCGCAGCTGCTGCGCCACTTTCATGTCGCGCTGGAATTTGCGCTCGGTCGAGGCATCGACTTCGCTCAATGCGTCCCTGGCTCGTGAATAGGGCAGCGAGAATACCGGCGACTGTTCGGGGCGCAGGAACAGCGTCCGGTTGGTCGTAGCATCGAGAAAAGCGCGGTCGTGGCTGGCAATCACCAGCGGCACCTCACGTGGCAGCGCGTTCAGCCAGGTCTCGAGCTGGCTGATCTTGCCGAGATCGAGGTGATTGGTCGGCTCGTCGAGAAGCAGGACGTCGGGGTCGGTGACCCAGACGCGGGCGATCAGCGCCAGCCTTTGCCAGCCGCCGCTCAAGGCCCGCATCGGCCGCTCGCGCATCGGCTGCGGCACATCGAGCGAGTCGAGAACCACGTCAACGCGCCATTGCTCGCTTTCGGCCTGCTCGGCCGGCATGGCGTCGGCCACGACCTCATGAAAGCTACGCCCGGCCAAGGCTGCGGGGACGACTTGCTCGACATAGCCGACGCGCAGGCCGCGCGTGCGGGTGATGTCGCCGGAAGTCGGTTCCATTTCGCCGGTCAGGCATTTGAGCAAAGTGGATTTGCCGCGCCCATTGGCGGCGACGATGCCGAGCCGGTCGCCGGTGCCGATGGTGAGGTCGAGGTTGGAAAACAGCGGCGCACTCAGGGTGACGCCGAGGGATTTGAGGCTGATCAGGGCCATTTGGGTTTCTCTGGTCTTGCCGGAGCCCGGCTCAATGCACTTTGACGGTGCACGTGCCAGCCATTAGGCTCGGCATTGCGCACCACGAAGGGCAGACCAAAAAATCGAAGCGGGGAAAAACCCGGACCGTCCCTGGTCAGCCCTGCAAGCTAGCTCGCAGGGCAGAGACAGGGCCGCGCTGACGGTGGTGAGAAAATAACACGCAGCCCTCCTTTCAAGACGTTCGAGTTGTAGAAACTGGCTACACCAAGGGTAGGGCCGATGGCAAGTGGCTAGGCTCCCCCTTCTCCACTTGTGGGAGAAGGTGGCCGCGAAGCGGTCGGATGAGGGGTGCTCCAGCTTGGCACCGACGGCGATCCGTCCAGCACCCCTCAACCGTCTCGGCGCTGCGCGCCGATCCACCTCCCACAAGGGGAGAAGGGAAGCTCGCTACCGTCCCGGCCGACCCGTCTTGCCGGGCCGGCGCTTTTCACGGCGGGCGTCGGCGGGGTCTTCGTAGGAGCCGATGCCGGCGCGCTGGCGGACAATGGGTTTTGCAAAATCGTCGCGATCCTTCGCGCCCCCCTCTGCCCTGCCGGGCATCTCCCCCACACGGGGGGAGATCGGCTGCTGCTTCGCCGGAACTTTTCCCTCGACCGGCTTCTCGGTGCGCCGCACGGTCATCTCGTCGAGCGAGTTCTTCTTGAACAGCGGCTTGGTCGGTTCGCCCGGGATGCCGAAATCGGAGCCGTGCGCCTCTTCGGCCGACTGCTTCTTGAACAGCGAACGCGACACTGCGCCGGCCGGGGTCGGCATATCCGTGCCCGGCCCCATGGCGTCGAGCGAGGGCTTCGAAAACAGCGGCTTCTTCACCGGCACGGCGCCATCGGCACCCATTTCGTCGAGCGCCGGCTTGCGGAAGAGATTGGGCCGGGCCGCCTCTTCGGCGGCACGTGCCTCGTCGAGCTTGCGGAAACGCTCCTGTTCCTCTGATGTGCGATGTTTGGCCACGCCTTTATTGTGCTTGCCCTTCTCGCGGCCCGAGACCGGGCTTTCCATGTCGGCATACTTGGCCAGCGGGTCGTCGGAGATGGACAGCTCCATCTCGCGCAGCCGTTTGATCTCGTCGCGAATGCGGGCGGCCTTCTCGAAATCGAGGTTGGCGGCGGCGTCGCGCATCTGCTTGTCCAGGGCGTCGAGATGCGCCTTCAGATTGTTGCCCATCATCGCGCCGGCGCTGTCGGTGAACTGCGAGATATCGGCGCGGACATGATCTTTTTCGTAGACCGAGTCCAGGATGTCCGAAATGCGCGACTTGACCGATTCCGGGGTGATGCCGTTGGCCGCGTTCCACTCCATCTGCTTTTCGCGACGGCGGTTGGTCTCGGCCATTGCCCGCTCCATCGAGCCGGTGATCTGGTCGGCATAGAGGATGACCTTGCCGTCGACGTTCCTGGCGGCGCGGCCGATGGTCTGGATCAGCGAGGTCTCGGAGCGGAGAAAACCTTCCTTGTCGGCATCGAGGATGGCGACGAAACCGCATTCGGGAATGTCGAGGCCTTCGCGCAGCAGGTTGATGCCGACCAGCACGTCGAAGGCGCCGAGGCGCAGGTCGCGCAGGATCTCGATACGCTCCAGCGTGTCGATGTCTGAGTGCATGTAGCGCACACGAATGCCCTGCTCGTGCAGATACTCGGTCAGGTCCTCGGCCATGCGTTTGGTCAGCACGGTGACCAGCGTGCGGTAGCCGGCCCTGGTGGTCTCGCGGATTTCGCCCACGACATCGTCGACCTGCGTCTTGGCCGGGCGCACCTCGACCGGCGGATCGATCAGGCCGGTCGGGCGGATGACCTGTTCGGCGAAGACACCGCCGGACTGCTCCATCTCCCAACCGCCGGGCGTTGCGGAAACCGCAACGGAAAGCGGGCGCATGGCGTCCCACTCCTCGAAGCGCAGCGGCCGGTTGTCCATGCAGGACGGCAGGCGGAACCCATACTCGGCCAGCGTCGCCTTACGGCGAAAGTCGCCGCGATACATGCCGCCGATCTGCGGTATGGTGACGTGGCTTTCGTCGACAAAGACCAAAGCGTTGTCGGGGATGTATTCGAACAAGGTCGGCGGCGGATCGCCCGGCTGGCGGCCGGTCAGATAGCGCGAGTAATTCTCGATGCCGGCGCAGGAGCCCGTCGCTTCCAGCATCTCCAGGTCGAAGCGGGTGCGCTGCTCAAGCCGCTGCGCCTCGAGCAACCGACCGGCCCGTTCGAGTTCGACCAGCCTGTGCTTGAGCTCTTCCTTGATCGACTTGATGGCCTGGTTCAAGGTCGGGCGTGGCGTCACATAGTGCGAATTGGCATAGATCTTGACGCTCTTCAGCTCGCCGGTCTTTTGGCCCGTCAGAGGGTCGAATTCGGTGATCGCCTCGATCTCGTCGCCGAACAGCGAGATGCGCCAGGCGCGGTCCTCGAGGTGGGCCGGGAAGATCTCGATCGTGTCGCCGCGCACCCGGAACGAGCCGCGGACGAAGTTGATGTCCTGGCGCTTGTATTGCTGGGCGACGAGGTCGGCGAGCAGCGCGCGCTGGTCGAGCCGGTCGCCGATCTGCATCTGGAAGGTCATCGCCGTATAGGTCTCGACCGAGCCGATACCGTAGATGCAGGACACCGAGGCGACGATGATGACGTCGTCGCGCTCGAGCAGCGAGCGCGTCGCCGAATGGCGCATGCGGTCGATCTGCTCGTTGATCGAGGATTCCTTCTCGATGTAGGTGTCGGTCCGGGGCACATAGGCCTCAGGCTGGTAATAGTCGTAGTAGCTGACGAAATACTCGACGGCGTTTTCCGGGAAGAATTTCTTGAATTCGGAATAGAGCTGCGCGGCCAACGTCTTGTTGGGCGCCAGGATCAGAGCGGGGCGCTGCGTCTCCTCGATCACCTTGGCCATGGTGAAGGTCTTGCCCGAGCCCGTGACGCCGAGCAGAACCTGGGTGCGGTCGTTGCTGTTGACGCCCTCGACGAGATCCTTGATCGCCGTCGGCTGGTCGCCGGCGGGCTCGAAATCCGAGACCATCTTGATGGCGATGCCGCCTTCGGATTTTTCCGGCCGGGCGGGACGGTGCGGCGTCCACAGCACGCCGTCCTTGTGCAGCGGATTGCCGGATTCGATCAGCGCCGACAGCGCCGCGACGGTGGCGGTGACGCCGCCCGAAGCCATGGTCTCGGCCTCTTCCAGGGAGACATCGAGGCCGGCGACAGGGTTGAGACCGGCCGCGGTGCGCTCCCGCGCCGAAGCCGCGCCGCCCATCGAGGTACCGCGTGCCGTACGGCCGGGGGAAGAGGAGCGCTCGGGGATTTTCTTGGCAGACTTGGCGCCTTCCCTCCCCCTCGAGGGGAGGGTGGCGGCGGAGCCGCCGGGTGGGGTCGGTGCGGCAGTACTCGACGTTCCTTTGCGTCCCGCGCTGCCTCCGGCGACCCCCTCTGTCGCCTTCGGCGACATCTCCCCCTCGAGGGGGGAGATTTGGCGCCCTTCCTTCTCGGCTTCCTGCTCTATCTGCTCGGCCCAGTCGGCGATCGAGCCGGTCAGCGGGGCGCCGGTGAACTCGGTCTGCGGCGCCTCGGCAAAGCCGCCCTTGTACAGGGGCTCCGAGGCATCGAGGAAATCGGTCAGCGGACTGAGCCGCTTGGGCGGTGAAGCGCGCTCGTCATTCGCCGGCGGAGGCGTTTTCTTGTCGGGGAGTCTGGCCATGGACCGAATATGGGAGGTATCGGCCAAAATGGAAAGAGCGGAGTGGCCGGTGGCGCGAGGCGCAATTTGGCTCCTGACAGCAGGCTGTCAGGAGTAGCGTCTAAGCACGCCCTCAGTTGAACCAAAGCGCGAACGTCAGAAACCCGGCGCCGCCGAATTGGCGCTGGATCTGGTCGAACTCCTCGCTGGTGAGAATCTTCCCGCGTTCTAGATAGGGCGCGATGGCCGGGCCGGTGATCGACAGCACCAGGTCGAAGGTTTTTGGCTCATCAAAGAAGCGCTTCATGTTGATGCCTTTGTCGGCGATGCGGAAATGCGGCAGCAAGGTGCGGCCTTCCAGCAGATCCTCGGCCATGGCCAAGGCAGCGAGCCAGGCCTGCACCTGCTGCTCGCCGACTTCGAGACCGGTCAGCGGGCTGGCGCCTTTCTGCTGCGGCCCGGGCAGCCATTCGCGGTCATTGTCGGTTTCGGCGCGGATGGCTTTCCAGTCCTCGCGCGACAGCCGGATCATTTCCATGAGATGGCGGCGTGCCGCTTGCCGGCGCTCAGGCTCGACCACTTGCCAGTTAATGAGATGCACCAGGGAGATGAAATCGGCGAGACGCCATTCGGACGACAGAATGCTGCCGCCCATGCCACCGTCCAGCGGAACGAGCGTGTCCTGCAGTGGCAGTTTTGCGCGCGGGAACAGCATGTGGAAGGAGCCGTCGAACGTGTTTCTGAAATCATGCGCCAGCCAGAAGTCGGCCTGCGCCATCAGGAACTCGGCATAGCCCTGCAGCCAGTAGCCGTCGGCCCGGTCGAAGCGGAAGGTGAGGGCTGGTGCGGCCGCGTCTGGCGCACCGCCGCCGCGTGACAGAGACGCCATGATCGCCGCGGCGCTTTCGTCCGGCGCGATCGTGCCGTCCTCGTTGAGGTCGATGCCGAGGCGGGTGAGGTCGATGACCATGCCGATGTCAGCGTCGGCGGGTACCGAACCCAGCGTGGCTGCGGATTTCTCCAGCCGGTCGCGGAAGGCGACGAGAATGGCGCGGAATTGTTCGTAGGTCAGCGGCTCGGGATTGGCATTGTCCGGCACCGGCAGCCGCATCAGCGGCAGCATGAAGGATTGCGGGCTGTCGAAACCGTGGCGGTGCAGGCCGCCGGCCAGTATCTCCAGCGCGGTGAAGAATTCGCCGGCGCCGGCGGCATAGGCGGCTGCCGGATCGCCCGGCGCGGCGGCTTCCAGAGCGGCAAGAGCGCTGTCGCGCTCAGTCACGGTTTTTGCCTCGAACAGGGCCGCCGGTTCGGGAGCCGCGGCGCTGGGTAACGCCAGCCGCAGGAGAAGAATGATGGCGCACGCCACCAGCCTGGAAAAACGCTTCATCGTGATCGCCCCTTTTGTCGCTCCGCAGTGGATCATACACGCATTTGGTTCGCTGCGCCTGTGGCCCTGTGGTTCACCCACAACAGTCGACGCTTCAATCAATCCGGCGGACGGTCTACACAAGGCAAAACGATTGGGCGTCGCGTGTCGAACTATCCGCTTTCCTACAAACTGTCCTGGCTGCCACGCTTCCTCCGGCCTTCGCTCGACGGCGACGCGCGCGGCTTTGCGCCTGCGGCAGCGACCCTGATCGAGCCGCCGCCGGCGCGGACGGTGCGGCTGGCTTTCGTCGGCGATATCTCGGCGGTGGCCAATCGCCGCGCGCCGGACTGCGATCCGGCGATTGCGGCACTGCTTGCCTCGGCCGATCTGGTGGTCGGCAATTGCGAAAGCCCGGTGGTGGAGCGGCCGAGCGCTGTTTTGGGCACCAGGCTTGGCACGCACCACGCGATGAGCGAGCGGTTCCTTGCCGAGGCGCTGGCCGCCGCCGGCATTTCGCGTGAAAAACTGGTGCTGTCGCTGGCCAACAACCATGTGCTCGACCAGGGTATTGCCGGCTTCGACGAGACCGTCGCCGCGCTGGAGCAATTAGGCATCCGCACGATCGGCACTGCGGCTCCGGTCGAGCGGTTTGCGGTTGGTTCGCTGACCATAGGCCTTGCCGCCTTTACCTTGTGGCGCAATACCGACGAGGCTCAGTTCGCGGGCCGAGTCTCGATGCAAGCCGATCCGACGCAATGGCCGCACGCTGCCGCTTCGGGTGTCGACCTCCTCTGCGCGGTGCCGCATTGGGATTGGGAATTCCGGCATTTTCCACGTGCGAAGACGCGGGCAATGGCGCGACTTCTGGCCGAACATGGCATCGGCCTGATCGCCGGACATCATGCCCATGTCGTGCAGCCGATCGAGCGGATCGGCAAGACACTCGTTGCCTATGGGCTCGGCGATTTCATCGGCACCGCCTTCGCGCGGCAGCCATGGCCCGGCCGCATCGGCGCCATTCTCGTCGTCGACATCAGCGACGATCCCGGCACGCGCGGGGCCATCGCCGCCTACCGGCTGCATGCCTTCATGCGGCTGCGCGCCGGCGATCACGAGCGGCTGGTCCCGGTTGAAACGCTGGCGGGAAAATCCAGGCAAAGGGTTCTAGCCCGCCTCGATGCGGTCTTCGGTGCCGTGCGCTGACGCGGTCCACCAAACCGGCTATCATGCCCAGCGCGGGCAGGCTTGTGGCGGCGGGTGGGTGATGGAAACTGCGGATTTCATGCCGAGCGAAGCGGTGATCGCCGGCCTCAGGAAGAACATCGAGGCCTATGAGGCGCAACGAGCTTCGGCCCATCGCCGGACGCGCTGGCGGGTGCCACTTTTCATCGGGCTGGTGCTGGTGTTCGTGGCGCTTGTGGCCTGGCTCTTCAACGGGGTTGCCGACCCCAACGAGCAGTGGTTCTCGACCCCGCATGTGTTCCTCTATATCGGCGGATTCCTGGCGGCGATCCTGCTCTATTTCCAGGCGATCAAGCCGGCGAGCAAATTGCAGCAGTCGTTTCGCAGCACGCTGTTGCCGATCATCTTCGGCTTCATCGAGGACATGCGGTACCGGCACAACGTCAAGCCGAATTCGTTCGACCGGTTGCCGCGCGAGACGGTTGGTCCGTTCAACCGGCAATCTTTCGATGATGTTTTTTCCGGCCGTTATGAGGGGTTTGCGTTCGAGCTTTACGAAGCAGATCTCCGGGAAGGGACGGGCAAGAGCACGACGGCGGTGTTCAAGGGCGTCATCGTCGCCTTCGAGACAATCGTGCCGTTCCCCGGCATATTGGTGGCCGCGCGCCGGACCAACAAGGCCGTCGGCTTCTTCCGCGGCATCTTCGGCAGCAAGATGCAGGAACTATCCAGCGGCATGCCGGAGCTCGATGCCGCCTACGAGTTCCGCACCGACAATATCGAGGCGGCGCGGCCACTGGTGACCGGCCGGCTGGCGCAGGCGCTCGAATGGCTTGGCGAAACATGGCCGAAGGAACCGGCACGCGTCGCGCTCAACGGCAGCGACGGCTTTCTGCTGCTTCCGCAGACGAAGAACTTCTTCGAGCTGCCGGACATCTCTGTGCCGCTCGACTATGTCAAGCATGTTGCGCCGATCATCGCCGACATGGCCACGATCCTGGCGACCGCGGCGCTGGTGCGCAAGATTGGGGCGCAGGACGAGGAGGCGGGGTAGCGGCTAAAGCGCCTCGCGCTCGGACATTAGCAGTCGAAGCCGTAATTGTCGCGGAGATAGTCCGCGTCTTCCTTCGACATCTTCTTGAGCATCACACAGACGGTAAAGCTGCCCACCTGATGGCCGTTCTTGGTGTATCCCCAGTCCGAAATTTCGTCCCGGGTGAATTCGATCTCCTGGCCGGCGACGACGTTGTGCACTGCCTGCGGCTCGTTTGCTAAAATTCCGGCAAATCCGCTCGCCGTTCGGTGAAAGGGAATGATCCAGAAATGTTCCGTCGCGGTTCCGTCTTCGATCCTTACCTTCAATTTGAACGTGGCTGTTCCGGACGGCGGCGCCTCGGACAGGATCAGGAAGTCATCCAGGCTGGCGCGGGCCTGCTCAATCGCCGCCGCCATCTCCGGATCGTCCCTTGCCACACCGAGGACTCCCTTCTCACCGCTTTGGGCGTCGGCTGAGACCGGAGCAAATGCGAGCAGCAGGGCAAGCGCGGTACGGGCTGCAAGCTTCATGGTGCGACTGCTTTCGACATTTCCGCCAGACAAACCGGATCATCATTCGCCGAACGTCTGATTGGCAACTGGTTTTTGTCGCCATCAGGCGCTATTCCTGGGACAGTGGGGTGGGGCTATGGTCGAGGAACGCAAGGGGTTTCGCCTGTCGCGGCGGCTGCTGCTGGGTGCGGCGGTGGTCGGCGGCGCGATGCTGTGGGGCGGGACGACCGTGGCGCGCCTGGCGCGCGGCCCGTCGGGGCAGAAGAATTCCGGGCGCATCGCCGACATTGATGGGATCGACCTGGCGCAGAAGCCGCTGGAGGGCCCGCCAGCCTACGATCCGTCGCTGCCATGGCTGACCAAGGGCGGCGATATCAATGATGCCAGCGGCCTGTCGATGACACCGGTCTACGGCGTTATCGAAGTCAGCGAGGAAGACCACATCGCGAGCGCGCTGGCCCTTGCCCGCGCCAATAGCCTGAAGGTCTCGGTCGCGGCGGTGCGCCATTCGATGGGCGGCCACGCCTTCGACGACAACGCGCTGGTCCTCGACATGCGCAAATTCAACAAGGTCAGTGTCGACCCGACGGCGAAGACGATCACCTTGCAGCCGGGCGTGCGCTGGCACGACATCCAGAACCTTTTGCACCCGCGCTTCGCGGTGAAGGCGATGCAGTCGACCGACATCTTTTCGGTCGGCGGCTCGCTGTCAGTCAACGCGCATGGCATGGACCACCAGGCCGGCTCGGTCGCCGGCTCGATCCGATCGATGCGGGTGATGCTGGCGGACGGTTCGGTGACGACCTGCTCACCGGCCGAAAATACCGAGTTGTTCCGCCACGTCGTCGGCGGCTACGGCCTGTTCGGCGTGGTGCTGGAGGCGACACTCGACATCGTCGACAACGCCGTCTACCGGACCTCGCGCGAGATCATCAAATCGGACGATTTCCCGACGTTCTTCGCCGAGGTTCTGGAGCCAAACAGGGCGATCGGTCTGTTTTATGGGCATCTGTCGACTGCGCCGGGCAATTTCCTCGAGGATATGATCGTCTATCGCTATGACAAGGTGGCCGACCAGCCGCCGGCCGACCAGCCGGCAATCGGTGAACCGGGTTCGGTCGGGCTCAAGCGGGTGATCATCAACCTGGCGAAATGGGGCAGCCTGTTCCAGGAGCTGAAATGGTTCACCGAAAAGACGCTGGAGCCGCAATTCGAGAGCTGCACGGTGGCGCGGACGGCGGCAATGGCCGAGGGCGAGGCCTGCCTCGTCACGCGCAACAATCCGATGCACGATTCAGTGCCCTATCTGTTCAACGACCTGCTCGACGAGACCGACATCCTGCACGAGTATTTCATCCCGCGGGCGGCCTATAACCCGTTCATCGCGGAAGCGCGCGAGATCCTGCGCAACCAGACCCTGCCGGTGCTCAACGCCTCGGTGCGCATCGTCCACAAGGAGGATGTGGCGCTGAATTATGCGCCGGAGCCGGCCTATTCGCTGGTGCTCTACATCAATCAGCCGACAAACGCCGACGGCAATGCCAGGATGCGGGCGCTGACAAGGGCGCTGATCGACGTGACGATCAAGCATGGCGGGCGTTTTTTTCTGCCCTACCAGCTCCACTACACAGGCAAGGAACTGCTTGCCTCCTATCCGGAACTGCCGTCCTTCCTGGCGAAGAAGCTGCAATACGATCCGGGCGAGCTGTTTTCGTCGATTTTTTATCGCGCCGTCAAGGCACTGATCGGCACGGCCTGAAGCGGCGGCTACAGACCGTCAGGCAGCTTCGCCGCCAGCCAGTTCGCCGAACGCCTGGCGATGCCGATCGTTGCCGATGCGGCGCGGCCGAGATCGGTCTTGACCACGGCGTAGCCGGCCTTCGTGCGGTAGAGCACGGCGCGGCCGCCATCGACCGCCGCTTCATAGGCGACCGGCCGGACGGCTTCCGTTTCCGTCGCCGTGGCCTGCGTTCCGACCGCAGCACTGGGCCGATGGCTCAGTTCCGGTGGCAGCGGGTCTGTCGCGGCCGTACTGGCCGTCGTCAATTCAGGCTCGGAAGCGGTCGCAGCGAGCTGCGATGACGAAGACGAGTTCTGTGTCCGGCAGATGCCGGAGACCAGCGGATAGTCGAAATTGCGCTCGTGCAGCATCTGGCTTTTCATCGCCGCTTCGCATTCGGCGATGGTCGACCATTTGGCAGGCGTCTCGCCGATATATTCGCAAAGCCTGGCGTCGCAATCGCAGCCGACGATGGTCATGGCGACAAGGGCGGTCTTGATCACGGTCGTGTCCCTCCGAGTTGCCTGGCACATGTGCGCAAGACAACGTGTCTACGGCATCATCAATCGTTGCGGAACAAGGCGGGATTTGGCCGCGATTGTGGAATGAGCGTGACGGAGCATCACGCAACGTCCTGCCGAGGCCGGCTGTGACCGAAAGGCCTCAGTAATCGTAGACATGCTCGAGCCTGGCGCCCGCCGTCATCAGCGCCGGCAGAACGATGTGCAGCTTGCGCACGGCGACGGTCAGGCCGGTGCGGCGCGTCGAAGGTTCCGCCGGAAGCGGGTAGCTGAACAAGGTGCGTGCACCTTCGGGAACATTGATCTCGTCATTGGAAAGCATGGTGACCATGATCTCGTCATTGCCGCCGATCTCGACGAAGGAGACGCCCTTGCCGATCAGGCGCGGGATCATGTCGGTGAACACCTGATAGCGTCTGGTGACGAAGATCGCGCCGTCGGCGCCGAGATCGCGCTCAAGCAAGGTGTCGGGTTCGTTGCGCGTCACCTCGCCGACCGGACCCTTGGCCCAGACATGAATATCGAGCAAGGCGGGATCGGTGGTGGCGGCGAGCGCCGACTTGATCAGATCGGCATAGCCCTGCTTGATCGTGTCGGCGAGGCCGAAAGCGAGCTTGCGTTCGCTGGTGCGGACGGCGCTGTCGTCCGCTGCCGGCTGGACGGCAAACAGGCCGGCACGCTTTTCGGCATAGGGAAACTGGTACCACGGCACCTGGTCGAGAAAACCGGCATAATCGGCCGCCACCTTGGCCTGGTAGATGTCGACGGCGGTGCGCTTGCCGGCTGTCGCTTCGGTAGTGCGGCCGACCGTATTTTCATAGGCCCACTGGATGGCGTGCTCGATCGTGTGGCTGGTGCCGATGATCACCAGCATCTGGTGGTTGTCGAGGTTGAACTTGTAGGCGGAGCTGGCGCGGGTGACCATCGCGTAATCCTGCCAGAAGCGGCCGATATAGGACAGATAAGGGAAGCCGCTCGGCTGGTTCTTGTCGACAAAGCCGGCATATTCGCGGGCGGCGTAGACGATGGCCCATTCCGGATAGGTGAGAAAGGTCGATTCCTCCGGCCGCTGGTAGCCGGGGATCTCGGCACGGACCTTGTCGGCCAGCGCCTTTGGCGGAGCACCCTCGGCGATGCCCGGCAATGGTGTTGTGTCCAACGACGGCGTGGTGAGAAAGCCGTAGGCCAGCCCGGCGATCGGGATCAACACGACAATGACGACGAGCCAGAGGATCGCCTTGATGATGCGCTTCAGCCAGCGGAACAGGAACATGGCCGGTCAGGCCGTGGCGAAATGGTCGTACACACGTTTCGACAGCCAGAACCCGACGTAGACGGCGAAGCCGCCGATGACGATGTGCGGCAGGTTGGCAAAGAAGCGGGCCGGGAATTCGATGTCGTTCAGGGAGCGGAAGCCGTTGATGAAAATGCCGCCATCGAGGCAGCCGGAACCGGTGACCAGGCCGAGCACGCCGTCGAACAGATAGACCGAGCCGAACAGCTTGAAATAGAACACCGCCTGGCGGTGCGAGATGAAGGCGGCGGCCAGCGCCCAGACGCCGGAGAAGGCGTGCAGCAAATCGTCGTACCATTGCAGCGAGAACAGGCCGAACAGATTGCCGCCGGCGTCGTTGAAAGCCGGCACATAGCCGATGGCAACAACGCCGAAGAACAGGAAAGCATAGGCAACAGCAAGCTTCTGGATGAGCGTCATGAAATGTCCCCCTGCCGTCAGCCCTTTTAAACGGCCCCCGACGGCAAATGGATAGTAGCTGATTTTGGTGCAGCGTGAAGCGTCGCCGGCAAAATCGTCAGGCGGGGCCACAAAGACAGTCGGCGCCGGGATTTCTCCCAGCGCCTCCCTGTCAGATCAGGACACGGTCGCGGCAGCAACTCCCGAAAGATGTCGCGCCATGCCGGCCTTGATTTTGACGGTCCTGCCAGTCGCCGCCCGAAGGCAGCGTCCGTTCCGGACCACGCCGGTCTCCACTCTTGCGAGCTTTGCCCAGCGCGCCATCGAAGGTTTTTGCCGTCCTTCATGGCAGCATCGGTCCGCCGTCGGCGTTCGCACGCTTTCCGCGGCCCCGTAGGTCTCGGCGTCCATCCCTCCAACAAGCAAGCCTGTTCTCGTTCAGGGCCGTACGGGCCTCAGGAAATCCGCCGTTCCGCTTTGCCTTTCGGCGTGGCGATCGGTAGCCGCCTGAGATGGGTTTTAACGTACGTCGGATAAGCGTTTGGCGGAACTGCCGCATGCCTGTGGATAGCGGGATTATCGGGGACTGACCCTGCCAAAATAGCGACTTTCCGATCTCTGCCGCCGCCGGTCGGGATTTGCCGCCTCGATGCCGAAGCCGCATTGTCGGGTAATCGACCCTTGCCCCGCGGCTCGGCGCGGGCTTCAATGCCGGCAAATGATTGGAAGGCGTGTTCGATGGCCTTGGGGAGGCAGGCTTGAAGGTCGCGGTGGTTCTCAATCCGATCGCCGGCGGCGGCAGGCTCAAGCGGCATTGGCCCGAGGTTGCGGCTTCGCTGAAAAGACATTTCGGCGATTTCGAGCTGCGTGAAACGCAGGCCGAGGGCGATGCCGAACGGCTGGCGCTCGACCTTGCCGCCATCGGCTTCGAGCTGGTGATCGCGGCCGGCGGCGACGGCACCGCCAGCGAAGTCGCCGACGGGCTGCTGAAGGCTTTCCGGGAAAGCGGCCGGACGGCCGAACTCGGGCTGCTGCCTTGCGGCACCGGCATCGACTTCGCCCGCGGGCTCGGCCTGTCGAACAATGTCGATCTGACGCTGAAGCGGATTGCCGGGGCCAAGCCGCGCAAGGTCGATGCCGGCTGCATCAGCTATGTCGACGACCATGGCGCGCTGGCCAGCCGCCATTTCATCAACATCGCCAGCCTGGGGCTGTCCGGCGCCACCGACCGCGCGGTCAATGCCGACAAGCGCAAGGGCAAGGTTTCGGCCAAGGCGCTGTTCTACTGGCGCACGGTTTGGGAATTCCTCCGTTACCGCTTCCAGGACGTTGCGATCACCATCGACGACGGTGCCCCGGTCGAGGTGCGCATGGCGCTGGTGGCGGTGGCCAACGGCAAATTCTTCGGCGGCGGCATGATGATCGCGCCCGACGCCGAGCTTAACGACGGCGAGTTCGACATCGTCATCCTGCGCGCCGCCGGCAAGCTGAAGCTGATCTGGGACATC
Source organism: Mesorhizobium sp. M0106 (assembly GCF_040322715.1). NCBI lineage: Bacteria > Pseudomonadati > Pseudomonadota > Alphaproteobacteria > Hyphomicrobiales > Phyllobacteriaceae > Mesorhizobium > Mesorhizobium sp. M0106. The sequence continues at coordinate 53,027 of NZ_JAMYUA010000012.1, read as the reverse complement.
CGCCTGCTCTATGGCGGGCGGCACCGCAACCATCCTGCGATCACCATCCTGCGCGGCAAGAAAGTGGTTGTCGAGCCGCTCGGCGATGTGCAAAAGAACGCCGCGCTGATCGACATAGACGGCGAATCGCCGGGTCGCATACCAGCGACTTTCGAGATCCTGCCCGGCGCATTGACGCTGAGATATTGAATCAAGCTGTTAAGACTTTGATTCAGTTGACTGCGGCTCTGGTTCCGGCGATCTCTCCAATCGACTGAAATCGATTGATAATCCGGCCAATATCAACTTGCGAGTTTAGCCGGGAAACCGGGTGCGCGCAGGTCGGTGCCGACGGCATCCTCGAGCAGTTTCACGATCATCGTCGACCAGGCGCTGCCGCCATAGGCCTGCTTGCCTTGCCTGAAGATTGCGTCGACGCGCGAGGCAATCTCGAGCGGCACGCCGAATTTTTCACCCATGCCGAGGGCGAAGCCGAGATCCTTCAACGCCAGATCCATGGTGAAGCCGATGTCGTAGGAGCCGTTCAGCACCAGCTGGCTTTCGGTCTCATGGACGAAGCTGTTGCCGGAGGAGGCGACGATGGCGTGATAGGACTGGGCAAGGTTGAGCCCGCCCTTTTTGGCCAGCATCAGCGCTTCGCCGGCGGCGACCAGATGGATGAAGGCCAGCATGTTGGTGATGACCTTGATCACCGCCGCCGAGCCGACCGGACCCATCAGGAACGAGCGCGCGCACATCGCCTCGACGGCAGGGCGGTGGCGCGCATAAAGCGCTGCGTCGCCGCCGACCAGCGCGGTGATCTGTCCGACGGCTGCCAGATGCACGCCGCCGGTGACCGGGCATTCGAGCGTCTCGACGCCTCTTGCCGAGGCGAGGGATGCAAGGCGCACGATCTCGTCTTGGCTAGTGGTCGACATCTCGATCCAACTGCCGCCTGCGGGCAGGCCTTCGAGCAATCCGCCGGGGCCGGCCAGCACCGCCTCGCTGACTTTTGGCGAGGGCAGGCAGGTGATGGCATTGCCGGCGCGGCCAGCGGCATCAGCCGGGCTGTTGGCGGCATCGGCACCAAGCATCACCAGCCGCTCGACGGCCGCCTGGTCGCGGTCGAATACGGTGACGGCAAAGCCGTTGTGGATCAGGTTGGCGGCGAGCTGGCCGCCGAGATGGCCAAGACCGACGAAGGCATAGCTCTGACGCGCGCTCACGGCATCAACGGCGTCTGCAGCATCTGCAAATGCAGGTCCTTGCCGGTCCAGGGATGCGCCTCGCAGACGGCTTCGTCGAGTTCGACACCGAGGCCTGGCTCCTTCGACGGGATGACGTTGCCGTCCCGCCATTCGATCTTCTTCTTGAGCAGCTTCGCGTGAAAACCGTCCCACTGTTTCAGCGATTCCAGAATGAGGAAATTGGGCAGCGTCAACGCAAGCTGGATGTTGGCGGCGCCGACGATCGGTCCGCAGTAGCAGTGCGGCGCGACCTGGATGTGGTAGGCTTCGGCCATGGCGGCGATCTTTTTGGTTTCGAGAATGCCGCCGGAGCGGCCAAGGTCGGGCTGAAGAATGGTCGCCGCACGGTTCTCGATGACGCGGGCGAACTCAAATTTGGTTGTTAGCCGCTCGCCGGTGGCAATCGGGATCGAGGTCGCGCGGGCGACCTGCGCCATCACCTCGGGCATGTCGGGCGGCACCGGCTCCTCGAACCACAGCGGATCATAGGGCTCGATGGCGCGGGCGAGGCGCAGCGCGCCCGATGCGGTGAACTGGCCGTGCGTACCGAACAGGATGTCGGCCCTGGTGCCGACCGCCTCGCGGATCGCCTTGACCATACGGGCGGAGAGGTCGATGTCGACGAGGCGCGGCTGGTGGCCGTCGAAGGCGGTGTAGGGACCGGCCGGGTCGAGCTTGACCGCGTTAAAACCCTGCTCGACATATTCGAGCGCGCAGGCGGCGGCCAGATCGGGGTCGTTGTAGACGTTCTTGCCGCGGGCGTCCTCCGAATGGACGCTGCCGCTGTGCGGGTAGAGGTAGGTATAGGAACGCAGCGTTTCGTGAACCTGGCCGCCGAGCAGCTTGTAGACCGGCTTGCCGGCCTCCTTGCCGATAATGTCCCAGCAGGCGATTTCGAGCGCCGAAAAGCATCCCATCCCGGACACGTCGGGGCGCTGGGTGAAGCCGGACGAATAGGCGCGGCGGAAGAAATTCTCGACGTCGTGCGGATCGCGGCCGATCAGATAGCGTTCGGCCATGTCCTCAACCATTTTCGCCGTGACATGAGCCGAAAAGGTGGCGTTGTAAGCTTCGCCATAGCCGACGACGCCGCCATCGGTGGTGAGCTTGACGAAGATGAAATACTTGCCGCCGATGCCGGGCGGCGGATTGCCGACCACCCAGGTCTTGACGTCGGTGATTTTCATTTCTGATCCTCCAGAACCAGTTCGGCGCCCTTCCATCCGGTCATGATCGCGGCGGCGTTGGTGTTGCCGGTTATGTTGTCGGGAAAGATCGAGGCATCGATGACGCGCAACGCCTGGATGCCGTGCACCTTGAGGCGCGGATCGACGACGGCGCGCGCCGCGTCCGGCCCCATGCGGCAGGTCGAGACCGGGTGATAGACGGTGCCCGAGCGCTTCCTGAAATCCTGAATGAGATCCGCATCGGAGGTGATCGAGGGACCGGGCAAAACCTCTTCCTCGATAATCTCGGCCATCGCCGGCATCGAGGCGATCTTCCTGACGAATTTCACCGCCGCCAGCATTTCAGCGACGTCCGCCTCGGTCGAAAAGGCATTGGCGACGATTTCGGGATAATCGCGCGGATTGGCGGAACGGATCATGATTTCGCCGCGGCTCGACGGACGGCAATTGGACAGCCCGATGGAAAAGCCCGGCCATGGATCGGGCGTCAGGATCGGGCGTTCGCCGCTCTTCGGAATGACGGTCGAAAACGCCTGGAAATAGAGCTGCATGTTGGGCCGCGCCGCGGCCGGATCGGTGCGGAAGAAGCCGCCGGCATTGTTCATCGACAGCGACAGCGGGCCTGAGCGCAAAAACACGTATTGCATGCCGACCAGCAGCTTGCCCCACCATGGGTGCAGGATCTGGTTGAGCGTCGGCAGCCTGCCCTTGAAAGTGTAATTGATGCCGACATGGTCCTGCAGGTTTGCCCCGACATTCTCGTTGGCGTGAACGACAGGAATGCCCAGACCAGCAAGAAGCGCCGATGGACCGACACCGGAGAGCTGGAGAAGTTGGGGCGAATTGACCGAGCCGCCCGACAGGATGATCTCGCGGCCGGCGCGGGCGGTTTTCGTCTCTCCATTCTGGAGGTACTCGACACCGACGGCGCGTTTGCCCTCGAACAGGATTTTTGTCGCCAGCGCGTTGATCTCGACGCGGACGTTTTTGCGCTTCATCGCCGGGCGCAGGAAGGCGCGCGCCGCCGACATGCGGCGGCCGTTCCTGGTGGTGATCTGGTAGACGCCGGCGCCTTCCTGCGAGGCGCCGTTGAAATCCGGGTTGAGCGGCAGGCCGGCTTGGTTGGCGGCGGCGAGATAGCGCTTGGTGAGCGGATGGACGGAGGTCGAGCAGTCGGTGACATGCAGCGGCCCGCCGACGCCGCGCCATTGGTCGGCGCCGGCCTGGGTATCCTCCAGCGCCTTGAAGGCGGGCAGCAGGTCATCGAAGCCCCAGCCGGGATTGCCGGCCGCTGCCCAAGCGTCGAAATCCTCGCGCGCGCCCCTGATCCAGACCATGGCGTTGATCGAGCTCGAGCCGCCGAGCAGCTTGCCGCGCGGCCAGTGGTCGGCATTGCCGGCCAGGCCGGGATCCGGCTCGGCCTTGTAGTTCCAGTTGACCGCCGGGTCGAAGAAGGTCTTGCCGTAGCCGAGCGGCATCTGCACGTAGAAGCGACGGTCGCTGCCGCCGGCCTCGAGCACCAGCACCGAGAAGCGGCCGGAAGCCGACAGCCTTTCGGCCAGGACCGAGCCGGCCGAACCGGAGCCAACGATGATGAAATCATAGGTCTGCATGGTGGCTGCGGCTGGCTCCGGAATTCGGCTCTAACCTAGGCTTAGGCGCGACGCGGCGTCGCCGGGTCTTCCGGCATCCGTTGTGAAAAAAGCGACCGGGGATATTCAGTCTGAATGTCAGCCTGTGCCTGCTGCCCGAGTTCAGTCGTGTTCGCGCCCATCCGGGTCGAACAGGGCCGCCGCCTCATTGGCTTCTTCCAGCAGGAAGGTGAACACGCTTGAGTAGGACTTGGTCGAACCGGACAGAGGATCATCACTCTCCCAGCGAAAGACCCCCCGTCCGGATTCATGCCAATTAAATTCCTATATCCCCGAGTGAACCAATAAAGAGAACATCGTCTGGTGCATTGCCTGGCCGTCTCTGTACATTCGGTTCCAGTATGGAGAAGGGTTGTTGACCCGCCTCCACCAAATTCGTGCGTGACCAGCTACGTCGCAGCCCATAGACGCTTATATAATTCGCAAACAGACCTATCCCGTTGTGGAGCATGAGAAAGCAACGGAAATTATCTGGGAGTCGACGCGAAATTTCAGACTCCATCTGCCCAATTCCGATGGCGTCAAGTGGTGCATACAGCTGATGCAAATACGCTTGAGGCGCTCGATGTGGGGTATGGCCAATCCACTCGGTTCCATCCGGATAGGTCTTCTGCCCGAGGCGTTTCCATTTATCGACCAATGCTCGGATTTCTCTGTATGCACGAGCGTCTTCTTCGCTTGACCATTCTTCCTGCTTAGGCATTTCCTTAATAGGCTCCATTTACCCAGTTCGACGGGTCCGTAGGGTCTAATCTGTCGAACGCATCCATCGCATCGAAAACTTTACCAAGTGGCTCTAGCGACCGGCCGGAAGCCGACAATCTTTCGGCCATGACCAAGCCGGCCGAACCGGAGCCGACGATGATGAAATCATAGGTCTGCATGGCGGCTGCGGTCGGCTCCGGAATTCGGCCTCTAACCTAGGCTTGGGCGCGGCGCGGCGTCGCCGGGTCTTCCGGCATCCGATGTGAAAAAGCGACTGGCGCGATGCTCGGAGTTTTCATCCCGCGGTGATTAGCCGTCCAGTCTTCGTTTGGTCAATTCGACTTGATAGACGCTTCGCGGATGTCGATTGCGTCGCCATATGTTGAGAGATGTAACCAGCGCCAAATACCCGAATATTGCAAGCAGGCCCCACAAAATTCCAAGCACATTGATCGAGACAAAAATAACCACAAATCCAACTGCAGCCACGGTGTAATATCACTTATCCATTTGAGAGCTACTCATCTATCAGTCCTGGTTAGACGATTCGGTTCATCCGTTGTCGAGAATCTGCGGCCGATCGGCGATCTGACACTCAGGACGCTGGCCATGCCTTCGCTGTGCTTTGTCGACAAGCCGTCCAACCATTACAGGCGATGATCGGCAATCTACCTGAAATCATAGCGCACGATCGGGCGGGCCGGCGTCCTGCGAGCGACGACCCTGAACCCGGCGCGCGCGAAGGTGGAGGCATATCCGCTGCCGGAAGCGCTCGGCGATACGTCCGCGTCGAAAGGATAGGCTTCGAGCGCAGGAGCATTTGCGCGCCTCGCGAGTTCCAGTGCCTCTGCTATCAGCTGGAATGTTACGCCCCGCCTGCGGTATCGTTTTCGCACGTACAGGCAGGACAAGGACCAGACCGGCGCATCATCCACACGCTTGAGCTGCCACAGCCGATCGAGCCAGGGCAGGGCATCTCGCGGCGTCACCCGGCACCACCCGACAGCCGTATCGCCGTCGAAGGCGAGGATGCCTGGAGGCGGACCATGCTGGACGGCTTGCCGGAACGCTGCCTTGTTTTCCTCGCCGGGCCGCTTTCGATAAGAACGGCCGATCCGCCCGTACATACACCAACAGCGACTGCAGACGGCGCTCTCACCTGTCGTGCTCCAGCTCAGCGCAGAAAGCCAAGCACGGCCTCCATGAACTCGGCGGGGTACTCGACGTTCGACAAGTGAACCGCGGGCAGAACAACCAGTTTCGCGCCGGGCACCGTCGCCGCGATCAGCTCGCTATGGCTGGCGGCTGTCACAGTGTCGTGCCGGCCGGCGATCACCAGCGTTGGCCTGGAAATCAGCGCTATGGTTCGGCGAAGGTCCGCATCGCGAACCGCCGCGAACAAACCAGCCAAGCCTTGCCGGTCGATAGCCAGCAGCATGGCGCGAAATTCTTCGATGACGGGCCCGTTGGCCGCCAGCATTTTTTCAGGGAACCAGTTGCCCAGGAACATCTCGGCGGTTTCGGACATATCTGGCGCCTGCAGCACGGCGGCAATCCGCTCGTCAAACTGCTTTGCCGGTCCGAGGTAGGATGAGGTGTTGCTCAGGATCAATCGTTCGATCCGCTCGGGCGCGTGGATGCCGAGCCACTGCCCGACGAAGCCGCCCAACGACAGACCAAGGAAGTGTACGCGTTCAATGGCTAGGGCATCGAGCAGCTCGATCACGTCGCGGCCAAGCCGGTCGAGCGAATAAGCGCCGGCCGGAACGCTCGACCCTCCATGACCGCGAAAATCATAGCGCAGAACACGGAAATGCTTCGACAGCTCGTTGACCTGCATGTCCCACATCCGCAGTGTGGTGGCGATGGAATTCGACAGCATCAGCACGGGTTTCCCGGCGTCGCCGTCGATGCGGTAGGCGATGCGGGTACCATCGCCGACGGTCACGAAATCCAGCTCATTCATGGTGAATACACCTTCCTTCTTGGAGCGTTGAATGTGGCAAAGCCTAGCTGCGGCGCGCTTTTGATGATATTACAAAGATAGGACTATCTCTGTAACAGAAGCTGGCATGGCCGAATTCACCCTGCACGACCTGCAATGCTTCGATGCCGTGGTCCGCTGCGGCGGCTTTCAGCCTGCGGCGGCCATGCTGCATCGCTCGCACCCGGCGGTGTTCGCAGCCGTTGCAAAGCTGGAGCGGCACCTCGATCTCGTTCTCCTGGATCGCAGCGGCTATCGCGTGCGCCCCACCGAGGCAGGGCTGTCGTTCCATCGCAGGGCACAATCGCTGCTGCGCGAGCTCGAGGGCTTGCGGCTTCATGCTGCTCAGCTGTCAATGGGCGAAGAAAGCGAGATCCATGTGGTGATCGGCGACCTTTGCCCGCGCCCGCAGGCATTGGGCATGCTCGGACGGTTCTTCGCCCAGTGTCCGGGCACACGCCTGCATCTGCACTTCGAGGCGGTGGGCGGCCCGTGGGAGCGCCTCTTCGATGACGAAGCCGATTTGATCCTGCACTGGATCGACAAGAGCGATCCGCGGGTGGAATGGATCGATCTGTGCAAGGTGCCCTTCGTCCCAGTAGTGGCGTCGGGCTTTCTGCCGGAGCGCATCAAGCACCCCATCACGCCGGATCAGATGCACGCGTTCACCCAATGTGTCATGCGCGACACGGCCCGCCATTCACCGCAACAAGACTACTTCATGATCGAGGGTGCGCCTCAATGCATGGTGGCCGATCAGGGCATGAAGAAGGAAATCATCCTGCAAGGCCTCGGATGGGGCCACATGCCCCGCTTCCTGATTGAGGAGGAACTGCGCGACGGACGCCTGCAATCCGTCGCCGGCCGTCATCTGCCAGGCCGCACCGAGGAGTTGGTGGTGGCGCGCCGCCGCGACCGGCCGCACGGGCCGATCTCGAACCGTCTGTGGGATTATATCGAGCAAGAGGCGCCGACGTTGCGCCGAGCGCTCGAACCCCGGCAACCTGTCCAGTAGGCGAAGCCAGGGCTCGGCGAGGCCGTTTAGCGGACGGCCGAACCAGCAGCCTTACCCGCTTAATTCGATTGCTGCATAAGCTGCAGCAGTGAACTGCATCCCATCGCTATTCCCGCTGTTTATGAGGCGGATTATTGATGTCGCAAGGAGTTGGCCATGAACCGCGCCGACCCCCGCCCAAGAGTGGTCCGAGCGGTCGGCATCCGCCCCGGCAGCGACGACGTAGTCTGGGACTAGCTTCATCTGCAATTCGAAGGACAAGACCATGAATATCGACCGTCGAACGTTCGGCATCGGCACCTTTAGTGCTGGTGCCCTGCTACTTTCCCCGATCAGCCTCTTTGGGAGCAACGCTGCGGCTATCGCCGCCCGGTCTCCGGCTTCGCTTGCGAGCGCCCACAGGTTCATGCTCGGCGACCTCGAGATCACAGCACTGAGCGACGGCTACCTCAATCTCGGCCTCGAACTCTTCCCTTCCGCAGATACGGCTGCCGCCGAAGCGCTGCTGGCAAAGGCATTCCTGCCAAAACCACTCCCGACCTCGGTCAATGCTTACCTTGTCACCAAAGGCGACAGACGGGTGCTGATCGATACCGGCACGGCATCGGCGATGGGGCCTATACTGGGACATATACCCGAGGCGCTCGCCGCCGCTGGCGTCAGGCCGGAAGAAATCGACACGGTAATCATCACCCACCTCCATCCCGACCATGCCAACGGCCTTGTCGGTATCGGCGGCAAGGCCGCCTTTCCGGCAGCGGAGGTCGTGGTTGCCGCGCCGGAATTCGCTTTCTGGCACGATGACGGGATCCTATCCAAGGCGCCCGACCAGATGAAGCCATACTTCGAAATAGCGCGCAAATCGCTGGTGCCTTACCATGGCAAGGTCCGGAAGATCGAAGGCGAAGTCGAGATCGCGCCCGGGATCAGGGCATTGCCTGCGCCCGGACACACGCCGGGGCATCTCGCGCTTCGAATTGGCTCTGGTGACGCCAACCTGCTGCTCTTCACTGACGTAATCCACGCCTCCGCGCTGCAATTTGCGCATCCGGAATGGGCAATCGCCTTCGACGTGGACCAGCAGGCCGCAATCGCCACACGCAAGAAGGTGCTCGACATGGTGTCGGCGGATGGCCTGCTCGTCGCAGGCATGCACCTGCCCTTTCCAGGCATCGGTCATGTTATTCGCGAGGGCAACGCCTATGCCTACGTCCCGACGCCCTGGCCCGCTTTGTGAAGCACGCCTATTGGTAAGCTTTCTTACCTCGGCCATGGAATGCAATCCTGCTGGTGCGCTCGTCTAGCTCCGCACAGCATCTTTTCAATACTGTCGACCGATAGCCGAACCTCAGGCCGCGACCTGTTCAGTGGCGCGTTGACCTGTCCGTGCCATGACGATACGGGATCGGGACAATCGGCTTCGAGAGGATTGGCCAAATGGTGCATTACGCGGACGGGCGGCCGATCGGCGATCTGACGCTGCGCACGCTGGCCATGCCTTCCGACGCCAATGCGGCAGGCGACATTTTTGGCGGCTGGGTGATGGCGCAGATGGATCTCGCCTGCGGCATCCGCGCCGCCGAGCGCGCCAAGGGCCGCGTGGTGACGGCGGCGGTGAAGGAAATGTCCTTCGCCAAGCCGATGAAGATCGGCGACACGCTGTGCATCTATACGCATGTCGAACGCGTCGGCCGCACCTCGATGACGCTCAAGGTCGAGGCCTGGGCGCAGCGCTATCTCTCCGACCTGATGGAGAAGGTCACCCATGCCGACTTCGTCATGGTGGCGCTGGACGGCGAAGGCAAGCCGAAGGCGGTTCCGGCCGAAGGCTGACCCGGCCTGATTCCAGAAGACGGATTTAAACAGCCGTCTCTCCCGCGCGGGGGATGCGGACAGCGATCCCGCGTGGTCTTTGGCTAACGGGTTCCCGCATGCGCGCCTGCAGCGCGACCGACGGGATCTTGGGAGGAAAGACAATGCGTCAACACATGCTGAACGCTGCCCTGGCGGGTGCCTTTGCAGCCTTGCTCTGCCTGTCGTCCGCAAGCGCTTTTGCCGAGGTCAAAAAAGGCGATCCAGGCGCCACCTGCACGTCGGAAAACCGCACCATCAACGGGCAGGCGGCCAAGTGCGAGATCTGCTCGGCGACGAAATGCGACACCAGCGGCACGACGGTGAGCAATTGCCGCAAGGAGACGACCACGACCTGCACAATTGGCGGCAGGGTGGTCAGTCCCAACCCGAAATGGAACCGGATCGAGAAGCTGCCGAAGAGCAAGATGCAGTTACAGCAGTAGCGCTCATCCGAGGCTCCCCGACAGGTTCAAACCCTTGCAGCGCAAGGGTTCAGCTGTGCATGGCGTCGAACTTCTCGCGCGCAGCCTTGACGCGCTGGGTGTTCTTGCGCGCCCATTCGCCGAGCGCATCGACCGGCACCAGCAGTTCGTAGCCAAGATCGGTCAATTCGTAGTCGACCCGCGGCGGGATGGTCGGGAACACGGTGCGGGTGACGAAGCCGTCGCGCTCGAGCCCGCGCAAGGTCGTGGTCAGCATCTTTTGCGAAATGCCGCCGACGGCGCTGCGCAACTCGTTGAAACGCAGCGGCCCGTTGCCAAGCTTGCCGACCACGAGCACCGTCCATTTGTCGCCGACGCGCTGCAGGATTTCCGAGATGGCGCGGCAGTCCTCGGTGCGGTGCGGGTGCCTTGGTAACAAAAAAGTGCCTCCTTGCACATTGAGCGGCCAGTTACTCATATAGCTCAGGTATCTAAACGATACCAGTATTCCCGTAAGGAGAGCCCCCTCTATGTCAAAACCCAAAATCGCCATCATCATTGGTTCAACCCGCGCGGCCCGCTTTGCCGACGTCCCGACCCAATGGATTGCCAAGATAGCCAAGTCGCACGCCGACATCGACGTTGAAGTCGTCGACCTGCGCGATTTCCCGCTGCCGTTCTTCGATGAGGTCGCATCCTCCGCCTGGGTGCCGTCGCAGAACGAAGTGGCGCAGCGCTGGCAAAAGAAGGTCGCCGGATTCGACGGCTTCATCTTCACCGCCGCGGAATACAATCATGGCCCGACGGCCGTGCTGAAGAACGCCATCGACTACGCCGCCAACGAGTGGAACAAGAAGCCGGCCGGCTTCGTCGGCTATGGCAGCGTCGGTGGCGCGCGCGCGGTCGAGCAGCTGAGGCTGCATGCGGTCGAGTTGCAGATGGCGCCGGTGAAGTCCGCCGTACACATCGCCTGGGCCGATTTCCTTGCCGTCAAGCAAGGCGACAAGAAGCTCGATGAGTTCGAGCACCTCAACCAGGCGGCAACCGCGCTGGTCAACGACATTGCATGGTGGGCCAGGGTGCTGAAGACGGCGCGTCAGGCCGATGCCGTCGCCGAGGAAGTCAAGGCGGCCTGAGCACAGGTTCGAGCAGTCCTCCCAAGGATTAATTCTCCCAAGCGTTGGGGCGGCGCACGCGCCGCCCCTTTTGTTTACACGGCATGGGCGTCCTGCGCTTGCCGTGGTCTGATGATGCAATCGGCAAGGCGGTCCATCTCATTCAGCTCGTCGGCGTGATGCTGGCCCCACTGGCAAAGTGCCAGCAGGATCGGCTCGAGGCTGAGGCCGAGCCGCGTCGCCGAATATTCGACGCGCGAAGGTATCTCGGCAAAGATCTCGCGGCGGACGAGGCCGTGCTCTTCCATTTCGCGAAGCTGCTGGATCAGCACTTTCTGGGTGATATCGGGCATCAGCGCCTGCAGCGCCGACAGCCGCCGGGGCGCGTCGAAGAGATGGTACAGGATGACCGCCTTCCAGCGCCCCGAAATCACTTTCAGCGCGCGCTCCGCCGGCAGCATTGGCAGTCTCTTGATCGGCTTGGCCATGGTCACCTCCCGGTCAGCAGCGGACAAATTGGTGTGTAGTCGAAGCCAGGCAGATAGTGGCAAACAGCGGCCGATGCCAACAGCTATCGGTGCATGCGATGAGAGCCATTCAACTGAGCCGCTTCGGCGGGCCCGACGTTCTCGACATAGTCACGGTGCCGAAGCCTGAGCCGCAAGCCGGCGAGGTCCTGGTCCGCGTTCATGCGGCCGGGGTGAATTTCTTCGAAGTGCTGATGCGCGCGGATCGCTATGCGGTGACGCCGCAACTGCCGATGATCCCTGGCGTCGAGGCCGCCGGGATCGTGGAGGCGCTTGGGCAGGGGGTGGACGCTTCCTTGCTCGGCACGCGCGTCGCCGCGCCGTTGTTCGCCTCGAGCCGCCCGTTTGGCGGCTATGCCGAGTATGTGACGATCGACGCAAGCCTGGCCGTGCCCTTGCCGGATTCGCTCTCGTTCGAAAACGCGACGGCATTGATGGTGCAAGGACTGACGGCATTGTATCTATCGCGGCAAAGCCCGCCGGCCGGCAGATCGGTGCTGGTCGCCGCTGCCGCGGGCGGCGTCGGTTCGTTGCTCGTCCAGCTTGCCAAGCGCGCCGGCGCGAGCCGTGTCATCGCGGCAGCCGGCAGCAAGGCCAAGCTCGACCTTGCTTTGTCGCTGGGAGCCGATGCTGCCGTCGACTACAGCAACACGGATTGGCCGGTGCACGTCCGGGCAGCCACAGACGGCGCCGGCGTCGACATCATCTACGACATTGTCGGCGGCCCGCTGACGGCGGTTGCGCTGGAGGCTCTGGCACCTCGCGGAGAGTTGGTGTTTGCAGCACTTGGCAGATACGCGCTCGGCGCCCCGGAGATGGAGGCGATGATCGGCCGCAACCAGTCGCTGAAGGGTTTTGCCCTGCTGCCGTTGCTGTCTACGGACGGGCTCCGTGACGGCCTTTTGGAGCTTTTCGGTCTGGCCGCTGGTGGTCAGCTTGTGGTGACCAAAGGTGGCCGCTTCCCGCTCGACCAGGCCAGCCAGGCGCATCGCCTGCTGGAGGAGCGCAGCGCGACCGGCAAGGTCGTCTTGATACCTTAGTAGGTGCTCCGCAAGGATCCGGGGTTGTGCCGTACAGGCCGTCAGCGAACCCGGTAGAACGGATTTGGCAGCAGGAACAGCTTCTCCGCATGCCCCCCGAACAGGTCGGATGGCTGGTCACCGACATTGGCAATTATCGTGTAGCCGGCCTTTTCGATTTCGGCCCTTATGGGTGCCTTGAAATCTGCGGCGGAGCCGTATTTGGCCCCAGGCTGGACCATGTAAAGGTGCTCGTAGCCGGCATAGCCGGCCGACTGCAGGTTCTGTTCGGTTGCCTGACGCTGGTCCTCCGGACGTCCGGTGATGAAGAACACCGCGACTTTCGCCGTTCGCGCCTGCCGGAAAACCTCCAGCACGGCGTCGATGGCCGGATCCTTCGCAAGCTGATCCCAGGCGGCCCAGCCACAGGGACCATCGATTGCGATGTCGCAGGCGCCGCCGATCGGGCGGCCGAAATTGTCACGTGTGATCACTTCCCAGTTGGCCAAAGCCGTCTCGTCGATATCGAGCACCAGTGCGGGGCGAGGCACCTCCATTGCGCGCTTGATGACCCAGTCGCCTGCCTGCTTCGCCACAGCGGCAAGGTCGCGGTCATAGTCGCCGGAATCATGATAATTGGCAGCCGCCAGCATCGCATCGCCGACATTGGCTGGCTGGGACGGGCTTGTGAGAAGGAGCGAGTCGGAACGTGCCGGCGCAGGAACATTTGTGCCAATCATCAGCACGATTGCCCCGGCACGCGCAATTCTATTCCAACCAATCGCCCGCATCACGAGACTTTGCTGTCACGAGAAGTCGGCTGTCAAGCGAGGTCTTCCAAAGGTAGTGTCTCAGTTTGAAATTTGAAATATGCGAAAGCGCCTATCCCGGTTTGCTCGCCTAGGCGAAACCGCCTATGTGCTCAGCGGAAAGCATGGAAGGCACCCAATGTCAGATCCGATTCAGTTGCTACCATTCGCCTTGTTGACAGTCCTCACAGCAATCCCCGCGTGGGTGCTGTTTGGGCGACTAAGAATGTCTCGGGCGTGGGTGCTTCTCTCTGTGGTCCCGTTGGGAATGATAATCATTCTCTGGGTCGTCGCGTATAAGCGCTGGCCAATTCAGGAGGCAGCAATTGCCCACCGGACCTAAAGGCCAGAAGCGCCCCGCCGATGTGATCGGCAACGCCGTCCGCGTCATGCGCATGCAAGACTCCTGCGAGGAAGTCGTGCTTCGGTGGCCAGGCACGCCGCCACCGCCTGACTACGATGGACCGTCGTCTTAATTTCAAACTGAGACACTACCCTTCCACAGGTCCTCGAGACCGCGACGCTGAATTGGACATTCCAGATGCCGAATGTCTCTATGGGTTGCTGCACGCTACACGATTTCCGCCGTCGCGGTCTTTGCCTCCAAACAGGTGACGCACCGCCGGAACCGCCGGTCGAAATGCGTCACCCGAAAATCATGGCCGTCACGCGCTTTGCCGTGCCCTACGCCGCCTGAACGATCTCGACCAGTTCAACGTCGAACACGAGATCGCGCCCGGCCAACGGATGATTGCCGTCGAGCTTGACGCTGGTGTCGTCCACGCCGACGACTGTTACCGGCATCGGGCGCCCTTCCGGGGTTCTGACCTGCAGTCGAGCGCCGATATCGACATTGATGTTGTCTGGTACGCGGGCGCGGTCGACGGTCATGACCGCTTCGGGGCGGTGGGGGCCATAGGCGGCGTCGGCGGGAATGGTGACGGTGCTTTTCGCGCCCACCTCCATACCCTCGACATGGGTTTCGAGACCGGCGATCACTTGTCCTTCACCCAACGTGAATTGCAGCGGTTCGTTGCCGGAAGAATCGAACTGAGTGCCGTCAGCCAGGCGGCCATTGTAATTGATGCGCACGGTGTCGCCATTCTTGGCCTGTGTCATGATAGCCATCCTTTGAAAGTTTCGAGGGGCCGGCCAGAGCTCACGGTCCCGTCCTCGATCATCCACACACTTAGGTGCGCGGCGCGAAACGCTAAAACTAGGGACCTGGCTGCCGATGTAAACCCCGATTGCGCGACGCCGGCATGACCCGCCGGCGTTCGTCGCCTTCGGCAGCAGTGCACCGGTCTAGCAGTCATGCCGGCTCAGCCCATCCAGGCGGCGTGCAAATGGCGGCTAGATCAGGTTATGGCCGCCATCGATGCGGATCGTCTCGCCGGTCGTGAAGTCGCTTTCCATGAGGTAGAGGTAGGCGGCGGCGACGTCCGCAGCGGTCGGAATTTTTCTCGATGGCAACCGGGCAGCCATGTCGGCAAAGAAGCTGGATTTGGCTTCTCCAACAATGTCCCACATCGGTGTATCGACCCATCCGGGCTACACGACATTGACGCGCGTCGGGGCCAGTTCGAGCGCCAGGGCGCGGGCGAAGTAGCTGAATGAACCGGCAATCGCGGAGACGACCGAGCCTCCCGGCACCGGCGGCCGATCCTTATTTATTCCCGAGGTGAAGGTCATCGAGCCGCCGGCTTTCAGGGTGCGCACAGCATGCTTGGAGAGCATGACAGCGCCAATCAGCTTGTTATCGACGAAGCCTCGCACAGCCTCCATGTCGGTACTGCCGATCGGATCGCCGGGCGGCAGTGTTCCGGCGGTCGATACGAGGTGATCGAAGGGACCGACCTCGTCGAACAGGCGAGCGACGTCCGCTTCGTCGGTCATGTCGGCGACCACGCTGGTCACGCGGCCCGCATTGAGCGTCCGTTCGGCAGCCAGCAGTTTCTCGGGCGAGCGTCCGACGATCACGACCTTCGCTCCGCCGTTGAGAGCAGCTTCCGCGACGCCGAGACCGATGCCGGAACTACCGCCGACGACGATGACTTTCCTGTCCACGAGCGATGTCATGAGGGTTCTCCGTTCGTTGCGATTGCGGTGAGGGTCAGGCCTTGCCGGCATAGGCGGCTTCGAGGTCGGCGATGATGATCTTGCGCATCCCGTACATCGCCTGCCGGACGCGGTTGGCCTTTTCGCGATCCGGATCGGCACTGAGCCGCGGCAGGATTTCCGGGATGACCTGCCAGTAGACGCCGTATCTGTCGGTGAGCCAGCCGCAGGGTTGTGCCTTGCCGCCGCCGGCGGTGAGCGCCTCATAGTAGTAGTCGGTCTCGGCCTGGTCCCTGGTCTCGATGTAAAGCGAGAGCCGCTCGTTGAAGGGCGGCTGCGGCCCGGCATTGAGCGCAGTAAGGTGCAGTCCTTCGAGCTCGAAATCGAAGGTGGCATGCGGGACCGTCTTGTTGGTTCCGGACACCCAGTCGGTGTATTCGATGGTCTGGAGCGCTTTGCTGTTCTTGAAGACCGAGAGATAGAAATCGCGGGCTTGCTCCGCGTCGGTGTTGAACCAGAGGAATGGGTGGATGGTGGCCATGTCCGTTCTCCATTAATTCCTTGCGACAGCGATCTTTGGCGAAGAGCCTGTCCGCTGTTGCTTTCGTTCAGGCTAGCGGTGGTCCGACGGCCGATAGACCGAACCGTCCCAGTCGCGGGCAAACCCGAGGTCTTCGAGCCGGCGGGTCGAGAAGCGTGCAATCTGCCGCCCGGTCCGGCGCCGGCTGCTCGAGGCGAAAATGCGGCCGGCCATGCCGGTCAGGACGTCGACGATGGGTTCAACTCGTTTGGCGTTCATGGTGCTCTCCCAGAGTGGCGGCAGTTTTGGTTTCAGCAGTTGCCCCGCGACTTTCGTCAGCGAGAGTATCAGTCACATCAAACTCGCCTTTTGCAGCGGCGGTGAATGACTGATTACGCGAGCAAACATGCCGGCTTCTGGCCTGGACGACAAACGACTTATCGGCGACAATCTATGAGCATCACTCACACGTACAGGTATCGATCCATGCCCCGGAAGCTGCCTCCCCTCACCACTTTGCCAAGTTTCGAGGCCGCGGCGCGCCTGTTGAGTTTCTCCAAGGCGGCAGAGGAACTTCATGTCACCCACGGTGCGATCAGCCGGGCGATCAAGAATCTTGAGGATCAGCTCGGTGTGCAGCTGTTCGAGCGCGGTACGCGTTCGGTGAGTCTGACAGCCGTTGGCGAGCCCTATGCGCGGGCGGTGCGCGAGGCGCTCGCCCAGTTGGCCACCGCCACCGCGGCAGCAACAGCCCGCTATTCGAGCTCGACATTGAACGTCAGCACCTCCGATGGCTTCGCGGGCAGATGGCTGGTGCCGCGCCTCTATCGCTTTCACCGTGCGCATGGCGACGTCGATGTGCGGGTTTCGACAAGCGGGAAGCTGACCAACTTCCTCGGCGACGGCATCGATGTCGCCGTCCGTTATGGCAACGGAAACTATCCGGGGCTCACGTCAGAGTTCCTCACCGGCGAGGAGGTGTTTCCAGTGTGCAGCCCAAAGCTTCTTGAGGGTGCACATCCGCTCCGCACGCCTCAGGACCTCAAACACCACACGCTGATCCGCGACAGCTTTCCGATCGACTGGGCGACCTGGCTAGCAAGCGCCGGGGTCGAGGGCGTGGACCCGCAGAGCGGGATTACCTTCGACTCTGCCACCTTTGCCATGGAGTCGGCCGCACAAGGCGAGGGGGTGGTGCTCGGCCGGACCATGCTCGTTGCGGCCGACCTTGCCGCCGGGCGACTCGTCCGCCCCTTCGGCCACGCCCTGAAATCCCCCTCCAGCTTCTATTTCGTCTACCCGCCAGAGGCGATCCGTCAGCGCAAAGTCAAGGCTTTTCGGGATTGGCTGCTCTCAGAAGTCACGCCGCAAATGGACTGACGGGAAGGCCGAGAGAATAGGATCGTCTATATCGCGCAGTCACCATCGGCCCGCCCGAAACGCGGTGACGATCCAGGCACGCGAGTTGAAAAGCACACCGTCCGCGGTCAAATGCGCGTCGAGCAGATCGCGCAACCGCCGCAGCGCCGCGTCGACATCCACATCCGCGCGGGCGAGCGGATCCTTGACCAGTTGCAGGCCAAGCAAAGCGTCATAGGCCGCATCGACATCCTGGCCGTAGAAGACCGGCTCATGCACTTCGGCAAAGTCGACCGAAACAAAACCGGATGCACGCAAGATTTCCGCGGTGATGGCGGGGTCGCCAAGCGAAAACGGGGTGGCGGCGCCCCTCGATATGGCGGTCCCCGGCGCAATTGCCCGCTGAATGGCAGTTGCCCATTCGTTACGGTCCTGGCATTGCCATACCATCCACACAAGACGTGCCCCTGGTCGCATCGCCCGGGCGATATTGGCGAACGCCGCCGCCGGATCGGCAAAGAACATCACTCCAAATCGACTAATGCACAGATCGAAGCGGGCAGGCGGAAATACCAGCAATTGCGCATCGCCGCGCTCAAAGGCGACGTTTCGCAATCCCTCTTTCGCGCTACACTTCCGGGCGATCTCGAGCATCTGCGCCGATACGTCCACGCCGAGCACGCTGCCTTCCACCGCGACACGGGCAGCATCACGAGAGGATTGTCCCGAACCGCATCCGATATCGAGCACGCGATCGCGCGTTCCCACCTTGACCGCAGCCCTGAAGACCTCGTTGTGCCGTCGCAGTTCGGCGTCGTAAAACGCAGCGCAGTTCAGCACCATCGCACGCCTGCCTGGAGATGATGGGCCGGCAGCATTTCCGGCCGCTCTGCCCTGATCTTTTCGCGTCGGGCCACCCCCGAACTGTCAGCCGCGCCGCGCCGCCTCGATCGCTGCAACGTCGATTTTCTTCATCTCCATCATCGCCTCGAATGCGCGCTTTGCTTCATCGCCGCCGGCGGCCATCGCTTCGGTCAGCACGCGCGGCGTGATTTGCCAGGAGATGCCCCATTTGTCCTTGCACCAGCCGCAGGCACTTTCCTGGCCGCCATTGCCGACGATGGCGTTCCAATAGCGGTCGGTCTCCTGCTGATCGTCGGTGGCGATCTGGAAGGAGAAGGCTTCGTTGTGTTTAAACGCGGGCCCGCCATTGAGGCCGAGACAGGGGATGCCGGCGACCGTGAACTCGACCGTCAGCACGTCGCCTGCCTTGCCGGACGGGTAGTCGCTGGGAGCGCGGTGGACGGATTTCACCGAACTGTCGGGAAAAATCTCGGAATAGAAGCGGGCCGCAGCCTCGGCGTCCTTGTCGTACCAAAGGCAGATCGTGTTCTTGGCGATTGTCATTGCTGGTCCCTTTGCTTTCGAAATCAATCTGGGCTTTTGAAATCAACCCGGGTTTTTCACAGCTGGCCTCGGCGTTGCACCGGACATGGAAATGCGCTCGTGCCATCGACGTTCCGACAGCAGCAGCTGCCCGGAATAAGGTACCACGGCTGGTGCTTTCAGGACCAGATGCGGGCAGTGACTCGAACCGGCGATCGTCCGCCTGGTCCGACTGGCGGCCTCACTCTTTGCGTAGGGCAGCGCCGCTTTGCTCAAGGTCGCGCTGGCTTTCCGTTTGCGCGCCGTTGCCTCAGAAGGCGCATGAGCAAGTTCCGTCTGTCCTTGCGCGGGACGAGTTCGATATCGCTGACAAGTTTTGCCCCGCCCTTGTGCCGCTCCAATGTGATCTTGCGGCTGTGGAAGGCCTCCAGCTCGGCGCGGTGCGCTACGCTTATGATGGTGACCTTCGGCAATTCGCGAATAATCATCTCCATCATCTTGTCCTGGCTCTTCTCATCGAGTGCCGACGTTGCCTCGTCCAGCACGATGATATCGGGGCGGTGCAGCAGAAGACGCGCGAAGGCGAGGCGCTGCTTTTCGCCACCCGACAAGATCTGGTCCCATGGCGCGTCCTCCTCGATCCGGTCGTTGAGGTAGTCGAGTCCCACCTTGTCGAGGGCAGCCTTGATCTTATCCAGCGTCCAGTTGTCGGCGGCGCCTGGATAGGCGACAGCGCGGCGAAGCGTCCCGGTCGGGATGTAGGGCCGTTGCGGCAACATAAACAACCGTCTGTCGGCGCGGATGTTGACGCTGCCGCTACCCCATGGCCACAGACCCGCGACGGCCCGCACCAGCGTACTCTTGCCCGAGCCGGATTCGCCGGCGACGAGCACCCGCTCGCCTGGTTCGATCACGACCTCGGTTTCCTTGACCACGGCGGTGCCGTCGTCGAGCGACACGGAGAGATTGTTCAGGCTGAGCATCGCATCGCCGCCGGTCTCGCCGCGCTTTATGCGTCCCAGCGTGTTGCTCTGTTCCGCCCGCTCGAGCCCGTCGAGCGACATCATCAGCGAGGCGATGCGCCGTGCACAGGCGTTCCAATCGGCGAGACGGGGATAGTTGTCGACCAGCCATCCGAACGCGCCCTGCACGATGGCAAAGGCCGAGGCAGCCTGCATGACCTGTCCAAGTGTCATGCTGCCTTCGAGGAACTTTGGAGCGCAAAGCAAGACCGGCACGACAGGCGCAAACAGGCTCGACCCCTGAGACACCAGCGCCGTGCGCATGTGCTGACCTGCAAGGAGCGCCCATTGCCTGAGCACATGGGCAAATGTCTTGTCCACGCCGCTGCGCTCCTCCTCCTCGCCGCCGAGCAATGCGATGCTCTCGCCGTTTTCCCGCACGCGCGTCAGCGTGTAGCGGAACTCGGCTTCCGCCTGATTTTTTCCCTCGGAGAGGTGGACGAAATGGCGGCCAATGACCGCCATCGAAGTGGACGTGATCGCGGAATAGAGCACTGCGGTGATGACCAGGAAGCCGGGAACGGTGACGGTCGAACCTGCAATCGTCAGGGTCAGGGCGCCGCCGATCGTCCAGAGCACCACGATGAAGGTCGAGGCCGACAGAAATGCGACGATGACACCGGCGATGAAATCGACGGGCGATTCGGTGGCAATCCGCAAATCCTCGGCGATGCGGGCTTCGGGGTTGCTATGATCGCCGCCGACGAGGTTCAGCTGATAGTAGCGGCCGCTTGCGAGCCAGCGCGCGATGACCGCGGTGGTGAGCCAGGAACGCCAGCGGCGCTGTATCCTCATGCGAAAAAAGACTTGTGCCACCACAAGGCTGGCGCTTCCGAGCACGAGTGGCACGAAAACGGCGCTCAGCCAATATACGGTGTGGGCATTGCGTTGCTCAATGGCGTCGAAAATTGCGCGATTCCAGACATTGATCCCATACTGGAAGCCGACATTGGTGACGATCAGACCCAACAGCCCGATCGTCAACGGCCAGGCGACCCTGTCGCCACTGCCGCTCCAGTAACCGCGCGCGCTGATCCAGAAGCGCTTAAGCAGGTATCTCTTGCGCGCCCGCTCGGCCTCTTCAGGTGTCAGCTCGGGATCGGGTTCGGTGACATCCGGCGGCGGCGCGGGCTCGCCGACGATCTCGGACGCGACTTCGACAGTCGATTGTTTCTCGCGGCGCGACTTCTCGGCATCGCGCGATTGGGCGCCGTCAACCGATTTCAGCTTAAATTTAGCCTCGGGCATCCGGCGATAACGGCTTAAAAATCAGAAGGTTTCATAGCGTCCGCTCGAGATCCCAGATGCCAACAACGCCAAGGCTTCTCAGCTGTTCCGGTGCTCGCAGCAGCCTATGGTCGTTCTCGATGACAGGCTTTGATCGTTGCGGGGCAGACCGCCGAGCGTCGGCTGCGGGTCAGTCTGCAACAAAGCATCACCTGCTGCGATCTCGACAATTCGCTTCAGGCTCTCAAGATTTGTCCGCATGCTGCATTCGAAGAGGCTGGACGCAAGCGGCGCGAGAAGTGCCATCGGCCGAGTCAACAGGATCGAGGAGGAGAGGTCATCTCGATTGCGATTGCGAGCATCTGCTGCCCAGCCGGACCGCGCCAGCCCCGAATTCCGGAACAAGGGTGCGATTTTGCCGTTGAGCCAGAAACCGGAAGCGACCCGCATGTCCGAATTGCCGAATGAAGAGATCGAAGGGCGGCTGAACGCCCAGCGCGAGACTCTGGCGCTGGTCGTTGCGCTGCTTGCCAGCAAGGATACGGCACCCGAGCGAATATGGGCCGAACTGGAGGCCCGTTTTCAGTTTCAGAACAGTCAGGAGGACCCTGGCGTCCTGCCAAGCCGCGCATTCGCCATCGAAGCTGCGAAGATGCGGGAGTTCAAGCTGATCGCCGAAGAGGCGCAGGCGCGCAATGCGGAATGGAACGGCAGGGACAAGCCACAGGGCGCCAGCTGAAACCCCGGAGAGTGGATGCAGGACCGGCTATTTTACGATGACTGAGCAAGCGTCAGCTTTGCTGCAAAAGTGTACGTGCCAGCTCTTGCCATTCCTCGTCAAGCGTTAAGGTCGACGGCGCCGCGTTGCTGCGGCGATACCAATATTCCGCATTCGACTGGTCGCCTTCCTTGCGGTGGAGATAGGCATGCACGTGCATGCCCGCCGTGTCGTCGCGCTGCTGCGCGCACTCGTGCGCCTTAGCCCAATCGCCCTTTGCATCCCACCACAGCGCCTGCAGGGCAGGGCTCAAGCCGGCTGGCGGCTGTGGTTTTGCAATCGAATCCCTGAAGGCTTGCAGATCCATTTTTCCACCATAGTGACGTACAGGGCGCCGATAATACCCGCACCGGCAGCCGACTGGTAGCGTACTTTGGGCGGGACGACCGGAATGAGAGGACGTCCGATAACCGCACGGCCAGACGGTTGATTCGATGACGTGCATGAAATAGTGCGCACCACAACACCATGACGCCTGAGACAGCGAGGATGAGCCGATGACAGCCCCCGCGAAGCCGCGCCAATTCTACCACGGCACCCGGGCCGATCTTAAGCCGGGAGACCTGATCGAAGCCGGCTACAGCTCCAATTACGGCGTGCGAAAGCAGGCAGCCTGGGTCTATCTAACCGGCACTCTGGATGCGGCTATCTGGGGTGCAGAACTGGCCGCCGGTGACGGACGCGAAAGGATCTACATCGTGGAACCAACCGGCCCGATCATGGACGACCCCAATCTTACGGACAAGAAATTTCCCGGCAATCCGACGCAGTCCTATCGCTGCCGCGAGCCGCTCAGGATCACCGGCGAGGTCACCGAGTGGCAGGGCCACTCGCCCGAGCGGCTGAAAGAGATGAAGGACCATCTCGAACGGCTGAAGGCACAAGGCATCGAGGCAATCGATTGATCGCTGAGTCCTGCGATTGCCAAGCTTGGCTCTGACTTGCGGTCGGCGGCAGTCCCCGCGAAATACGGCTCCACGTCCGCAATGGGTCCGCGAGTTGTCGTTGCTTGCAGGGCTGGAGAGCGGATGCTCCTTTTCATCTCGTCGCGAACGTGATGATCTCTGGGCTCGAAGGGCCAAGTGGGCTGCCGTCAAAGCCGCCGAATTGCTGTTCGATCCGTAGCCCCGCGTTCCCCAGCAGGCTCGATAAGGCGTCCGTCTCGAGGAATCGCAAGGTGCTGCGACTAACTTGCGGAAGGCTCGGATGCTTTCCGCCGAACCTGTGGGTGAATGTCACCGTCTGTCCATCGAACGGCGTGATCACCTCTGTTGTGATCTGCACCAGCGACCCGTCAGGCAGCTCAACGACCACCGCATTTTCGGGTGTCCAGTGCTCCCACGCCCGCACCGAAGGGTTCCGCGTTTCGAACGCGAAGCATCCGCCTGGCACAAGGGCGTGTCGGACAGCCGCCATGAAATCCCTCAGGTCTTCGTCGCTGACAAGGGCCTGGAATGCGTGCCCCGTCATCACAATGAGATCAAACTCGGCTGTCCAGCCGGCCGATTGGAGATCGCCGAGAACCCATTCGATATCCGCGCGCGTTCGTGCGCGATCCAACACGCCGGGTGCTGGGTCGATGCCGCAGAGCCGCCCTGAATGTCCGGCCAGGCGTGCCTCGTGAAGGAGGGTGCCCGTTCCACATCCGACATCAAGCACCGCGTCTGCTGTTAGAATGCGGGGCAGGTAGAAATCATAGTCGTCGCGCGCAGATCTCGGGTGCCAGGCATCGTAGACGGCAGCGAGATATGGGTCGGCGAAAAGGTGGTCGACCATAGGCGGTATTCCCAATCAACTTTGACGTGCGAGCGGTGTCGCCGCCAGCATATAGCCCATAAGTCGCGTCGATCGTTACCGCACCACCTCGCGGTGGCGGCCGGGCAGGCGGGTGGCGATGAGCTTGTCGATGCGGCGGCCGTCGAGGTCGACGACCTCGAAGCGCCAGCCTTGCGCGTCGACACATTCGCCGGTCGCCGGCAGATGGTGCAAATGCGACAGCACATAGCCGGCGACGGTTTCGTAATCGCGGGTCTCAGGCAGGTCGATGCCGAGGACCTCTGCCATCTCGTCGGCCTGCATATAGCCGGCGAGCAGCCATGAGCCGTCCTCGCGCTTGACCGCGTTTTCCTCGTCGCCGGCGTCGAGGTCGGAACGGAATACGCCGGTGATCGCTTCCAGTATGTCGGCCGGGGTGACGATGCCTTCGAAATGGCCGTATTCGTCATGCACCAGCGCCATCGGCACGTCGGATTCCTTCAGCGTCGCAAGCACGTCCAGAGCGTCGGCCTGGTCATGCACGATTGGCGCGGCCCGCACGTGCCGGCGCGGGTCGAGAGCGCGGCCGGCAAGCATTGCGGCCAGCACGTCGCGGGTCTGGACGACGCCGATCATGGCGTCGACGCCGCCGTCGCCGGCCGGCAGGCGCGAATGCTGGGTGTCCATCAGCAGCTTCCTGATGGCCGCCTCGTCGGATTGCAGATTGATCCAGTCGACCTCGGTGCGCGGCGTCATCACCGCGCGCACAGCACGATCACCGAGCCGCATGACGCCGGCGATCATCCGCCGTTCGTCGGATTCGATGGTGCCGTGGTGCTCGGCTTCGGCGACCAGCATCTTGATCTCCTCGTCGGTGACCTTATCCTCGCTCTGACCGCGCTGGCCAAGCAGCCACAGGAGGGCGCGGCCGGAAAAATCGAGCAGGAAGACCAGCGGCGCCGAGACGCTGGCGAGGATGGTCATTGCCGGGGCGACCCTGACGGCTACCCTTTCGGGGTCGCGCAATGCGATCTGCTTGGGCACCAGTTCGCCGATGATCAGCGAGCCATAGGTGATGAGGGCGACGACGATGCCGACGCCGAGCGGATCGGCGAGGCTTTCGCGGATGCCGGCCGACGCCAGGGAGGTGGCCAGCCGCTCGCCGAGCGTGGCGCCGGAAAAGGCACCGGACAAGACGCCGACCAAAGTGATGCCGATCTGCACCGAAGACAGGAATTTTCCCGGATTGGCGCCGAGCGCCAGGGCCCGGCCGGCACCCTTGACGTTGCGGTCGATCATCGTCTTAAGGCGCGCCGGCCGCGACGAGACGATGGCGAGCTCGGACATCGACAGAAGGCCGTTCACGCAGATGAGGACGACCACGATGGCAATTTCAGCATAAAGCATGCCGGGTCCATAGCATTGCCGCGCGGTTTTCGAAAATAGGACGGGTCGCGCTTTTTAAATTTAGCGAGCCGGGCAATCAGGCGGCACCCATGCCGCATCCCAGGGCGGCGCGGAAAAATGCTCGATCAGGGCGTCGACGACGACGCGCACCTTTGGCGCGAGATTGCGTGTTACCGGCCAGATGGCATGCACCACGGTGTTTTCGACAAGACTGTCCGACAGAACCATTTCGAGCTCGCCGCGCCTGATGCTGTCGGCCGTCAGCCATGTCGGCAGATAGACGATGCCGCAGCCGGCCAGTACCGCATCGAGCATCGGTTCGCCGTGACCGAGCACCAGCCGCGCCTTGGGCGCGAATTTTTCGAGACGGCCGTCGACATGCCTGACGGTCCAGGGATGGACCGTGCCGTCGCGGCCGTAGCCGATGAGGCTGTGCCTGGCCAGATCCTCGATCGATAGCGGCCTGCCATGGGCGTCGAGATAGGCGGGGGCGGCGCAGATGGCCGAACGTTGGGCATAGATGCGGCGCGCGGCGATCGACAAGCTGTCGTCGAGGTCGCCCATGCGCACCGCCAGGTCGATGCCTTCCTCGATCAGGTCGACGCGCCGGTCGTTGAACGAGATTTCCATCGTCAGGTCCGGGAATTTTTTGGAAATGTCGAACAGAACCGGGGCGACGCACCGCCGGCCGAAGGCCAAAGGCAGGTCGACGCGCAGCCGCCCGGAAGGCACCTGCTTGCGCGAAGCCAGCAGTGACTGCGCGGCTTCGATCTCGGCCAGTGCCCTGACGCAGGCTTCGTAATAGCTCAGGCCCTCGCTGGTCGGGCTGAGGCTGCGGGTGGTGCGGTTGAGCAGGCGGACGCCCAATCGCTGTTCCAACTGCGCGATCGACTTGCCGACCGCCGATTTGGTGACATGCAGCCGTGCGCCAGCGCCGGTGAAGCTGCCGGCCTCCACCGCGTGAGCGAATGCGACGATGCCTTGCAAATTGGCTGATTCCAATGAAGCGCTCCTATTGTAGAGTTTTGCTCCTTAATCTGTTGCAGAACATGCCACATGGAAGCACTTTTCTCCATAGTGAAACGGCGTAAATGTCTCGCGCAATCATCAACCACGGAGCGCGAACCAAATGAGTACCGAAAACAGATCCTGGCAGATGAACGGTTTCGGCCTGTCCAGGTTGAAGCCGGCTGATGGAAAGCTGCCCCAAGCCGGGCCGCATGATCTTCTGGTACGAGTCACAGCGGTATCGCTGAATTACAAGGACAGGATGATCGTCGATGGCGTGCTGATACCGGACCTCAGCTTTCCGTTCGTGCCGACATCGGACGCGGTAGGCGAAGTAGTCGCCACCGGCAGCGAAGTCAGCCGCTTCGGCATCGGGCAGCGCGTGCTCGGCCAGGTGATCGCCGACTGGCCGGACGGCGACGCCCCGCCGGTGCTGCACAAGCATACGCTTGGTTCGTCACTGCCCGGCATGCTGTCCGAGCATGTGCTTTTTCATGAGGATGCCGCCGTGGCGGCGCCGCCGTCGCTCAGCGACATCGAGGCATCGACGCTGCCGATTGCGGCGCTGACGGCGTGGTTCGCGCTGGTCGAGGCGGCCAAGTCGATCCCGGGCGAAACCGTTCTCATCCAGGGCACCGGCGGCGTGTCGCTGTTTGCGCTGCAATTTGCCGCCGCCTTCGGCCTGCGCGCCATCGTCACCTCGAGCAGCGACGAGAAGCTCGAGCGGGCGAAGGCGCTCGGCGCCTGGAAGGCGATCAATTATCGCAGCCAGCCGGCATGGGACGAGGCCGCGCGCGAACTGACAAACGGGGCCGGCGTCAGCCATGTGCTGGAAATGGTTGGCGGCGACAATGCGCGGCGCTCGCTCAATGCGCTGGGCGCCGACGGCAGGCTGTCGCTCATCGGCCTTCTCGGCAGCATGGAACTCAATTTTCCGATCTTGCCGTTCATGCGCAACCGGATCGTCGTCCAGGGCATATCGATCGGTCACCGTCGTGCTTTCGAACGGATGAACCAGGCGATCGAGACGCTTGCCATCAAGCCGGTAATCGACAAGGTGTTTGGCTTCGACGAGGTGCCGCAGGCATTTGAGCGTCTGGAGACGGGACCGTTCGGCAAGATCGTGATCACCGTGCCCTGAGCCCGTCGGGACGAAATGGCTGTCAGACGGGAAGGCCGATTGCGCGCCTACGGCAGTTGCAGCAGGACCCCGATGATGGCCTTGCCGTCGGTGAAATAGGGATCGCCTTCGCCGTTGCGCCCGGTCTTCGTGGCGCCGACGCCTGGTATCTCGCTGGTCGAGATCAGCATGCCGGCGGCGGAGAGGTCGCGCATCAGCCCGTCGCGCTCGGCGTCGATGTCGGGGCCGATGTGATGAGTGATCGCGCCGGTGTCATGGCTGAGGCCGACGCCCCGGTCGAAGCTTGCCGAGCCGAGCCAGAGCGGCCGGCCGTCGTCTCCGGTCGCATCGGTCTGCCAGAAGCGGACGTGGTGGCGGCGGTCGGCGCTGTCGCCGACCGGCTTTTCGAAGGCTAGGTCCTGGGCGCGGCCTTCGAACAAAAGCCGGCTGACCGGCGCGTCGGGATAGGGGCGATTGAACAGCACGCTTTCGCCGATCTCGATGGCGGTCTTCAGCGTGATGGCGTCTGCCGTATCCCAACCGGCGACGGCAAAAGCATGGACAAGCTCCTTCTTGGTGCCGACAAGGCCGACATTGATCGGATCGCCCGGAATGCCTTGCGGCGTGTGCGTCACCATCTCGAATTGCTGATTGCGAAAATTGCGGTCCCGTAACGTCCAGAACTCAGGCGCGGCGAAATAGGCGAGCGAAAGATAGGCGGCACAGCATGCCACCAGCCAGGTCGTTGCACGTCGTCGAAGGCTCCGTTGGCTCAAGAGGCACCACCCAAGCGTCTGCGCACCATCTTAACCGGCGCAGCAAGTCTTGGGCAGGGGCTGCAATCAGCGGCAGGCGCGATAGCCGTTCTTGCGGTTCTTGATGTCGAAATGGAAATGGTTGCGGTGGTCGTAGTTATAGCCGGGGCCGAGCACGGTGGTGAAATACTGGCAGCCGTCGGCGCGCACATTGTTGAGGAAGCCGCGCGTGCGGAAGGCGAACAGGCCGGGCTTGCGGACGTCGATGTCGTCGCCATTGTTAAGCTCGATGCTCATCACGTCGAGCGCATTGCCCTTGCCGTGTTCCGACAAAACACCTTCGCCGGCAATCCTGCGGCAGGAATAGCTCGAGCCCTGGTGGATGGTCTTGACGCCTGAAAAATAGCGCCAGCGGGCCGACGGCACGAGTTCGTTCCTGGTCCAGCCGGCAAAGCTGGCGGCCATGTCGCAGGTCAGCGTCGCGGCCGGCTTCATCTCGACGCTGCCGATGGCCGACACCTTGACAGGATAATCGATGCCGCACTGGCCTTCATGGATCGGCGCCACGTCGGTGTAGACGACGCCGAGGCGTTTCAGTTCCTTGCGGCAATCGATCTCGGTGGCCGGCATCTGTTCGGCCGGCGACATCGGGTTGTCCAGGCGCGGATAGGCGGCCGTCATAAAGGGATTGGACGGGACGAGGCGCTGCATACCCGAATATTGCGGCCCGGAATCTTGCGCGCCGGAATATTGCGCGCCGGAATTGGGCGGGACGGCAGCGGTCTGGCTGCCGACATCGACGGCCGGCTGCAGCGACAGCACGCTGCCGGTATTGCAGGCTGAGACCGCCGCCACGGCAAGCAGGGCGGCAAGCCTGCCGGCTATGCGCGCGCATTCTATGTGCCGCGCAGCGGCAAGCGCAGCGCGAAGTAGCCCGGCCATCGGAAGGGTTCCTGTCCCCAGATGGCACAGACTCTAAACCTGAAGAGTAAAGGAAAAATCAGCGGCGCCGTTCACGCCTGCGGCCAAATTGCGGCGCCCCCATAGGCAGGTCATTGGCAAAACGTGCCGCCATTGCGGCGCGGTTCGAGGTCGAAGTGGAGATGCAGCGAATGATCGGCATCGCTGCCGGGGCCAAGCACGGTCTTGAACGGTCCGCAGGCTGCCTTGCGCACTGCGTTCAGGAATTTCGCGTCCTTTTCCGGCGGCGCGGGGCCGACATCGATCTCCTTCCCGTCCGAAAGCTTGAAGCTGGCGATATCGAGCGCGTTGCCGAAGGCGTGCTCCGACAATTTGCCGCCGCCATTGCGCGACCGGCAGACAAAGGCGGAGGCCTGGCCGATCGATTTAATATCCGCGCCGAACTCAGCCTTTGCGGCAGGCTGGATGACCGAAGCAGCAAAGCGTGCGGCCGCTTCCGCCATCTGGCAATTGAGCTCGGGCTCCGGGCCGATGGCGATGGATTTGCCGAGCGTCTTCAGCGCGATCGGGTAGGGGATCGAGCAACCGACTGCCGTATCATGCTCTGGCTTGCGCTCCTCGAAATCGACGCCCATCGACTTCAGCCGCCTGCGGCAGGCCAATTCCTCGGCCGGCATTTCTTTCCCGGCAATGGCGGCCGATCGAGGATCAGGAAGGATTTTTTGCTCCGCCTTCTCGTCTGCCTCGGCCGGGTTTGGTGGCGCGCCTGGTGGGCTTGCCGGCGGCTCAGCCCGCGCCGGCTTTTCGGGCGGCTGCGGTGCAATCGTCGGCGGCTCCGGAGCATCCTCCGGGCGCGGTTCGGGGACCGGGATCTCGGTTGGTGGCGGCGGAGTGACTTGCTGGTTGAGCTGCGGAACCGGTGCAGTTTGCGGTAGGTCGGGTGCCTTGGCTAAAACGGGTCCCGCCAGCGGCGTAGCCGCAACGGCCAGCAGCAATCTGCCCAATCTGAAAAAGCCAAACGCCGCCATTACGTCGCAACGGCCAGAATGCAGGGAAGTTGCCTTGACCGAGGGGGGCGGCCGATCACAATCGGTAACCGCGCCGTCACGCGCCGATCGCTTCCAAGCCTTCCTCGAGCCAGTCCGCCAGCAGCGGCATGCCGAGCAGATATTTTGCCGTGCGCTTGTTGGCGCGCTCGCGGGCGGCGGACAGCGCGTCCGCCCATTCCGTCGCGTCATAGTCGCCGCGGCCGACCCAGGCCAACGCAATCAGTTCGGCCGCTTCGTCGACATTGAGATCGTCGATTAGCTCGCGCAGTTCTTCTTCGGTGAGATCTTCGGAGCTTTCCTCGGCAAGGCCGTCATGATGGTGGTTGTCGTGCGCGTTGCCGTCGAGCTCTACCTCGTGCTCGGCGCCATCGGCATAGTCTTCGTTGACGGCGGCGCTGAGCGCCTTCGCCTTCAGGATGAACAGGCGCACGGTGTCGGGACCGATCGAAAGCTCCCAGTCTCGTTCAACGCGTTGCTGCACCGGCCGTCTCCCTGCTTCGTGCTCGGTCGGCCCGATGATAGCGGATTTGCAGCGCTCGTCACATTATCTTGCGCGGCGGCGTTGATCGTGAAGCATGATTTCCGATGCCCTCTCTTCCCGGGATAAGATGGCCTTGCTGGGAGAGATCGCGGTTTTGAGATAGGATGACGTTTTCCGGGACGAAACGGCGTTGGCCCGGCGTTAGTGTTGCATTGTCAGGTTCAAAGGAGAATTCGATGCGCAGACGATTGCTGATTTATGCCATGGCCATCGCCGCCCTGCCGCTGATTGCGGCTCCGGCGTTTTCGGCTGGTGAAGGAGGTGGCGGTGGCGGCGGCAATGGCGGCGGCAATGGCGGCGGCCAGTCCCAGTGCAAGAAGGGGGAGGCGTGGGACAAGAAACAGAAGAAATGCGTCTCCCCGAAGCAAGGCATGCTGGACGACGACAGCATCTACGATGCCGGTCGCGCGCTGGCGATGGATGGACGCTACGACGAGGCGATCGCCGTGCTCAGCCTCGCCGCCAACAAGCAGGACCCGCGCATCCTCAATTATCTCGGCTATTCGCACCGCCATTCCGGCCGCGTCACCGTCGGCCTCGGCTATTACGAGGAAGCGCTGCGCATCGACCCGAATTACACGCTGGTGCGCGAATATCTCGGCGAGGCGCACCTGCAGATCGGCGATCTTGCCGGCGCCCAGGAACAGCTCCGCGAGATCGAGAAGCGCACGGGCAAGGGGTCACGCGAATACGGCATGCTGTCGGAGCAGATCGATCATTTTATGAGGAGCTGATCCTGCGGAACGCTCCTCATAACCGGCTGTGAGCGATCGCAGCCGGCTTTTTTCTGTGCTGCACATGTTGGCCACAACCGAGATTTGGCATCACGGTACACGATACGATCTTGGAAACCCCCGCTTGACGTGGGGTCAGCCGCGCAATCGGTGGATGATTTTTCAAAAACCGACTTTTTGGACGTGAAAAACCCGCGAAGATTGCTATATCTTGCGAAATTGTGGTGAGACGGTTCCGTTAGCCCGAGGCTGCCGGACCGTTTTCTTTTTGTACCATCGACAAGGTCGCTCCCGATTGCGGGGGCGGCGGCAGGAAAGGTCAGGCATTATGAACAAGGTCCCGATGACAGGCGAGGGGTTCGCGTCATTGAAGGAAGAACTGCGCTGGCGCCAGCAACAGGAGCGGCCGCGTATCATCGAGGCGATTTCCGAAGCGCGCTCGCATGGCGACCTCTCCGAAAATGCCGAATATCACGCGGCAAAAGAGGCACAGAGCCTCAATGAGGGCCGGGTCAACGAACTCGAGGACCTGATCGCGCGGGCCGAGGTGATCGACGTCACCAAGCTCAGCGGCGACAAGGTCAAGTTCGGCGCCACCGTGGTGCTGGTCGACGAGGATACCGAGGAGAAAAAGACCTACCAGATCGTCGGCGACCAGGAAGCGGACGTGAAATCCGGCCGCATCTCGATCTCCTCGCCGATCGCGCGCGCGCTGATCGGCAAGGAAGTCGGCGACGCCATCGAGGTCAACGCACCGGGCGGCGCCAGGGGCTACGAGATCGTCCAGGTGCAATTTATCTGAGGAATCTGAGGCGAGCCCCTAATCCCGTCAGGTAGCGCCGCCCCTCATCGCCCTGCCGGGCACTTCTCCCCGTATAGTGACGGGGAGAAGGGGCCATCCGGAACCTCGGCGCCGTTTCTGCAACGTTACTGATTGGCGAAATCTTCGGTGAAGGCGTCCTTCTCCCCGTCCCTATACGGGGAGAAGATGGCGGCAGCCAGATGAGGGGCAGCGCCAACTTTCAGGACTATCCCCTACCGACCTTGGCCTGACCGGTCTCCCGAAGCGCCAGCAATCTCTCGGCTTCCGCAATCACTTCCGGCGGCGTGACGCTGCACCCAGGCGCGGCCAGTAGCGTCGACGAATACGGCCCGCGCGGGCCGGTCAGGCCAGGCTCGGTAGCGAGGAATATCGCCACCGTCGGCAGGCCGAAGGCGCTGGCGAGATGGGTCAGGCCGGTGTCGGCGCCGATGACCAGCGTCGAGCCGCCGATGACGGCGGCGATCTCGGCTAGCGACGACCTGGGAACCACCACGGTCTGCGAAACGGCACCGGCGATCGCCTCGGCAACCGCCTGTTCCCGGTCGTTCGACCAGGTGGTGACCGGCGTCATCCCCTTGTCCACCAGCAGGCGGGCGGTTTCGATCCAGTCATCGACCGGCCATTTCTTGTCCTCGCGGCTGGTGCCATGCAGCAGGAAGGCGGTCTTTTCACCGACAAGAATCGATCTTCCGGCCGGCGGCACGATGCCCGATTCAAGCCGGGAAAAATCCGGCTCGTAGCCGAGCGCCAGCCCGAACAGGCGTCTCGTGCGCTCGATGGCGTGCAGGCCGCGCGGCACGGCGTAGCGATGGCCATAAAACAGGCTCGCCGAAGGCTCGCGGGCGCTCGACCGATCGAACCCGGCGATCGGGGCTGCCGCCAGCCGCGCCACCAGCGCCGATTTCAGCAAGCCTTGTGCATCGAGGACGAGGTCGTAGCGGCAATCGCGCAAGGCGCGGCGCAAGCCGATCACTTCCCGCCATGTGCCGGGCTGAAGCAGCTTCCTGCGCCAGCGCCGGATCGCCACGCTGTGGATGGTCTGGATGGCTGGATGCAGCGCCACGATGCCGGCAAATGCCTCTTCGACACACCAGTCGAAGGAGATATCCGGCCGAGCGCGGCGCGCGTCCTCGATCGCCGGGAAGGTGTGGATGACGTCGCCCATGGACGATGTCTTGACGATCAGCACTTTCATGCGGCGGCCGGCATTTCCAGCAGCCGCTCCGCCGCCGCCACGACGCGTTCGACCTCCAGCGTCTTCAGGCAGTTGAGATGACCGAGCGGGCAGATTTTTTTGTGGCAGGGCGAACAGGACAGGCCGAGCCAGACCAGTTCGCGGCGCTCGGCGAGCGGCGGCGTGTTCTGCGGCGAGGTCGAGCCGTAGACGGCGACTACCGGCGTGCCGACGGCGGCGGCGACATGCATCAGCCCGCTGTCGTTGGAGACGGCGAGCCTCGCCGCCGCGATCAGGTCGATGGCATCCTCGAGCCGCGTCTGGCCGGCAAGATCGACGGCGCCCGGAGCGAGCGCGGCGATTTCCGCCGTCACCTCAGCGTCGTTCTTCGACCCGAACAGCGCGACGCCAAACCCTTTCGCCATCATCTCACGGGCAAGGCCGGCATAGTGTTCGCTCGGCCAGCGCTTGGCCGGGCCGAATTCGGCGCCGGGCATGAGTGCCACGAATTTCCCCCCCGTCAGCCCGAAACGGCTGAGCAGTGCCGCCTGGCTGGCTTGATCGACGGCGAGCTTCGGCGCCTGGAAGGCGCCACCCCGGGCAAGGCTGAAATAGGCCTGCGCGGTGCGCCGTTTCAGGCGATCGGGCAAGGGCACGATGTCGGTCAGCAGCCCATAGCGCATTTCCTTGAGATGGCCGACGCGGCGCGGAATGCCGGCAAAGAACGGGATCAGCGCCGATTTCCAGCTTCCCGGCAGGACAAAGGCCATGTCGTAGCGGCCGCGCAACAGGCGGCCGAAGCGCCTTCGGACGCGGAATTCGAACGCGCCGGAATTCAGCGGCAGGTCGATCTGCTGGCGGATTTCGGGCATGCGCTTGACCAGGGGTGCTGCCCAGGCCGGCGCCAGCACGTCGATGGCGGCATCCGGATGAAGCTCCCTCAGCGCCTGGAACAGGCACTGCGCCATCACCATGTCGCCCACCCAGCGTGGGCCGATCACGAGGATCGTTGGGCTTTCAGCCATTCGACATAGTCTCTGACGCCGGTTTCCACTGTGCGGAACTGGCCATTGTAACCGGCTGCGCGCAAGCGGGACATATCAGCTTGCGTAAAGCTCTGGTAGCTGCCCTTGAGGTGGTCGGGAAACTCGATGAATTCGATCTGGCCTTGGCCGAGCGTATCGATCACCGTTTCGGCAATGGCGCGGAACGGCTGGGCCTTGCCGGTGCCGCAGTTGAAGATGCCGCTCGAGCCGCGTTTCCACAGCCACAGATTGACGTCGGCGACATCGCCGACATGGATGAAGTCGCGGCTCTGCTCGCCGGGCCCGAAACCACCATAGGCGCCGAACAGTTTCGGGTTCTGGCCTTGCTCGACCTGGTTGAACAGATGGAAGGCGACAGAGGCCATGGCGCCCTTATGCGCCTCGCGCGGTCCATAGACGTTGAAATAACGCAGGCCCGCGACCGGCGAGTGATCGGTATCGAAAACGGTGCGGCGGACATAGTCGTCGAACAGTTTTTTCGAATAGGCATAGACGTTCAGCGGCCGTTCGCATTGCGGCTCCTCGCGGAACTCGGCGCCGCTGCCATAGACCGAAGCGGAGGAGGCATAGAGGAACGGCACGCGCAGGGCCAGGCAGGCGTGCAGCAGGCGCTTCGAATAGGCGTAGTTGACCTCCATCATGAACTTGCCGTTCCATTCGGTGGTGGTCGAGCAGGCGCCCTGGTGGAAGACCGCCTCGATGCGGCCGAGGTCACCGGCCTCCATCCGCGCCAGAAAATCGTCCTTGTCGAGATAATCGGCGATCTCGAGATCGGCGAGGTTGGCGATCTTGTGGCCGTCGGTGAGGTCGTCGACGACGAGGATGTCGCTGAAACCCTCGGCGTTGAGCGCGGCGACGATGTTGGAACCGATCATGCCGGCGCCGCCCGTGACGATGATCATGAAAGCCTCTGGTCTCGCTTGTCGATTCCGGCCCTTATAGGGGAGGTCGATAGGGCTGTCGATAAAGCAGCAGAGAGCAATTGCTTCGGGTGGATGCAGTTCCAACTTCTGGCGGAGACATCGATTATCTAGTCGGCGCCGCCCCTCACCTGCCTGCCGGCATCCTCTCCCCGTATAGTGACGGGGAGAGGGGCGCTCTCGTCGACGGTTTCGCCGATCGCCAACATTACAGACGAGCGCTGAGATCGCGGGCAAGCCCCCCTTCTCCCCGTCACTACACGGGGAGAAGGTGCCGGCAGGCGGATGAGGGGCGGCGCCGACGCCTGCAAGAAGGGCAAGGGGGCGATTGCCCTGCGCCACAGTGAGGCCGCAAAGTTGCCGCTTCAGTCGATTCGCTACCCGGTGAGATCGTCAGGGACAAAGAATGCCATCAACCGAACTGCTTGTCGCCTTTTTCGCCACCACGGCGATCTTCGCCTATATCCCCGGTCCCGCCATGCTCTATGCCGCCGCGCAAACCATGGCGCGCGGCCGCTGGTCCGGCCTGATGGCGGCGCTCGGCATTCATCTCGGCGGCTACATACACGTCTTCGCCGCCGCTGTCGGCCTGTCGGTGCTTTTCCATGCCGTGCCGGTGCTTTACATGGCGGTCAAGCTGGTCGGTGCGCTGTATCTGATCTGGCTCGGTGTTTCGCTGTTTCGCGCCAAGGCGCAAGGCGACGTTGTCTTGCCGGGAATTCAGCCGAAATCCGCCCGCCGCGCCTTTTTCGAGAGCGTTGCCGTCGAGGTGCTCAACCCCAAGACGGCGATTTTCTTCATGGCGTTCCTGCCGCAATTCATCGATGCCTCGGCAGCGTTTCCGGTCTGGCTGCAGTTCGTCGTGCTTGGAACGATCGTCAATTTGATGTTCTCGTCGGCCGATATTGTTTGCGTGGTGCTGGCCGGCGCGGTGATCGCCAGGCTGCGGCAGTCGAGCCGGGCGCAGCGCCTGATGCGGCGCGCCGGCGGTGCGGTGCTTGTCGGACTGGGCGTGCATGTCGCGTTGCAGAAAAGCTGACGCACTGTCTCGCCGCGGCGATCGGTCGAAGGCCTGCCGTTGCGTCGGCTGAAATTGCGGTATATCGGCATCGCCATGAACGGCCGGCCCTGCCAATCGAATTTCCCGTCACTGAAAATCGGCCCTCCCGCGCGTTGACATGATCAAGCTGCCCTCTCCCGAACCTCTTCACCGCGCCGTCTCGCGCTTCGGCGGCGTCACCGTGCTGGTGGTCGGCGATTTCATCCTCGACCGTTTCGTCAATGGCGTGATCGAGCGCATTTCGCCGGAAGCGCCGATCCCCGTGCTGCACGGGCGCGGCGAAACGCTGGCGATGGGCGGCGCCGGCAATGTCGTCGCCAACATCGTTTCGCTCGGCGCTGCCGTCATACCGGTCTCGGTGATCGGCGCTGACGAGGCCGGCAAGAACCTCATGCGCATGCTCGGCGAATTTGGCGTCGACACCGGCGGGCTGGCGCAGGATGCCGATCGCATGACGTCGTCCAAAAGCCGCTTCAGCGCGCTCAACCAGCAGGTGCTGCGTTTCGACGAAGAGGAAATCAAGCCGCTGGGCGATGCCGAGCGCGCGACATTGATCGGGCATTTTCGCGAAGCGCTGGCGCGGGCCGACATCGTCATTCTGTCCGACTATGGCAAGGGCGTGCTGCTCGACGGCGTCGCCGGCGAGCTGATCTCGATCTGTCGGGAAGCGGGCAAGCCGGTGCTGGTCGACCCGAAGGGCCGCGACTATGCGCGTTATGCCGGCGCGACGGCAATCACGCCCAACCGCAAGGAACTCGGCGAGGCGGTCGGCCGCGCAGTGTTTGCCGACGACGAAATCGAGGCGGCGGCACGCCAGCTGATTTCGGCGCACGGTTTCGATTTCGTCGTCGCGACGCGCAGCGAAAAGGGCATGAGCGTCGTCGGTGCGGACGACGCCCGCCATATCGCCACGCAGGCGCGCGAAGTGTTCGACGTTTCGGGCGCCGGCGACACGGTAATCGCGACCTTCGCGCTGGCTCTTGCAGCAGGCGCCGATCGTGTCATGGCCGGATCGATCGCCAACGCCGCCGGCGGTGTTGTCGTCGGCAAGCGCGGCACGGCGCGGCTGACGATCGAGGAACTCACCGGTGCGCTGTTTGCCTCGCATGGTCCGGTCGCCCACTTGGATGCGATCCTCGATGCCGCCGCCGCCGCGCGGATGGTTTCGGCCTGGAAAGACGAGGGCTTGAGCGTCGGCTTCACCAATGGCTGTTTCGATATCCTGCATGCCGGCCATGTCAGCCTGTTGCATGCGGCGCGCAGCCAGTGCGACCGGCTGGTGCTCGGCCTCAACAGCGATGCCTCGGTGCGCCGGCTGAAAGGGCCGGGGCGCCCGGTCAACGACCAGCATGACCGGGCCTGCGTGCTGGCAGCACTTGCCTCGGTCGACGCCGTCGTCATCTTCGAGGAGGATACGCCGCTTTCGCTGATCGAGGCGCTGAGCCCCGACATACTGGTCAAGGGCGCCGACTATACGGTCGATCAGGTGGTTGGCGCCGATGTCGTGCAGAAGGCCGGCGGGCGCGTCGTGCTGGTCGACCTCGTCGCCGGCAAGAGCACGACCGGCACCATCGGCAGATTGCGCGCCGGGAACTGAGGGTTTCATGTCCGAACTGAACGATTACCTGGCCCGCTCGGCGGCCGCGATTTCGGCGATGGTCGAGCGCGACCTGACCAGCGAGATGGAGCGGGCGGTCAGCGCCGTCGTCGCCGCGCTTTCGCAGGGCAAGGCGCTGCTGATAGCAGGCAATGGCGGTTCGGCCAGCGACGCCATCCATATCGCCGGCGAGCTGGTCGGCCGCTTCCTCAGGGAGCGCAAGGCCTACAACGTCATCGCGCTGCCGGCCAACGCGGCGGTGCTGACCGCCTGGGGCAATGATTACGGCTTCGACACGGTGTTTGCGCGCCAGGTCGAGGCGCATGGTTCGGCGGGCGCCGTGCTGCTCGCCATCTCGACCAGCGGCAATTCGCCAAGCATCCTCGCCGCCGCCCAACAGGCGCGCATGATGGGCATGACGGTGGTCAGCCTGACCGGCGACACCGGCGGCAAGCTGAAGCCGCTCTCCGACATCCTGCTCAACGTACCGTCGACCTCGACGCCGATCATCCAGCAGGGGCATTTGTGCCTCTATCACCATTTGTGCGAAATGGTCGAAACGCGCCTCTGCGAGGTGGGGTGATCCTCGAACTCTCAGGACCTGGGTTCCTCGCCCACCGCGAAGCGGGGGAGAGGTGGCCGCGAAGCGGCCGGAGAGGGGGCTTCGTAGAGCGGGTTCCCCTCTCCGTCTCGGCTTCGCCGAGCCACCTCTCCCCACTTTCGTGGGGCGAGGAACCCAAGCTGGAATGAAGCCAATCTTCAACGCTGAAGGCAATT
This sequence comes from Mesorhizobium sp. M0106, assembly GCF_040322715.1. Taxonomy (NCBI): domain Bacteria; kingdom Pseudomonadati; phylum Pseudomonadota; class Alphaproteobacteria; order Hyphomicrobiales; family Phyllobacteriaceae; genus Mesorhizobium; species Mesorhizobium sp. M0106. The sequence continues at coordinate 14,475 of NZ_JAMYUA010000012.1, read as the reverse complement.
TTGTTCTTGCTTTGTGCCGGCAGCTATGCTACTAATTTGGGTATGGTGATGATTTCCACCGACGATCCCGCCCGCCGAGGCGGGTTTTTTGTTTCCGGGTTTTTGTTTCGCAGCCGCTTTGCCTGCTCTCTTAAGCCGAAAACGCCACCAGCCCTTCGTCTTTGACCCGGCGGATGGTCAGCGCGGTTCGCACCGTATCGACATTGGGGGCCGAGGCCAGTTCCTCGATGACGAAGGTCTGGAAGGTGCCGAGATCGCTCGCCACGCAATGCAGCAGGAAATCGGACTCGCCAGACACCATCCAGGCGTCGCGCACGATCGGCCAGCCGCGGGTGCGCTCGGCGAAGGTCTTGAGTTCGGCGTCGGCCTGGTGATGCAGGCCGATCAGGCAGAAGGCGACGACGTCGAGGCCGAGCGCCGGAGCGTTGAGCAAAGCGCGGTAGCCGCGGATGATGCCGGCCTCTTCCAGCCGCCTGACGCGGCGCAGGCACGGCGGCGCCGAAATGCCGACGCGGCTCGACAGTTCGACATTGGTCATGCGTCCGTCCTGCTGAAGCTCGCGCAGGATCTTCCAGTCGATGGCATCGAGATCGGCCTTGATCGGCATGGTGGCTTCCGTGGTGACGCGAAAGAATCTTTCGCGACTTTGTAATTAAACGACTTTGCTGTCTATTCCATCCGCTGGATCGAGGATTTTCGCATCATCTTGCTGCGGGTTGCTTGTCGCCGTCGCCGGCGCCGAAGCTTTCCGGGGACGAACGGCAACTTGCCTTGCTGGCGTCGCAGGCAACACTTACATTACGCGCAACAATCGACGAGAGTTCATGCCACAATCCATGGCTGCTCCCCGCAGAGGCTTTTCATGATCACCAAGCACGCGCCTGTTCTCATCATCGGCTCCGGCCCCGCCGGCTATACGGCGGCGATCTATGCCGCCCGCGCCATGCTCAAGCCGATGCTGGTCGCCGGCCTGCAGCAGGGCGGGCAACTGATGATCACCACCGATGTCGAAAACTATCCGGGCTTCGCCGAACCGATCCAGGGTCCATGGCTAATGAGCGAGATGCTCAGGCAGGCCGAGCATGTCGGCACCGACATCGTCAACGACATCATCACCGAGGTCGACCTCAACGTGCGGCCGTTCCGCGCCAAGGGCGATTCCGGCACGATCTATACCGCTGACGCGCTGATCATCGCCACCGGCGCGCAGGCGAAATGGCTGGGCATCCCGAGCGAACACACCTTCATGGGTTTTGGCGTCTCGGCCTGCGCCACCTGCGACGGCTTCTTCTACCGCGGCAAGGACGTCGCGGTGATCGGCGGCGGTAATTCGGCGGTGGAGGAAGCGCTCTATCTCTCCAACCTGGCCAAGAGCGTCACCGTTATCCACAGGCGCAGCGATTTCCGCGCCGAGCGCATCCTGCGCGAGCGGCTGCTGCGGAAAGACAATGTCCGCGTCATCTGGGACACGGTGGTCGACGAGATCACCGGCAGGCCCGGCAAGGCGCCGCTGCCGCCGTCGGTCGAAGGGCTGAAGCTGCGCAACGTGGTGACCGGGCAGGAGATGCATCTGGTGGTCGACGGCGTGTTCGTGGCGATCGGCCACGCGCCGGCGGTCGAGCTGTTTGCCGGCAAGCTGAAGCAGAAGCCGAACGGCTATCTGTGGACGGCGCCGGATTCGACCCGCACCGACATGCCGGGCGTGTTCGCCGCCGGCGACGTAACCGACGACATCTACCGCCAGGCGGTGACGGCGGCCGGGCTCGGCTGCATGGCCGCGCTCGAGGCGGAAAAATATCTGGCGGGGATCGAGGTTCACCGCGAAGCGGCGGAGTGATTGTTCGATAAGCGGCTGAGAAAAGCCGCGCAAAAGCCTGATTTTTCATTCAGACGCCGAAAACAGGCGGACGCCAGAAAACAGGACGAGGGGAAATCATGGCGTTGGATTGGGACAAGCTACGCGTGTTTCACGCCGCGGCGGAAGCGGGGTCGTTCACCCATGCCGCGGAAACACTGCATTTGTCGCAATCGGCGATCTCGCGGCAGGTCAGCGCGCTCGAGCATGATGTCGGCGTGCCGCTGTTCAATCGCCACGCCCGCGGCCTAGTGCTGACCGAGCAGGGCGAGATGCTGTTCCGCACGGCGCACGACGTGCTGATGAAGCTCGAAACCATCAAGTCGCGACTGACCGAAACCAAGGACCGGCCCTCCGGCGTGCTCAGGGTGACGACCACGGTCGGCCTCGGCGCCGGCTGGCTGACCGAGCGCGTGCAGGAATTCATCGAGCTGTATCCCGAGGTCAGCCTGCAGCTCATCCTGGCCAATGAGGAGCTCGATCTCACGATGCGCCAGGCCGACTGCGCCATCCGGCTGCGCCAGCCGCAGCAGCCCGACCTCATCCAGCGCCGCCTGTTCACCGTGCATTTCCATCTCTACGCGGCGCCCTCCTATGTGAACAAATACGGCAAGCCGAATTCCATTGCCGAGCTGAAAACCCATCGCATCGTCACCTTCGGCGTGCCGGTGCCGGCGCATCTGTCGGAACTGAACTGGCTGGAAACGGTCGGCGATTTCGAAGGCGGGCAAAGGGTACCGACGCTGCAGATCAACGACATCCTGTCGATCAAGCGGGCGGTGCAGGGCGGCGCCGGCATCGCCATGCTGCCCGATTATGTGGTCAGCAAGGATTCCGGGCTGGTGCAATTGCTGCCCGAGACCGAAGTGCCGTCCTTCGATACCTATTTCGCCTATCCCGACGCGATGAAGAACCAGGCGAAGCTGCATGTCTTCCGCGATTTCATCATCGCCAAGGCGCGCAGCTGGTCGTTCTGATTTAATGCATGTCGCGCAAAAGTGTGCAGCGGTTTTGCGATAACGACATGCATCAAACAAGAACCTAAAGCGCGTCGCATCAGGTCGGTCGAACGCAACGCGCTTTAGGAACGCGTATCCGCCAGCGTGCTGGCGCCGTAGCGCAAACCGTCGACCAGCAAGGCAACCATGCGCCGCGCCTGGGCAGGGCCGCCGCCATGTGCCGGCATGGCAAGGCTGGCGGCCGCCCCCAACAGGTCGCCCGGCTCGATGTCGGCGCGCACCTCGCCGGCCGCGGCCGCTGCCTCCAGCAATGTTTGGAGCGCGGGCCGGAGCCGTTGGTTGAAATAGGCAGGCAAAGTGTCGAAGGCCGGATTGCCTGAGTACAAGGCTGCCGCGAGGCCGCGTTTTGCCGTGATGAAATCCACATAGCGCTGCATCCACAGGGCCAGCGCTTCACCCGGCTCATGCTTCCTGGCCAGGATCGGCGCGGCGTCCGCACAGGCGTCGACCTCGTTGCGGAAGACGGCCACGATCAGGTCCGAGCGCTGTGGAAAATGGCGGTAGACGGTGCCGACGCCGACGCCAGCCTTTTCCGCGATCTCTCGCACCGGAGCCTCCACGCCGGAGGTCGCGAACACCGCCATGGCCGCCCGGAGCAACGCGTCGATGTTGCGCCGTGCGTCGGCGCGCACGTGCCGATCCGCGCGGTCGCGGGGTTCCAGACCATCGCCTTGATCCGTTTTGCCGTTCGGCGTTTTTTCGCCCATCAAATTACCTCTTGCAAACGGAACCGTGTTCCGGATATATATGGAACGTGGTTCCGTTTGACTTGTATCTAGCACGGCAAGGCGGTGTTGGCCACATATCGGTGCACAAAAGGAGATTACCATGCAGGACAAACCCGTCGCCCTGGTCACCGGGGCCAACAAGGGCATCGGTCTTCAGATCGCCAAGGACCTCGCGGCGAACGGCCTTACCGTGCTCGTAGGATCGCGCAGGCTCGAGCATGCCGAGGCAGCCGCAAATAGCATCGGAGAGGATGCCCACGCCCTGCAGCTCGACGTCACCGACCAGGCGTCGATCGCCGCCGCGGCAGAGCGCATCCGCATCGAACTCGGCCGCCTCGACGTGCTGGTGAACAATGCCGGCATCTCCCATGCGGGAAAGCCGGGCAAGCCGCTCGAGGAGATCATCAATTCGGGCCGCCCGAGCGTTGCCTCCCTCGACGACGTACGCGCGGTATTCGAGACGAACGTGTTTGGCATCGTCGCCGTCACGCAAGCGATGCTGCGGCTCCTTCGTGAGGCGCCGGCGGCACGTATCGTCAACGTATCGAGCGGCGCCGGCTCGCTGACATTGAACGCGGATCCGGCCTTTGCGTACCGCACTTCGTTTGGCGCCGTTTACAACCCGTCGAAGACGGCCGTCAACGCGATGACGCTCGCCTTCGCCATCGAGCTCGAGGAGACCGGCATCAAGGTCAACGCTGCCTGCCCGGGCTACACCGCGACGGAGCTGAACAACTTCGAAGGTTCGCGCACCGTCGAACAGGCCGCGCGGGAGCCGGTGCGCCTCGCGCTTCTCGACGCGAACGGTCCGACGGGCACGTTCTCGAACGAGGACGGCCCGCTGCCGTGGTGACGTTGCCTTGGAGCCTGCTTCAGCCGCGCCAAGGTGTCAGGCGGGGCAGCCAGCCTGGTACGGCACGGCGGTAGGCCTCGTATTCGTCACCGTAGCGGCGGGCAAGCGTCGGTTCCTCATATAGTCTCACGAAGGAGATCATGGCGGCCGCGGCGATGACGAGATAGGCGGCGACCGTCCAGCTCGAAAACAGCAGTGCCTGGCCGAGGACGATCGACAGCACGGCGACGTACATCGGATTGCGGACATGGCGGTAGATGCCGCCGACGACCAGCCTTTCGGTCGGTGCGACCGGGGCGGGGGGGTACCCAGGCCCTCCAGGGCAAACCGGGCAAAGGCGTGCAGCAGTATGGCTGTGCCGGCGACAACCAGCAGCCAGCCCACAGGAACGAAACCGGGCAGGCTCGACCAGGGCAGGCGATAGCGATCGGTCAGCAGCCAAGGCAGCAGTCCGGCGACCACGCCGGGCGCCGCTGCAAGGAAGATGATGCTGCCGGCGATCGCCGAAGCGGCTCGCATATAGCTCTCCTTACGGGCGCGGCCTTGAACGGTCTCCCGCAACGCGCTTCAGGTCTTGTCCGGCATGTAACCCAAGCCGCCGCACCTCAGGTCAAGCTCGATGGCGGGCTTTTGGGCGGCATGCACCAGCAAGGTCTGGCTGCCGAAAAAACAAACGCGTGCTGCACGATTCCACGTCATCCTGCGTTTTTCGACTTTCCGAGCAGGAATCGCTGCTGATTCGCGGCCGCGGATCGATTTTTGCCTTGCCGCAGGCTGTATTTCAGCGATTCAACTGGTCCTATTGCGCTTCGGGACGGATTAGACCACAGCCGGCGCCTTTTTGCATGTGAGTGTTGCAAAATAGATGCTTGTTTCTTGGGCATGAAGAGCACATATATAGATCATCTCCTGAGCGCGTTCTCCTCCCATTAGCGCTCTCGAGTGTTCCCCTCTGGAGGTTAGCCTTAACAGGCACTTCCAATCAAACTCAGCCGGGTCTTCATTGATCCGGCTTTTTTGTTGCCCGAAACCAACACATCGCCAGAAAATCGGCCGGAACGGTCGCGTAACAGTGACATGTAACCTCGGGTAACATGCCGCGGGCGCGCCAAATCGATTAAGCAGAGTACAGGACGCGGTGTGGCTCGTCCGGGGGATGGGGGCATCACTCGGACGACCCGGGCTCAGGCAGCTACCGCGTCCGAACCTTCCTCCGCCAAAACACCGGCGGCAAGCATGCGGCGGACCTGCCGTTTCGCCTCCCACGAAGACGGTCCGCAAGAAACGGCGCCCGAATGATCCGGGCGCCGTTTCCTGTTGGGCCGCAAAGGCGGCTCAGGCGGCCTTGCCGTTGGCGTTCAGCGCTTCGTCGGCCAACCGCCCGGTGAGTTCGGCCATGTGGTCGAAGACGGCCCGGTAGCTGGCGACACCCGCCGTGGCCGAGCGCAGCTCGATGATGAGGTCGCCGATCTCGGCTTGCGGCATGGTCGCCTCGACGACGTCCCATCCGGGCCAGTCGGGCCGCGCGTCGTAGCCGAGGATCTGGCCGCGCCGCTGCGGGATCAGCGCAATGATCTTCGACGTCGCGTCGGACGGCGTGACGATCTCGACCTTCATCACCGGCTCGAGCAGCACCGGCGAGCACGCGGCCATGCCTTCTTTCATCGCCAGCTTCGCTGCCATCTGGAAGGCCATGTCGGAGGAATCGACCGCATGGTAGGAGCCGTCGGAAAGGTTGACGGCAACATCGACGACCGGGAAGCCGAGCGGCCCGGACTTCAGGTAGTCACGCACGCCGGTCTCGACCGACTGGATGTAGGTTTTCGGCACGACGCCGCCGGTGATCGTATCTGTGAACTGGAAGCCTGACCCGCGCGGCAGCGGTTTGATCTCGATCACGACGTCGCCGAACTGGCCGTGGCCGCCCGATTGTTTCTTGTGGCGGCCGCGCTGCTGCGTCGCTTTGCGGATCGTCTCGCGGTAGGGCACGGCCGGCACATGGCCTTCGACCGGGATCTGGTTCTTGCCTTCCAGCCGCTCGCGCACGACGCGCAGATGCATCTCGCCATGGCCAGACAGCACGGTTTCGGCCGAATCCTGGTTGTGATGCAGGTTGAGCGAGGGATCTTCCTCGGCCAGGCGCTGGATGGCGGCCGACATCTTGACCTCGTCCTTGCGCTCTTTCGGCCGCAGCGCGAAGGCGAAGACCGGTTGCGGCGGCGCCAGCGTGACCAGCGGCTGGATGCCGCCCTTGGTCGAGCTCAGCGTCTGGCCGGTCCTGACGGCGTCCAGCTTGCCGAGCGCGACCGTGTCGCCGGCCTTGGCCGAAGTCAGCTTGACCTGATCCTTGCCGAGCATCTTGTAGATGCCGGAGACCTTTGCCGTTTCGCCATTGGAAAGGAACAGCTCGGCGGCGTCGGCGACCTGGCCGGACAGGATGCGCGACACCGACAGCTTGCCGCCATGCGCGGTGTGGATGGTCTTCATCACCTGGACAACGGTGGCATTGCCATCGGGCGCGCCGAGACGCTGGCACGTCGCCTCGCTGTCGGGTGCGTCGTGACGGATCGCCTTCAACAGGCGCAGCACGCCGTTGCCCTTCTCGGCGGTGCCGATCAGCACCGGCGTCACCATGCCGTCGCGCAGGTCGGCGGCAAGGTCGTCGAAGATCGCATCCTTCGGCGGTTCGATCTCGTCCAGCAATTGCTCCATCAGCCGGTCGTCATGGTCGGCGAGCGTCTCCAGCATGGAAAAGCGCGCCTCGAGCTCGCGCGCCTTGTCGTCGCTCGGGATCTGGGCGACCTCGCTCTCGGCATATTCGCGGTAGATGTAGGCACGCTCCAGAGCGAGGTCGATCGAGCCGATGACGACGCCGTCCTTGCGCAGCGGGATCTGGCGCAGCAGCAATGGCACCGAGCTTGCCGGCTGCAGCATCTTCAGCGTGTCGCGCACACCTGCTATCGCCTTGTCGACCTTGTTCAGGAACAGCATGCGCGGCACGCCGAGATCGTCGAGCTTGCGCATGATAAGCTGCAGGGCAGGGATCTTCTTCTCGTCGGCCTCGGCAACGACCACGGCGACGTCGCAGGCGGCCAGCACCGGCTCGGCTTCGAAGGAGAATTCGATGGAGCCGGGACAATCGACGAAGGTGAACGGCTCACCCATGAAATCGGTGGTGGCGAAGGTCGCCTCGACGCTCATGCCGTGAGCGCGCGCCTCGGGCGAATGATCGGAAACGGTATTTCCGGACGAAACGGGATTCTGGCGGGGAATGGCGCCTGTACGGGCGAGTATGGCTTCGAGAAGTGTCGTCTTACCGCTTGCGAAGGGACCGACTATGGCAATGCATTTCGGTCCCGTGCGTCGTCCTCCGGCGCGAGTACCCATGGCTGACCTCCACTCAGGCGTTTCCCTGTAAGCGGCGGCCGGCCTGTCGGCCGTCGCGGGCGAGGCTTTTTTCAATTTGCCACCTACCCAAAGGGCATCGTCCCACGGGCAGGCCGGGAGGGCAAGGGATTTGAGGTTGAAGGGATTTGAAGTTGGGGCCGGTTCAGCCGGTGCCGGTTCGGCGCGACGCCAGCGGGGGTGCGTCGACGCGCTGCACCGCCACCGTCTCGGCAAAGCGCGCGAGCAACGGATTGAACAGGTCCGCACGCTCCCAGAAAGGCGCATGCCCGGCGCCGGAGACGATGTGGCAATGCTCCCACAGCGAGCCGTATGCGAGCGTCTCAAAATAGCCGAGCCGGACGAACGGATCGTTTTCGCCATTGACGATAGCGACCGGAAACGCGGCTTGCTCGACCACCTGTCTCTGGTCGGCGCCCTTGCCGGTGAGCATGCCGCGCGTCACCGCGGCGCGCAGCCGGCCGTCGGTGCGCAGGATGGCTTGGCGAAAGGACGGATCGGCGGTGTCGCCGAAACACAGCGTCTCGAAGCGCTCGGCATCGCGTTCGGAATATGTCTTTTTGGACGCCAGCAGCATGTCCCAATGCGCGTGGAAGCCGCGCAGCATGCCGAAAGGACCCTTCGATACCGGCGGCGCGCCGGTCAGCATCAGCCCGCCGACGGCGCGGTGAAAACTCGCGAGTTCGATTGCCACGTGCCCGCCAAGCGACCAGCCGAAGACGACGGCGCGGCCGATGCCCAAGGCATCGAGGAGCTGGGCCGCCGATTGGGCAAGGCCGGCGATGGTGTAGTCCGTCGCCGGATCGCGGGCGTCCGACGATTCGCCATGGCCGGGCAGGTCGAAAGCAATCAACCGATGGGCAGCGGCCAACGGGCTGTCGAACTGGCGGGCGAATACGGCGCGCGAACTGCCCGAGCCGTGGATCAGGACAAGCGGGATGCCGGGTCCCGACGACTGGCTGAGGCGCAAATCCGCTTGCGGCGTGCGGATCGTGCGGTGGGAAACGGCCATATCTGGTTTGGACCTTGGGATTGTCTCCAGGTCAACATCGCATGCCGAGGTCACCATGTTGTTTAGAACGGTGGTTAAGAAATGATTTCTCGGCTTGCGCCGGGTATGATGAACGAATCCACCACAGCTAACCCCCGGAGCCTGATGATGGAATCCACGCTCGACCTTCTCGTCTCGATCAGCAGCATCGCGACGCTCGGCCAATATGCCTGGTCGATGCGCGCGCATTTCCAGTCGCAGACCATGTCTCAAGGCGCGATGATCATTTCGGCCGTCGTGGTCGGCACGGCGCTGTTCTTTCTTGCGCTGCTGTGGATCGAGCGGCAGCCGGTGGCGGCGAAGATCGGCGGGCTCGCCATCGAACTGGCAAGCTCGGCGCTGTTCTGGTGGGCGATCTCGGTCTCCCGCAAGGCGGGGCTGCGGTTCGCATTCGATCCTGACAATCCCGACAGCCTGGTGACCGAAGGCCCTTATCTCCATGTCCGGCATCCGTTCTACACGTCCTACATCATCTTCTGGATCGGATGGGGTATCGCGACCTGGTCGGTCTGGGCGGTGGTGCCGGTCGCCGGCATCGTTACGATCTACGTGATCGCAGCCTTGGACGAAGAGCGAAAATTTTCGCGGACAAGGTTGGCCGATGCCTACGACGCTTACCGCACGCGGACCGGTCTGTTCTGGCCGCGTTTTGCCCGCAGCCGGCAGGAGATGCAGCCGGCATCGGACGAAAGTGGTAGGGTCTAAGACACTGGATTGAATCGAGGACTTGCGACGATGAAGATTATTGCCTGCGGCAGCGTGCCGACGATTGTTGCGCCGGAAAAATACTTCACTGGCCGGGTTTTGCAGACGCCGATCATCGAGAAAGAGGCACCGGCGCGGCTCAGAGCCACGCTGGTCAGCTTCGAGCCCGGCGCCCGCACCCACTGGCACACGCATCCGCTTGGCCAGACGCTCTATGTCACATCCGGTGCCGGTCTCGTGCAAAGCTGGGGCGGGCCGCTGCAGGAGATCAGGGCCGGCGACGTCGTCTCCTTTGCGGCCGGCGAAAAGCACTGGCACGGCGCCGCGCCCAAATCGGCGATGACCCACATCGCCATGCAGGAGGCGATCGAGGGTGTGCATGTCGATTGGCTGGAGAAGGTGAACGACGAGCAGTATGGCGGCTGAAACGTCTCAGACCAGCGCGGCGGTAAAGCGCTGGATGCGCGTGCAGGCCTCTTCGAGCAGAGCCTCCGACGTGGCGTAGGAGATGCGGAAGTTCGGGCCGAGGCCAAAGGCCGAGCCGAAAACAACCGCCACGCCCTCGGCCTCGAGCAGTTCCGAGCAGAAGGTTTCGTCGCTGTCGATCACCTTGCCGCTCTTGGTCTTCCTGCCGATCAGCTGGGCACAGGAGGGATAGACGTAGAACGCACCCTCCGGCGACGGACAGGTGATGCCGCGCGCCTGGTTGAGCATCGAGACGACGAGATCGCGCCGGCCCTGGAAGATCGCCTTGTTCTTCGGGATGAAATCCTGCGGGCCGTTCAGCGCTTCGACCGCCGCCCATTGGGCGATGGTGCAGGCGCCGGAGGTCTGCTGGCCCTGGATCATGTCCATCGCCTTGATCAGCGGCACCGGGCCTGCCGCATAGCCGATGCGCCAGCCGGTCATGGCATAGGCCTTTGACACGCCGTTCATCGTCAGCGTGCGCTCATAGAGCTTCGGCTCGACCTCGGCGATGGTCTTGAAGACGAAGTCGGCATAAGTCAGGTGCTCGTACATGTCGTCGGTCAGCACCCAGACATGGGGATGCTTCAACAGCACATCGGCCAGGCCCTTGAGCTCCGCCTCGGTATAGGCGGCGCCCGAGGGGTTGGACGGCGAGTTCATCAACAGCCATTTGGTGCGCGGCGTGATCGCCTTTTCCAGCACGGTCGCCGTCAGCTTGAAGCCGTTGTCGATCGAGGTGTCGGCAAAGGCCGAGGTGCCGCCGCAGATTGCCACCATTTCGGGATAGCTGACCCAGTAGGGCCGCGGGATGATCACCTCGTCGCCGGGGTTCAGCGTCGCCATGAAGGCGTTGAACAGGATCTGCTTGCCGCCGGTGCCGACGATGGTCTGCTCCGGCCGGTAGTCGAGATTGTTCTCGCGCTTGAATTTTTTCGCGATCGCATCGCGCAGCGGCACGATGCCGGATACCGGCGGATACTTCGTCTCGCCGCGGCGGATGGCCTCGATCGCGGCGTTCTTGATGTTGTCGGGGGTGTCGAAGTCCGGCTCGCCGGCGCCCAGCCCGATCACGTCGCGGCCGGCGTTTTTCAGCTCGCGCGCCTTCTGCGTCACCGCGATGGTCGCGGAAGGCTTTACGCGGGAAAGGACGTCGGCAAGAAAGGCCATGACAGATATCTCCAGAAAAGACCGGCGGGCGAAGGCGCCGCGGCGCCTCTCATGTCGCATCATCTGGTCAAGCGCAAGCCCAGCGCAGGCATTGTCGAATGAGCCAGCGCGCAATGCTGGAAACAATAAATTCACCAACGATCGGTAAAAGCTAGAACGGCAGGGACCGTAGCCGGTCCGCCAGTCTCGCACAGCGAGGAACCGTGACGCGCAGCATCGGGCTTGCCCATATCATCCGCCATGATGACGGCACCGCCAGCGGTGTCTGGGGGGTCTATACGCTGCAAAGCGCTTTCCAGCCGATCTTCGCCTTCAACAAGGGCAAGCTTTCCGTCGTCGCGTTCGAGGGGCTGATCCGGCCGTTCCGCGAAGGCGAGCCGCAGCCGCCAATGAGTTTCTTCAACAGCTGTCCGGCGGTCGACCGCCTGCATATCGAGGCGCTGACACGGACGCTGCACCTTCTGAACGCCGGCGCCTGCCTGCCGCGAGACGCCTCCATCTTCATTAATTTCGATCCATCGGTGTTCACCGACCGCAGCATCGCCGACAAGGCGCTGCGCGACATGCGGCTGGTGCTGCACGAGGCCGACATCGATCCGCGCCGCGTCGTCTGCGAGGTCACCGAACAGAAATCGGCGTCGCAGGAAACGCTCTACAATTTCGTCGAGGCGCTCAGGGGCAATGGTTTGCGCATTGCCGTCGACGATTACGGCGCCGAGGAGTCCGACATCAATCGCATCAAGGAACTCAGGCCAGACATCGTCAAGTTCGACGCCGACTGGATCATGACGCTGATGGAGTCCGGTGCCGGCTTCGCCTTGCTGACCGCTATGGTGACAAGCTTCGAAGAGCAAGGCATCCGTACGGTATTCGAGGGCATCGAGACGGGCTGGCAGCTCGAGCTCGCCGAAAAGTCGGGCGCCTCGATGGTGCAAGGCTTCGTGCTGGCACGCCCCGAGCTTGCACCGACCAGCTTTCACGTCTTCGACAAAGCCGGGCAAGCATCAGCGGTGTCGCCCGATAAGGACAAAGTTCCCGCGGCCGTTTCGCCATCGCGGCGGCCGATGCGGGCTTTCGGGCGCAGGGTGGCATCGTGACCGGGCGGGCCGACATGCGGCGCAAGGTCGGCGAAGCGATCTTTGCCGACGAGGTCGGCATCGAATATGGCGTCTACGGCGCATTCCGGCTGAGGAGCGCCTACCAGCCGGTCTTCGCGCCGCGCGGCAGGTTTCTCGCCGCCGTCGCGGTCGAGGGACTGATCGAGCCGCATCGCGCAGGCAGGCCGGTGGCGCCGCAAATCTTCTTCGAAGGTGTGCCGGCAGCGGATCGGCTGTTTGTCGAAACCATGTGCCGGGTGCTGCATTTGCGCAACTTCCGCAACATCGGCGTCGACGGGCTCGACCTGTTCTTCAATTACAATCCGCTGATCAACGATGACCCCGCACGGGCGCTGGCCGAAATCAGGCTGATGACCAGGCATCTGGCGGATTTCGGCCTGCATCCTGGCATGCTGGTCTGCGAGATCACCGAACAGGCGGCCGGCGACAAGGTGCTTGTCAGCCTGGCGCGCGAGATGCGGCGCGACGGCGTCCGCATCGCCATCGACGATTTCGGCACCGGGCATTCGACCGAAGAAAGGGTAGCGCTGGTGCAGCCCGACATCGTCAAGATCGACGGCACCTGGTTCGCAGAATTCTGCCGCCATGCCGCCGCCGAGCGGTTTTTCCGGCCGCTAGTTTCGACGCTGCACGACCGTGGCGCCAAGGTGCTGGTCGAAGGCGTCGAGAACGCCACGCATCTGCGCGTCGCGCTGGATGGCGGCGTCGACCTGCTGCAGGGCTTTTACCTTGCCCGGCCGGCGCTGGCCGGTACGCTGTTCGACGAGGAGCCGCTGTCGATCGACAGGCTGCTTGGCAGGGACAACAACGTCATCCCCCTATTCGGCTAGGATATGTCGAGATTCAAGTGATGCCGGCCTGCGAACGGCGGTTTCCTGCGCTTCCGGTGCTCACGTACCCAAAGTACGCTCCGCTCCGGTTCTCGGAACCCACCCTTCTCGGCTCGGCCTGACTTGAATCTCGATATATCCTGAAATGCATCAGCGGCGCTGATGGTTACGCCAAAACAAATCACTGGATGAAGCCGCCGCTGCCGCGATAGAGGCTGGATCAAGCCCTGAGACGGGTGGTTGCGAGCAAGGGGGAGCACCGATGATACTCTATGGAATGATCGACAGCGGCAATTGCTACAAGCCGCGCCTGTTGATGGCCAAGCTCGGCATCGCTTTCACCAATGTCGAGGTCAGCTCGCACACCGGCGACACGCGCAAGCCCGACTATGTCGCGAAAAACCCGAACGCCATGGTGCCGCTGCTCGAACTCGACGACGGCCGCCGGCTGGCCGAATCCAATGCCATCCTGCTCTATCTCGCCGAAGGCACGCGGTTTCTGCCGGCGGACAGATACGAACGCGCGCTGGCCTATCAGTGGCTGTTCTTCGAGCAATACAGCCATGAGCCTTATATCGCCGTGCGCAGGGCGCTGCTGACCTTCCCTGAAAGAGCCAAGGATGCGACGCCGGAGCGGCTGGCGGTGACGCTGGAGCGCGGCAACAAGGCGCTCGGCGTCATGGACAAGCACCTGGCTGGCAGCACGTTCTTTGCCGGCGATGCTCTGAGCGTCGCCGACATCGCGCTCTACGCGTATACGCATACGGCCGAGATGGGCGGCTTCCAGCTCGACGCCTATCCGGCGGTGGCCGCCTGGCTGAAAAGGGTCGAGACCGATCCGGGGCATGTGCCGCTGGAGTGGGTGGGTTGAGTGCAACTCGCCGACTTTGCTGAGCAACGTTGACAATTGGCGAAAGCTTCGGCGAAAGCGTCCTTCTCCCCGTCACTATACGGGGAGAAGGAGCTGTATCGCCGGTTTCGCCAATTGTCGGCGTTTAAAATCCAGACAGCAAAAAGGCGGGACAAAATCCCGCCTTCCCATGCTTGGTAGCCTGATCGGGAGCGTTTTGGCCGGGCCGGCAGCAATCTGCTGCTTCGGCTTGTCGGGGTCTTTCGCTCCGGCGCGCTTCTCGCGCGACCGCCAGTACATCCGTGACTTGCCGCGCGCCCCCGCCGAAAACCCCGCGCCCGCCCATAGCCAAAAAAAGCGAACATGCAAAGAAAAACAAGCCGCCGCGACAAACAGGGGCGGGCCGGGGGGGAGAAGAAAAATTAA